>JBIKRO010000013.1:0-43122 GCA_044349095.1 Aquirufa sp. | reverse complement strand
TTATCACTTTGTTTACGCAAAGTTTACCCGAAAGTTTGGGCCAATTAGATTACAACAAATCCTATTTAAACCAAATTGTCCTATCTGAAAGCAGTAAAGTTTACCTGATAAAAGAAGTGAAGGAAATAAATTCCTATCAAGTTTTTAAACCATACAAAGACTTATGTAACAAAATTTCGGAGGTCATGCTAAGCTTAAATCCCACATATGCTTATTCTAGATCTCTAAGCAGTACCTTGATTGAAACCGCTCATAGCCAACAATATTTTAGTAAAAATTTGCCTCGATTGACTGATATTTCAAGTGGAAAAGATGAAAAATTTGTTTTTAATTTTTTGAACCAATTAGTTTTTAGCGCACTAAAACCGGTTTGAAAAGTATTCAATCAATTTAAAATGAAATTAATGCTAATTTAAAGCCATTACAAAACAATCCTTAAAGAAAAGTCCAATTAGTTTGACGACCTAAAATGATAATTATAAACTAAAATTAAAATAATGAAAACTTTAACAAAAGAGTTACAAGCAGCCATTTCTCCATCCATGGCTTTGGAATTGCTTAAAGAAGGCAATAAAAGATTTGTTAATAATTTAAAGGCAAATCGCAACTTGTTACAGCAGGCAAATGAAACATCTGATGGCCAACATCCATTCGCAGTGGTTTTAAGCTGTATTGATAGTAGAACTTCCGCTGAGCTTATTTTTGACCAAGGACTTGGTGATATTTTTAGTGTAAGAATTGCTGGTAATATCATCAACGAGGACATATTAGGTAGTATGGAATTTGCTTGTAAATTAGCTGGCTCAAAAATAATCGTGGTATTAGGGCACAGTAAGTGCGGAGCAGTAAAAGGCGCATGCGACCATGCCGAGATGGGGAATTTAACTGCCTTGCTCGCAAAAATAAGACCTGCTGTAGACGACGAATTAGAAACAAAAGATAATCGTAATTCTACTAATGCTAATTTTGTAGAAAATGTTGCTGCTATTAATGTAAAAAGGACAGTAAAATCCATTTTGGAGAGAAGTACTATTCTTGAACACATGATAGCGAACGGAGAAATTGGTATTATTGGCGGAATGCACGATTTAACAACGGGACAAGTTACTTACTATGAGGACACTGATTTTATAGCTTAAAAAAATCAATGAATATTATCTCTATACTTCTGATAGAAGATGAGCCAGATGTGGTAGATTTTGTCAAAAAGGGCTTGGGGGAAGAATCTTTTGAAGTGTCAGTTGCGCTAAATGGCGTTGATGGCCTTCAAATGGCCTTAAATAACCCATATGATATAATCCTGCTAGACATAATGATTCCTGAGAAAAATGGAATAGAAGTATGCAAGGAAATTAGAGGCCATGGAACTCAAACGCCAATACTTTTTTTAACGGCATTAAATACGCCAGACAATATTGCCTTAGGGTTAAATTCGGGAGCTGACGATTACCTAGTTAAGCCTTTTAAGTTCAACGAACTTATAGCGCGCATAAGAGCTATTTTAAGAAGATTAAATCAGGAGAAAATGGGCGCTCAAAAGCCCAAAGTAAAATACCTTATATCCAATTTGGTACTTGATGATGATGCAAAACAGGTTACCCGAAATGGCAAAGAAATTGCACTTACTGCCACAGAATACCGACTATTATTCACACTTCTCAAAAATAAGGGCAAAGTATTGTCAAGAATGGATCTGTTAGAAAACGCGTGGGATATTAACTTCAATGTAGGAACCAATGTGGTAGATGTTTACATCAATTACCTTCGAAAAAAAATCGATACTGATTTTGAGCCAAAATTAATACATACGGCAGTTGGCATGGGCTATATACTCAAAGAAGCATGAGCAGTATTCGTAAAATCACCATTTTATTAATCATTTCAATAAGCCTGATTTTGTTTTTTTTGGGATCAAGCGTTTATTATTTTTTATCCAATTACTCATACGCGGATTTTTATAAACGGCTGGAGGTAAGCGTAAGTGTAGCAGAAAAGCGCCATTTTGAATCCAATCAGAAATACGCTCAAGTATTAAAAAATATTAAGGAGGAACACTTAGAATTACTAAGTGACGAAAAAGAGTATATATTGTATTGCCCCAACGCAACCGCAATTAAAAAATTAGCAAAGACGAATTCGCTTCCGATCAAACTCCTTAATTTAGTTTACACTCAGCAATTTGCTAATTTTCAAAAAGATGATATTTTTTATTATGGAAAAAAACGGGAGACCCCGAAGGGTTTTTATTTTGTCATTGTTTCAGCAAAAAACTATTACAACAGCCACCATTTAATTTTGCTGAAAAAAGTATTATTTGTTGGCGGATTTATTTCAATTCTACTGATCATTTACCTGACCTATTTATTTTCAAAGAGATTTTTTGACCCAATAGATAAAATAATCACTAAAGTAAATAGCATAAGCACAGACAATATACATTTACGACTAGATGATATTAAAAACACCGACGAAATTAAACGGCTTACCACTACATTCAATAATCTTTTAAATAGGATAGAAATAGCTTTTGAAACAAACAAAAACTTTATTAGTAATGCTTCCCACGAATTTGGAACACCCCTTACAGCTATTATTGGCGAGGCGGATGTGACTTTATTGAAAGATAGAACCCCAGAAGAGTATAAGGAAGCCTTACAAAAAATACTTAAACAATCAGAAAGGCTCAACAAAATAAGCCAATCCTTGCTTTTTTTAGCACAAATAGGGTATAAAGAGAATAAATTCAACTATACCATATTAAGAACTGACGAGCTAATATTGCAAGCCAATGAAATTATGAATCAACTAATTCCTGAAAATAACATAAAAATAGACTTTGAGTTGTTGCCTGAAAACCCTAAAAAATTAAAAGTAATGGGGAATAAAGATTTACTCATGTTAGCCATTACAAACATTATGACAAATGCGTGCAAATACTCGAGCAACAAACCGGTTATTGTAAGTTTGGCTTCCACAAATAATGAAATAGTCATGATATTTAAAGATCAAGGAATTGGCATTCCTGAGTCGGAATTACCATTTATTTACGATCCTTTCTTTAGGGCAAGCAACACAGCCGCATATGATGGCTATGGGATTGGTTTACCCTTAACCCAAAACATTATCAAAATTCACAAAGGCGAACTTATTATCAACTCTGTCTTACACAAAGGAGTGACTGTTCAAGTAAAATTACCTATAGCGATACTCTAAGCCGCTAAAATTTCGGCCTCCTTCAAGCCTCCTAGCCTACTCTATCTACGACTACAGTTTTGCTGGTCGAATGACTCTATTTTGCCTAGGCTTTAAATCTAATCAAATTCTAATCTTAATCTTAATTGGCTCTAATAGCGCCAGCCTATCATTGCAGTATTATTTATCAATCGCAAAAGGCATGCAAAAGAAAATACTGATTCCTATTGACTTTAGAATAGAGTCTTTAAATACCCTAAAATATGCACTTGAAGAGCGAAAGCAAGAAAAATCAACCATCATTTTAATGTATTCAGCGTATATCAGCGATTCGATAACTGAACTATTGTTTTATGATCCTGCCAAAATAACGAAAGCTTTAGCAAGTACAGATTTCAATGATGCGATAGCTATTATTAGTAATACATACGAATCTAGTCTTCATTCCATTGAAATAGAGCTTTTTAATGGAATAAATAAAAATGCATTTTTAAATTTTTATGAAGCACATGGAATAGACCTAATTTATTTGCCCAAAGATTATTGCTTGAAACCTCATAAAAACGGTTTTGACCCAATTCCTCTCATAAAAAAATCGAATGTTGAATATAAAGAAGTAGCGTGGACAAGCGACCGACCGACCACGAATAAAGATGCAATAACCCAAATATTTAAATAAAAGAATATGAGCGAGTCAAAATTTCCAACATCCCCATTAGGGCGAATAAAATTATTTTTTACTTTTTTCGATTCTCGATGGGAAGATTTAACGAAAGAAAATTGGTTAAATGTAGCTTATAAAGATTTGAGCGCTGGTTTAATCGTTGCCATGACAGCCATTCCGATGGCAATGGGTTTTGCGATGGCCATGGGAATGCGACCAGAACATGGCATTATTGCAGGGGCTTTGGCCTGTGTAATAGGTAGAACTTTTGGTGGTTCGAAATATCAGGTTTACGGCCCAACTGCTGCTTTTATTCCGGTTATTGCTGCTCTTATAGCCAAGTACAGTGATCCAGCAAATGGAGGAACATTTGAACAAGCGCATGGCTTCCTTGTTTTGGTATCCATTATCTCGGGAATTATTCTAATAATAATGGGAATATTTGGTGTGGGTAAATATGCTAAACTTGTTCCCAATTCAATTATTGTTGGATTTACCGTGGGCATTGCCTTGGCTATTGCTGCTACAAATTTCAAAGATATTTTGGGATTAGATAGTTTTAAAACATTGCTTGGTGATAGTTCTAAAAGTTTAATTGAGCGCATTAAATTTATGTCGGAACACCTTCATTTAATTAATGTATGGTCAATATTATTAGGGATAATAACGTTTATTTTAGCAAAATATCTGTTGAAAATATCTATTTACATCCCCGGGCCAGTAATTGCCATGGGTACAGCTACCTTATTGGCATCCACCTTATTGGCCGATAAAAATATCATATTAGTTCGTGATTTATATGGCTCTATTCCAAACAATTTTTTCAAATTACAATTGCCATTTTTACCCGCTATGAACGGAAGTGTAATGCTTGACATTGTATATTTTGTGGTAGGGATCGTATTTGTATCGGGCGTAGAAAGTGTTTTGTGTTCTTCGATGGCTGACCGATTAGCAAAAAATGATAGAACACCATTTAACCCAGACAAAGAATTTTTTGGCCAAGGTTTGGTTCAAATCATTACCCCGTTGGTACAAGGTTTTCCTTGTACTGGTGCATTGGCAAGAACGGCTACCAGTATAAAGGCCGGAGCCACAACTCCTATGGCAGGTTACTTTAAAGCTATCTTAAAACTGACCATGGCATTTTATTTGGCTCAATATTTAGAGTTAATTCCGATGGCTTGTATTGGCGGTATTTTGGTTTGGGTTGCTAGCAATATGATCAAACCATCTGAAATCAAAGAAATTAAACATGCTGGTAAATTTGAATTTTGGATGATGATTTACACGGCTGTAATGGTGCCAATGACGGATTTTTTGACTGGTGTACTTTCTGCATTGGTTATTTATTTTGTGCTGAAATTTGTTCTCAAAAAAAAGGAAGAAGAGAAAGCTAGCCACTAATAATTAATTTGGATTGAGTGGTGTAAGGTCAATTCGGTTTTGTACGATTTTTAATATAGGAAACGAATGCAACATTCCGCCTAAGGGAGTATAAATCAAAAAGAGGTCAAATTGACCTCTTTTTTTGTTTTACCACTATCCAAAACCCCCCTTTACGTTTAATAGGACCTGAATTGGAGTTGTGTGCTTAATGGCTGCATTTTTTTTCGTCTCTCCATTTGAATTTTGATAGAAATAATCAAGGTTTTCAAGCATTCGAACGTCTTTTTTGATGTAATTTCTTAAAGCTACTCCCGAGTTCTCGTAGGTGTTCAGCCTTATTATGCTTGATTTGAGCAATTTCTCGGTCGTTGATGTCCTTTATTCTATGGTAATGAATGGTAGAGACTTGACCCCAATGAAAACATTATTGTCGAAGCGACACCAAATGAAATAACCTACATGATTACCCTTTTGTAGTGCATGCAGAATGGAAGTATTGGGTTTGAAAATGAAGAGGATGGAAATTGCAAGTTTATATATAATGGGAACATCAATTATTAGTTTGACAACATACAAATAAACCCAAGGGTATTTTACCCTTGGGTTATATGCAATCCTACTTCTAAATTATTTTCTCACAAACCACCAACACAAACTATCGTTAAACGCCTCCCAGTAAACCAGCACTTCCTTGAAGTGCATAGACTGTTTTGGCAAATTTTGCCTTTAATTCAATTAATTTTTCCAATGCCTCTAGCGCTTTATTCTCTCTAGAATTGATTAAAAAAAGGGATGATTCTCCATTATTAAATCGGCTCTCTTCCGCTTTCACTAAGGCTATTAAATTTTTATTGGTTGCTTCCTGCGTCAAAATTTGTTTGCGTAAAGCAATCATTTCATTGTGGTAGGATTTGATTTTTATTTCGATCGACCTTCTTTTTTGGTCCTGAAATAATGATTCATCTTGAAGCTTTAATTTAGCTTTTTGGTATTCCGCTCTTCCCTGAGAAAATCGAAGCGGTATTTCAACTTTCAGCCCATACTGAAAATTATTTTCAAATAAGGGCGCGGTAAAAAAAGGAGTTTGATTTAAGGCTAATTGATTATACTGTAAATCAACTTTGGGCAACAAGCCTTGGAATTTCAACCTTTTATCCACTTGTAAAGCTGAAATTTTAAGGGAATAAATTTGAAGTTCAGGGTGATTTTTCATCGCTTGGTCGAGTAAATCTGCCAATGAAAAATTAACGCCTTGGATAGATTCTAGGGATTCGGAGGGGATTATTTGATCAGGTATCTGAATCGGCACATTGTTTTCCCACCATAAAAATGCGGATAAATCTAAGGTCGCATTTTGAAATTCAAGCCATTTTGCTTCAGCTATATTGGAGAAGTATTGTTGCTGGCTAGCCGCCTCTACGGTATCGATGGCCGGCCTCTCGCCAAACTCAAAACCCTTCTTCGTTAGGGCTTGTCGGTCTACCGCCACCTTTAAATTTTGCTTCACTGTTTCATAAACACGATACGATTTTACCCAATTCCAATATGCTGCCATCGCATCTACGATGATTTGATTGATCACATTTCGCTGCTCCTGAACAGCCAATTGATTGAATATTTTGGCTTGGATTAACGTCGCCCTGCGCTTATCCATGACTAAATTTCGTGCCAAAGGAATCGAAATTCCCAAATAGCTAGTTTGTCCCAAACTCCGGTCTGGATTTAACCGAGCACCATTTAAAAATTCCATCCCTCCTGAAATTTCAATGCCATACCAAGTAGGAATTGTCAGATTTGGCGATTGATGTAAGTAATAATTCTTTCCATCTAATGTTTTCTGACTCGAATATTGGCTAAATACGGGATCAAAATTCCCTTTAGCTGCCAGGATATTTGCTTGGGAAGCTTGAATCCCAATAAATGCTTGCTTAGCAATTGGATGATATTTTTGAACCATTAAAAGAACTTCGTCTGAATGCAAAGTCAGCAAGCTATCTTGAGAAAATAGTTGGACCGAAATCAGTAAAAACCCTATTATTTTTTTCATTTTTCAGAAGTAAATGAATAATAATCAGGAGGGAATCCGTTAATATTTCGCCATAATTCATACCAAATAGGAACATTTTTTAGTAGCGCAATTCCTTGAGCTCCACCTCCAATTTTTACTTGCTCTGGCCATGGACGATCTTGTAAATCTTCAGCGACCAGAACTCTAAACATACCGTTAGGACTTATTGAATTTTCAATGGCCATAACTTTACCACCAAACGTTCCATAGCTTTGATTAGGCCAACCGCTAAATATGATGGCGGGAAAGCCATCAAACATAAAACGAACCTTTTGACCTTTTGAAATTAAAGGCAAGTCTAAGGGTCTTATGTACATTTCTACAGCATAATTAATCTTAGGGGGAACAATGCTCATCAAGTCTTCCCCTTCCTTAATGACTTCTCCTAAACCAGCCTTTTTTGCCTGAGTTATTTGACCGTCTTGAGGTGCAAGAATGATATACATGCCATTTCTAATTCGGTAATTACTGACTTGGTTTTCGAGTTTCGCCACCTCGCCTTTTCCCACTTCTATCGTCCCAAGACTCTGTAATCTCTCCGCCTCAGCTTTATTAATTTTTTCATTATACTCTTGCTCCACGCCTCTGAGCTCAATTTTTGTGTTGACAATTTCTTGTACTGTTTGCTCTAATTTATTTTCAGCCACCGTTTTTTTGGCTTGAGCATTTTGAAAAACTACATTTCTTTGTTGGAACTGCGTTTGTGAAACCAAACCCTGTTCATACATTTTTTGCTGACGCTCGTATTGATTTTTCGCTAAATTAAACTCGTTATTTGCTGCCATTATTTCTGCCTTCTCGCCCTCCAGTTTATTCTCTAATTGCTTTAACTTATTGCCTATCTGCTCAATTTTCAACTTTCTCCCATTTTGTAAATTTTGAATTTGTGCCCCCGTCACATTCACTTTACTCTTATAATAGGAAATAGCGCCCTTTTTTGCGTCGACTTGTTGCTCAGTGCGGTTCACCAAATTAGGATCCAAATAATCCTCTTTGATCTCAGAAATTTGGATTAGCGTATCTCCTTTTTTTACAATATCCCCTTCCCGAACCCACCATTTCATTATTTTACCAGGAATTGGAGAATTCACCGCTTGAGGTCGTTGCTCTTGGAAAAGACTTGTCACCTTGCCTTTGGCTTTAATATTTTGTGTCCAAGGAAGAAATAAACTGGCCAAAAATATTCCCAAAATAATTAGTAGCCACCTATTTAAATAGCTCTTTTTATCTTGCAAATACACGTGCTTAAAAGACTTAAAAAAGTGATCCGCCATATATTAATCTAAAATAACACCGTTTTTAATTTCAAATGCCACAGTACATTTCTGAATATACTCAGCATCATTTGTAGCAATAATCACAGTGGAATTAGGTAATTCATTCAAAAAATAATCCTTCATTTTAACCTGTAAGTCAATGGGCAAGCCATTCCAAGGCTCTTCCAACAAAAGCAAGGATTTTTTGCCAACGGTAGCCCTTATTAATAAAATTTTCTTTTTAAGCGACTCCGAAAGTTTTTTACCCATTGGATCCAAAAGAGTATCAAAGCCCAAAGGGAAATAATGTAGAAAATTCGTAAAGCCTAATTTATTTGCTTGTTGAATGATTATATCTGTACTTATATCCGTCTGGCCCAACGTAATGTTCTCCATTAATGTGCCCATAAAAATTTCATGCCCCTGTAAATAGGTCCCCACCTGCTTTCGATATTCACTCTTATTTAAATTTTGAATGGGAATTTGATTAATTAAAAGAGAGCCGACAAAATCTGTATAATTACCTGTTAGCATCCTTAGAAAAATAGATTTTCCTGATCCTTGAGAGCCATGTACTCCTATTTTAGCCCCCTTTTCAATGGCCAAATTAACTTGCTTTAACAGGGGTTTATCCAATTCGAATTCAAATGAAAAATCGACGAAATTAATTTGAACCCCATTGAATAGCGCATTTAAAGTTTCGTCTTCATTTTTTTCAAGGGGCGAATCCGTGATGATTGCCAACTTCTCTAGTCCAGTGGCCAGGTCATAAAAACTTTCTAAGCTAATGATCAATTTCTCTACCGCGTTAATAACCATGATGATCACAATTTCAACAGCTATAAATTCGCCAACATTAAGTTGCTGATCTACCAATAAAACTGCACCAATAGTCAACATCGCCAAGGTCATGCAAACCTTGAAAAAAACAAGAATTTTGTATTGAAATAACAATACTTTGAAATGTTTTGTCCGTGCGCCCAAATAGCCCATCACCTGCTGATCAGTTTTATGAATGGATAAATCAGGCTCACTAAATTTAATTGATTTTAAGGTCCTAGCCATTTCTCCAAACCAAGACGCTACCGCATACTTATATTTACTTTCAGCCAAACTGGTAGAAAGTCCCGGTTTGCTCGTATTAAGCAATATCAACCAAATAACTAATACCTGTATTACCCCCCAAACAATAAAAAATGGGTGATAAAAAGATAATAAAAGTAAGCCCAAAACGATCTGAATACTTGCAATAGGTAGATCTAATAAAATTTTTGAAAAGCTTTTTTGAACAGTTGCCGTTTCAAAAAAATGATTCGCTTTCTCTGGAAGATAATATGAGTCCCATTTTTTTAAATCAAATCGGGGAATCTTGGTTACAAAATCAAACGCGTAATCAGCAAAAATTTGTTGTTGGACTTTTTCAATTAACCTCATTTGGTTTATTTGAAGTAAGCCAACAATTACTACACCCAAAACCACCAAAAATATAAGCACATAAATAGAGGTCACCATCGTGGCACCAAGTGCAAACCCAACGATGGCCTGAACGCCAAGAGGCAAACTCAGTTGCACCAAACCCGAAAAAGCTGAAAAAAGGTAAATAGCCAAAATCTCCTTTTTATGAAGTTTTGTTAATTGGCTTATACTATTTACGGCGGAAAGAAAATCCATTCAAATATATTTTAAACAAAGATACAATACTTTTTATTATAATAGTATTACTATTATATCAAATATTTTATTTTATTTTATAATAATTTTACTATTGCTATATTTGAGCTAAATTTTTAGAATATATGGATTTCCAACTAAGTTTTAAGGTCAACGAACATATCTATTTACGCGATCCCGAATCTTCGGAATTAGGTAAACAAATTGTGAAAAATGCGATTGATTTAATTTATGAGCTGGGTTTTGAGCATTTTACCTTTAAAAAATTAGCCACGAAAATGTCCAAAACCGAAGCATCGATCTACCGGTATTTTGAAAATAAACACCGATTGCTTTTATATATTTTGAACTGGTATTGGTCCTACATGGAGTTTCTTGTTGATTTTACTATCCAAAATATCCAAGATCCCAAAGAAAAATTAATTAAGATTATCACTTTGTTTACGCAAAGTTTACCCGAAAGTTTGGGCCAATTAGATTACAACAAATCCTATTTAAACCAAATTGTCCTATCTGAAAGCAGTAAAGTTTACCTGATAAAAGAAGTGAAGGAAATCAATTCTTTTCAAGTTTTTAAACCTTACAAAGATTTGTGCAACAAAGTTTCGGAGGTCATGCTAAGCTTAAATCCCACATATGCTTATTCTAGATCTCTAAGCAGTACCTTGATTGAAACCGCTCATAGCCAACAATATTTTAGTAAAAATTTGCCTCGATTGACTGATGTTTCTAATACCAAAGAGGAGGAGTTTGTTTTTAATTTTTTGAGCCAATTAGTTTTTAGCGCCCTAAAACCGATTTAAAAAATAGATCGCTCCTAAATCAACTAGTTGGTTTTCAATTTAGACTTTACCACATCCGCCGGGTATTTTAAGGCCAATTTTCTGATTTCATAACTAAAGTCGGCAAAGGTTTCTTCCCATAATTTAGCCTCCTCAGGGCTATATTGGTAGAATCCGCGGCCATTGCTTACGCCTTTCCCGCCAGATTTAACAATGTCATCGATCAATTTTGGCATCTCTGTACCATTGTATAAAGTGCCATTTAAATCCTTCATCACATTATGATAGGCAGGCACTCCGGTTAAATCCATCCAACCAAAAACCCCAACCAAGGTCATCCAATACCCCGTATTATTTCGGCAAGCACGATCCACGTCCTCTACGGTCGCATACCCATTTTCGACCAAATAAAATGCCTCTCGGTACATGGCATACATTAATCTATTCGCTATAAATCCTCGAATATCCTTCCGTACTAAGGTTGGCTCCTTCCCCCATCCATGCGACAATTCATATAAATATTCTCCCTTCTTAATATCACTTTGGTCCCCACAAATAATTTCTAAAAAGCGCGTGGTATGCGAGGGCTCCGCCCAATGCAACCCAAAAAACCGATCGGGTTTTTGAGTCAATTTCTGAAGCTCACTGATGGGAATCGCCGAGGTATTTGACGTAAGCAATGCATCGTCGGCAATTTCAGCCTCAATCTTCCCATAAACAGATCGCTTAATTTCTTCGTTCTCAATGGTACACTCGATGACCAATTGGCATACTTTTAATTCCGCGTACGATTCACTAATGATCAAATTTTCTAAATAAAATTCCGCCGCTTCAGTGATTAATCTTTCTTCCCTCGCCTTCGTTAAATGTTTTCTAATCCGTAATTCGGCCGTCTCCATGTCAACGGGAATTGGCGCAATGGCAACAACGGGATGGCCCGACATCAACAAACAGGTGGCGATGCTACATCCCATCAGGCCTAAACCCACCACGCCCACCGGTATTTCTGTTGCTTCCATCATTGATTTTCTTTCAAGATTTTTTCCACCGCCATCATGATTTCATGTTGCTCATGGTTATTTCCCAATCGGTCCATAAAGCCTTCCAACACTTTTTTCGCCTCCGCCGATTTGATGGCCCCAATGCGCTGAACCATGTACAACAAGAACTTGGGCATTTTCGCTTTTTCAGCCATCGATAAGCATCTCACAGGATCGATTGCAGCCAATGGCTCAGCCGCATACCAAACCATCAACGGAATATTATGATCTAAGCGATCTTCGGATTTTTGAACTAAGGCCTCCACCACATTCCACCTCAACTCGGGACGCAAACGCATCAACCCAGACAACATGGCCAAACGTACCTGTGCACTGGATTCTGTCTTAGCCATAGATTCTAATTTGCTTAAAAAAGAAGCCGAAATTACTTTTTTCTCGCAAGCTAATTGGATCGCCCAACTACGTATATGAACACTTTCGTGACCCAACAATCTCTCCAAATCCATTTCCGTTAAACCGCCCGTTACCTGTAAAGTCCACAGGGCTCTTAGCTTACGCGTAACATCAGGATTCTTGTCTAAAATATCCCTTAACGCTTTGTAAACCTGCGCATTCCCGCCTCTTTCTTGTAAAATGGTTCGCGATTGGCGCACATACCATTCGTTGGGATTCAATTGATGATTCACTAATTCCAGATCGGTCGACTTACTCAAATCCACCTGCACGAACACGTCCGATTCATGGGTAATTTTAAAAATTCGGCCCATGGTTTTATCATGCACATCTGGATTTGTACTATGGCATTGATTTTTATCGTACCAATCAATCGCATAGACCGATCCGCTAGGGTCATATTTCATGTTAAGCCACTGCGACCATGAATCGTTCATAGCCAAAAAATCTTTTTTATGGCGCGCGGTATACCCGGAACCTTTTGGGGTCAAAATGTCAACATTAAGTTTTGCCCCATTGATATTATTCATGAAAATATTGTTCCTGAATTCTTTGGGCCAAGTATTTCCTCCCAAATAAATCATAGCTCCCGCATGTGCATGACCTCCTCCGGCAGAAGCCGATCTAAAGTTGCCGGCATGCGGCCCGCGATCCCCTACATAATGCACATGGTCCGCTATGGTCTTAATGTCATCATAGGTGTAGGGATTAAAATGTTTCCCACCTTGCCTTTGATAACGAGCGCCTTGAATGATGTGAAACATGTGCGGAATCACGCAAACGGTAATAAATGGATGTCCATACTCATTAAAATCAATGCCCCAAGGATTACTTGACCCCTCCGCAAACACCTCAAATACATGTGTTTTAGGGTGAAAACGCCAAACACCTGCATTGATCTTAGTACGTTCTTGGTCCGCAGCCCCCGGTTTTCCCACATTGGAATGGGTGAACACACCATGAGTTCCATACAACCAGCCATCCGGACCCCAACGCAAACTATTTAACACTTCGTGTGTATCCTGAACACCCCAGCCATCCAGCAACTTTTGGATCGGGCCCGTTGGTTTATCCAGGGTAAAGTCGGTGGGAATAAACAACAAATAAGGTGCGGCTCCTAACCAAACTCCCCCCATCCCAACTTCGATACCACTGACTAAATTTAGCCCTTCCATGAACACTTTTCTTTTGTCCAACGACCCATCTCCATCGGTATCTTCAAAAATCAAAATTCGATCTTTCCCTTGTCCTTCTGGAGCTGGAATCGGATACGTATGTCCCTCGACAACCCATAGTCGGCCCCGAGGATCCATCGTAAAACTAATCGGACGTACAATATCGGGCTCCGAAGCGGCCAAGGTAATCTTAAATCCTTTGGGCAATGTCATCGCTTTGGCGGCCTCTTTGCCAGAAAGTCCCGCATGAAGGATCGGGTCAAGAGGGGGGAGGACGATGATGTCTTTTTGATTTAATTCATTAGAGAATGTAGGCCTCGTGGCATGAAACCTAAAATTGTCAAAATTTATGTGCGCCAATTTATCATGCCCGACGTAAGGAATAGGCGAAATTCCTGTTTCGTTATCGATAATCCTGATGAACATTTCCTGGCCCAGATGCGCTTTTAAATTGGCCACCACGGGCTGCAAAGTGGCGCGTCCCTGACCCGTAGATTTAAAAATAACCTGTTGGCTTTTCGCCAAAACAAGCTCCACTCGCGTATCTTGAATCGCGCCCCCCGAGACTAAAAAACTAGCAAAAGGATGTGTTATTTTAAAAGATTCAGACGTTAGCGTCCCGGTCAATGCATATTTAACCGAGCCGCCGCTACTTAAAAAATACGTTCCTTCAGGATTAATTTTGGCTGTTTTATCATGTAGGGGAGAGGGTTCTTGGCTAATGAGTGGATTTAAAAAAGCTTCTCCCGTGGCTTTCCAATTTTCCAATGTTCCTGTTTCAAAATTGACATTCATCGATTCCCCATTTTTTTTCGGTATCATTCCTGTGGAAGCGATCGTCTCTGTCTCCCCTGTGACAATCTCTAATTTGCCCACCATCCCAGCGGCACGATGCCCCGGCACGGTACAAAAATAGGTGTCGTTTTCTTTGGCAATAAACGTCATGCTGACCTTGGCCCCTTTATCCGAAATGGATGGCGTTTTTATCCCCGCTTTTTCTAAGGCAATGTCATGGGTCATCATCTCCCCATTATAAATAGTGATCCGAACTCGCTTTCCCTTATTTGCTTTTAGGGTAGGATTTCTAGTTCCATCTTTGGCAAAATACCCCAGCATCGTGGCTTCCAACACATAATCGTGGTCGATGCGCGACGTGTCTTGCGGTACATGTAGAGAGGAGGGTTTTACCATTTTGCTGGTGGACGCCAAACAAATTGTCGCCACTAAAATGACCACCCCATTACGGAAAAAATTCTTCATATATCGGTTAATTTATGGAAGCTCTTGCAAGTAAATATCCTTAAACGCGACGATCGCCTTCGCGCCGCCATGAATCTGCAAAGCAATGAGGCCCGAGGAGGGGATGGATGCATCCGTTTCCGTGTAATCCACCGTTTGCTTGCCATTAATATAGAGGCGAATTCGTTCATTTTCCGCTCTTATTTCATAGGTATTCCAATCGCCTTGTTTGATCCATGAGAGCACATCCGCTTCATTGGGCTTCATGAGCGTTTTATTGCGTCTTGATTCGTCATATAAACTAGCCCAATAATCCTTGCCCCAATCCGCCTGATACCCAATCATTTCATAGGCCGGATTGGTGGCTTTCACACTTCGAAACTGAATTCCGGAGTTGACAAAGCCCTCCGTTCCGGTCAATTTTATCTTCAGTTTCAAATAAAAATTATGGTAGATTTTTTTAGCCACGAGGAAATTGTTGTGAGGAACTCTTGTTTCTAAGGAGCCGCCCACCAACATCCCATCCTGGATGCGCCAAGTTAATGTGTCGCCTTCCCAACCTTTAAATGTCTTCCCGTCAAATAATTTTTGTTTTTTGCTAGGCTTGGAATCTGGCACTAGATTAGCACGATTAAATCCATATGTCGGGCTGATGGATAAGCACAGCATGGCAATAATCAAGTAATTGTACATTTTCATATTCATAGGTTTATAAAATCGTTTTAAAATTACGACTTTGTTTGAAATAGCCTAAGA
Source organism: Aquirufa sp. (assembly GCA_044349095.1). GTDB lineage: Bacteria > Bacteroidota > Bacteroidia > Cytophagales > Spirosomataceae > Aquirufa. The sequence goes on along the minus strand of JBIKRO010000013.1, from coordinate 27,476 downwards.
ATCAAAACGTTTCTTTGAAATTTATCCTGAAAGCGGAGGTTCATTTTGTGGATAGAAATATGCCAACAAACTTCTTATTTAATCCGTAATTTTTTATTCTAGCCCCGCTAATTTCTTCACCGTTTCCCACACCGACTCATGAACGGGAACCCCTTTGACCAAATTTTCGCGCCTATTTCTGAGTGATCGTTCCCCAGGGTACAGAATTTCTCCTCCTTCTGTAACCGGAGTGGCTTGCTTCAAATGTTCAATGTTCTGCTTTAATGCTTGGTCTACAAACGGCTGATCATTCATTTTCAGCGGGTCTATTGCGATGAAAACTTGGGAACATCCCCCACAATTTCCATATCCGTATTGGTCGACGGCCGCCGTTGTTTTTCCGTTGGACAGAAGGCTGGCCAACAAGTCCAACATGATAGCGAAGCTAGAGCCTTTCCAATAACCGGTGGGCAATATACGTCTCGTTTTTTCGATCTCTCCGGGGTCATCGGTCAACAAGCCCTCCGAATCAAAGCCGCCAGCATAGGGAAGTTTTTCATTATTTAATCGAGTGTTTTCTAATTTTCCATACGAATATTGGGACATCGCCATGTCCAAAACCACATGACCTTCTTTCCTAGGAATCGCGATGACAAAGGGATTATTGCCAATGCTGGCTGATGTGGCACCCCAAGCGGGCATACAAGATTCTGTATTGGTCCAGCAAATTCCAATCATTCCTTGGTTAGCCGCGTGCCAACCGTATGATCCGCCCCGCATCCAATGGGTTGTATTGTTCAAGGAAACTAATCCCAAGCCTGTGGTTTTTGCTATGTCAATCGCGCGATCCATCGCAAAAAAAGCATTGGTAACTCCGGGCGCCAAGTTGCCATTATAAATTTCAATGGACCCCAATTGTTGCTCCAAATTAGGTTTGGCACCTAGGTTTACCCAGCCGTTTTCAATGTAATTGACAAATCGCTCCACCCGATTTAGCCCATGGGAAAATATGCCATCGCAACTTGTTTCCGCATGTGTTTGAGCACAAATTTCGGCTTGATCTTCGGACATTCCCGCGCGGATAAAGGCCTTTTTAATCGTAGATTTTAATTCTTCAAATTTGATTCTTTGCATTGAACGAGACTGTAGCAACCAGCTTTACTAACTTTTTAAAAGTTAGTAAAGCTAAAGAGAAATAAATAAACAAGAAACCAATTGTGATCGAGTACTTGATCATTTTGAATATTCTAAAAATTTAATAGGTGGGGGTCATATCGCTTTCTACACAAATAATGTAGTCCGCTTTTCCGACATGTTCTGGCAAAAGTGAATTGATTTCATCTTGGCTTACGGTCGCGATAGTTGCGATTTTCAAATTTGGATTTGACTTTTTTAGATACCAAGAAATCCCTTCAAAATATTCAGAATGATAGGAGCCGTTGTAGTGAATAAAAAGCTCGCCAGGTTTAAAATTTTTATACAAAAAATAGGCCATCGTCGCATCCTTAATCGCTTGCGCTTTGGCCATATTAGGCATTTTATGCTCCTCCATCATCTTCAGCATTTTGACATAACCGGGTAGCTCAGCGTCGTACAAAATAGGCAAGGGTGCAATCCATGTTTTTTCTTCGGCAGACAATTTTTCCAAACTTTCAAAACCTCCTTTTGACACAAGGCTGGCAAATTTACGAGGGATATTGGTGGCTATAAATTTGAGCTTATTTTCTTTGGCTAAATTAACTAATGGAGCATAATCCGTCTTATAGTTTTTCCAAAGTCGGGCAGCAGAGTCCAAACCCTTTCCCGTCATTTTCCCATTGAGGTACTGATTTAACGCGGGCTGATTATCCTGTTCAAACATTTCAGCGCCTAACACTAATTCGCGGGCCGACAAACATGATTTGGTGACCTCCAACTCTAACCAATGGCTAATCGGATTATTATGCAATTCCCCAAACAATACCACATCTTGCTTGACGAGTGTTTTAATCATTTTGCCATAGGCCAATTTTTTGCCCTTCGCATTATAAAGAATATACGCAGGCTTGTTTTGGGCGAGCAATAAATAGGGCGCTAACATTCCTAACACAATGATTAATCCGAATTTTTTCATGGGCTGAATTTCAGGTGGAGTAAAATTATCAAATTTTATCCTTTAATACCTAGAAGTCCATTATTCCTCCCAAGTAATAGAAGTAATCGTAATAGTTGTAATAGTAATAAAAATCATATTAATTATAATAATAACTTTAAATTTTTTGTCCAATAAAGATTTTTATGCGACAAAAACTTATTTTTAGGCAACAAATATATTCGGGACTCAAAAGTCTTTATATGTGAAAATAGAAGTATTCAGATACGTTTAAAATGTAACCTAATATTTTCCCTAAATTTGTAACATGGGAAATTCATACTTCGCTGATCAAACATTTGAAAAAATCTCAGTCATTGAGCCGGGGGAATATGACCATTGCCTCTTCAAAAACTGTGCTTTTGAATCCGCCGATTTCAAAAACTTTAAATTCCTGGATTGCCGATTTGAATCGTGTAATGTGAGTTTGGTCCAATGGAGTGGTGCCTGTTTGCAAAAAGTTCATTTCGCCGATTGCAAAATGCAAGGACTCCGTTTTGAGGCTTGTAATCCATTTTTATTTGAAGTCAGTTTTGAAAGATGTTCCCTAAACCTTTCGTCTTTTTATCAAGTCAAAACGAAAGGGACTTCTTTCCTGCATTGCCAATTACAGGAAGTTGATTTTACAGAGGCCCATTTCCCAAAAGCGATTTTTGATAATTGCGATCTTTCCGGAGCTCTTTTTGATCATACAAATTTGATTGAGGCGGATTTTAGGACGGCACATTCCTACGAAATTAATCCCAGCATCAATCAAATAAAAAAAGCAAAATTTTCAAGCGATGGATTAGCGGGTTTATTGCAAAGCTTTGGGATATCGATTTCTTAATTACAAATTCCGCTTCTTTTTTTCATTGATCGCATAATCAACTGCCCTCGCAGTTAGCGCCATATAGGTGAGGGATGGATTCTGCGTGGACGTCGATGTCAAAATTACCTATTGAAAAGGAAGATCCCTTACTTCAACAATTTCATTTTAATCGGATCCCAATGAATGATTTTTTTAGAAAAATAACTTTCGTTACAAGCCAAGGCAGGTGCCGCAGCTCTAAAACCAAACGTGGCATCTTCTACAACCGCTTTCCCTGTTCTAATCGCGTCAAAGAAATTAGTAAAGTGATCTAAATGTTCGTTGTAGCCGGTGGGTGGTTTAAACGTAATATCCTCCTTCAATGGGCGCTTTTTCTGCGATTCGGTCCATTTAGCATCGTATTCCTTTTGCATTTCCTCTTGCATGCTTTTGGAGAAAGTGAAAACAGAATCATATCCGCCAAAGCCTGGAGCTTCTGGTAAAATACTGTGCTTGATCGAGATGTTGTTTCCTTTGACATCCATCACCCCTTCGGATCCGATAAACCGGGTAACTTCTTGGCCACCTGTTCCGCTGATAAAGTTTACTTGTAAGGTTAGTTGGAATGCCGGATGCTCAGCCGTATCGCCATATTGCATCGTTCCTGCCATGACATCAGGTAGGTTTCTGCCATCTTTCCAATGACTGAATTGACCTGTGCTAACAATCGTTTGAGGTCCTAAAGAGTTTGTGATAAAATGTGTTCCGCTCAATAAGTGAATAAATAAGTCGCCGGCAACTCCCGTTCCTACTTCTTTAAAAGCTCTCCACCAGAAGAATTTCTTGGCGTCAAATTCCATTTTACCGGTTGCCTCCACAAAGCGATCCCAGTCGGTCGACATAGCACTGGCGTCTTTTGGAATGGTATATTCCCAAGCACCGATGGAGCTTTGTCGGTCATATACGGCATTCACCATATTTAATTTGCCTATTTCTCCGGCGGCTAGTAATTCTTTTGCTTTGGCTAGGCCAAGGCTACTTACTCGCTGGGAACCTACCTGCAATATTTTATTTGAATTTTTTTGCGCTTGAATGACTTTATAGCCTTCATCTATTTTATAGACCATGGGCTTTTCCACATAGACGTGTTTTCCTTTGGCCAAAGCATCCAAAGTGATGCGGCAATGCCAAACATCTGTGGTCGCGATGATCACCGCGTCGATGTCCGCACGGTCTAATAATTCCTTATAATTTCGGGTGGTGTAAAGGTCTTTGCCATATAATTCTTTGGCATTTTCAATACGGCCTGTGTATAGGTCACAAATACCGGCTAGTTCAACGCCTGGTACTTTAAGGGCGGTCGCTAAATCGAAGTGTCCTTGAACCCCAAAACCGATCACCCCTAACCTAATTTTTTCGCCCACGGAAACGCGCTTTTCATACAGCATAATGCGCTCCTCGGATTTTTGTTGGGCTGCTAAAGAAGACAATGGAAAAGCGGCACTTGCTACGCCGATGGCTCCTATTTGTTGCAAAAACTTTTTGCGTGATGATTGATTTTCTTTCATAAGTTTAGATTTGTAGGCCAATTTAATATAAAATTTCTAGAGACCATTCATTTAGGTTGACAAAGGTGCTTGATAGCCTACAGAGAAAGCTCTTATATCATTTTATTGCCTATCGAAAACCAGGACTTTTTCTATCCTACGGGCAGTATATTATTCTCGGATTTTTCCTAAATATAAAGCCCTAAATACGAGGAAAATGAATGGAAAATTGTTAACAATTTTTTAATCTAACTCACTAATTTAGGTTAAAAAACTAAGGTATATTTAAGTGTAAAAACTAACAACCATGCTATCAATCAACTTGTTAACTGAAGCCCAAAAAAACGTGATCAAAAATGAATATCGCGTTCATTTAAATTCGTCAAAATCTATTTTTGACGTTGACTATATCGTCGATGAAATTTTCGATACTTGTGTCATGAATCATTCCATTTTTGATTTGTCACAAGATAATGAAGCTGGCGATTTAGCTACGAACTATTATCAATTGGTCTACGATTTTTTAGAAGAGTTATCTGAATTAGAAGAAGTTGCTTAATGCGCCTCTTCTTTGCCAATAGGTTTCTTTCGAAGTCTAAGGTATAGTTAAAATCGATGGTTTTTTCTATTTTAGGCTTTTAAACGAAAGCCCTAACAGCCATGAAAGTAGACTTTATCCATAAAATCCAACACATCGGAATTCCCGCGCATAATCTGGAAATTTCCATTCCATTTTATGAGCGCCTTGGATTTGAGAATGTGATGGAGTCACCTTTTGAATTTGACGGGGGATATGGCACCTGCGTGATGATGAAAAATCATGAGGTGATCGTCGAATTATACCAAATGCCCGACAAGCAATTAGCCGAAATAAAGCAAAGAAAAAACGGACATGTCGACCATTTTGCCATTGACGTTTCGGATGTAGATTTAGCTTTTGAGACCTTGAAAAAAGCGGGCTTTGAAATTTTAGAATCCACGCCTACCTTCTTGCCATTTTGGAAAAATGGAACTCGGTTTTTTAATGTCAAAGGTCCGTCCGGGGAGACCATTGAATTCAATCAAATTCTGTAATAAAAGGTCAAAAAAAATGCATGCCTAGAAATTCTAAGCATGCAAAATTTAAGCACCGATGATTGAAATTTATTTCGCTGGGATCATCAATTCGATGTTTTCCCAGGCAAATGAAATGCCTTTCTTAACCACTTTATATTCTAAAGCCTCTTTAAAATCTGATTTTTTAGGCTTCGCTTTAATCGTTACAACATCTTTTTCAGCGTTGCGAGTAGTCTCGCCACCACGCTTAACTCCCCATTGGCCCACCTCTGAATTGATGATTACTTGCCACTCGCCTTCGCTAGGAATCATGTAAATGGAGTACTTGCCTTTAGGTAAATTATTTCCGCCAACAGAAATATCAGCATCTGTTTCAATGCTTGTGGCCGTGTTAGCACCCGCGCGCCATACTTTATCCATCGGAACTAATTCGCCCCAAATTTTTCTTCCTTTCACGGAAGGGCTGCTATAAACAAGGGTAACATTTGCTTTGCCTATGACACCTGTAACCGTCATTTTGGGACTTGCGGGCGCTTGGCCTTGAGCAAAAGATAATTGGGCCGTCATCATAAACAGACCTGCCATCAATAAAGATTTGATTGATTTCATTGTTAATTTAAGTTTAAATGAGTTTTTAAAAATGCAATGTGAGCCAAATTTAGAAAATTATTTTTTGTTCCGTCTCTATTTATTTTTCTTTTATATCCATTCCAAGAAATGATGATGAAACAAGACCAATCTAATTTACATTTTTAATTATCAGTAGAATTGAATCTATTTTATCTTTTTGATAAAAAACCCTATATGAAATCCAATCAATCTAAATTCTTAATCCTTTTCAGTCTGCTAGCGATAGGGAATCTCCAAAATGTGCTAGCTCAAAAACAAGCTGCTTTAGGAAATCGCAGTGCAGAAATCCTGCGTATTGGAGGACTACAATTCAAAGACTTAAATAAAAATAAGAAATTAGATGCTTATGAAGATTGGCGTTTGCCCATAGATGCTCGCGTAAAAGATTTGGTGTCCCAAATGAACCTTGAGGAAAAAGTGGGATTCATGCTGATCAGTACGACCCGAATGGGGGGTGATCAGGTGTTCGGAGCTGGAGTTCAGCCTGGAGGGCCACAAAAGCCGATTACCGAGGACTTCAATGAAGACGATTTGGTTCAGAGTACCAATATGTTTACCCGCAAACCATTGCCAAGCCCCAATTTATCTGCGGCTGGTACCACGAAAGCCATTACAAAATTTCAATTACGCCATTTCATTTTACGTGCAAATCCTTCTCCTGATGTTTTAGCCAAATGGTCGAATAATTTGCAGGCGCTTTGTGAGACAAGCCGACTGGGAATTCCGGCGATTGTCGCCTCAAACCCAAGAAACCATGTAACCACGGATGCGTCTGTTGGCCTAAGTGTGGGAGTAACTGCATTCTCTAAATGGCCAGGCGAATTAGGTTTAGCGGCGATGCGCGACTTTAAACTGACGCGTAAATTTGCTGAAACCGCAGCCCAAGAATGGAAGGCGGTTGGCTTACGAAAGGGCTACATGTACATGGCTGATTTAGCCACGGAACCTCGTTGGCAAAGAGTCGAAGGCACCTTCGGAGAGGATGCTGATTTAACTGCCAACATGATTACTCAAATCGTTTTAGGTTTCCAAGGACCGAAATTGTCCAACACGTCGGTTGCCATGACGACCAAACATTTTCCTGGGGGCGGGCCCCAAGTGGAAGGACAGGATTCACATTTCGACTGGGGTAAATTTGCCCACTATCCAGGGGGCATGTTTGATTTTCATTTAAAACCATTCAAGGCAGCCATAGCCGCGGGAACTTCGGCCATCATGCCATACTATTCCGCTCCCAAAGGAAAGGAGTTTGAGGAGGTTGGTTTCTCGTTCAACAAGGCGATGATTGGGGATTTATTGCAAGATAAATTAGGCTTCCATGGCATTATTAATTCCGACACGGGTCCTATTGAAATGATGCCTTGGGGAGTGGAAAATTTAACGATTGCCGAACGTTACCAGAAAGCATTAATGGCGGGTGTAGATATTTTTTCTGGTTCGGCAGATCCAGGTATTTTGTTGGAGACCGTCCAAAAAGGCCTCATTTCTGAAGCCAGAATTAACCAGTCGGTCGCCAAATTATTAAAAGAGAAATTTGAATTAGGCTTATTTGAAAACCCGTATGTGGATGTTGACAATGCGCTTAAAATTGTTGGAAATAAGGAGGCGGTAGCCTCCGCTGATTTGGCATTGCGAAAATCGATTGTGCTGCTGAGAAATGATCAAAAAGTGTTGCCATTAGCGAAAAAGACGAAGGTGTATTTTGAGACTTATTTCAATACAGGACGAAATAAAGATTTTGTTAAGGTGGCCAAACCTAATTACCCTGAATTTGAATTTGTGTCAACAAAAGAAGAAGCAGATGTTATTTTACTTTGGTTGATTCCCAACGGCGGGGGATTGTTTAGTTCTCAAGGGGCGAAAATTGACCTGCGCTTATCGACCAACCGCATCGATGTCAATCATGTAAATGAGTTGATCGAAAATAAACCCACCATCGTGGCCATCAATTATACCAACCCTTGGGTGATTGAGGAAATTGACAAAGGAAAAACCCGTGGAATCATCGCGACGTTTGGGACAACTCAAAAGGCTTTGTTGGATATCGTCAGTGGTAAATTCAAGCCCACAGGCAAGATGCCCTTTACTACCCCAAAAAATATGCAAGCGGTGGAGGCCAATAAGTCCGATGTTCCAGGCTATTTAGAAGGGCCACATTATGGATTATTTATGTTTGGACATGGCTTAACTTATTAAATCTTTTTAATCCATGAATCCCAAAGTAGACGCCTTCCTATTAAATGTCAAAAAATGGCGTGAAGAACTCACCGTATTGAGAAGCATTGTGATGGAAAGTGGGTTGGCGGAAGAATTAAAATGGGGCGCTCCTTGTTATGTACATGAAAAGGCCAATGTCATAATCATCCATGGATTTAAAGATTATTTTGCCTTGATGTTTTTTAAAGGGGCCCTCATGAAGGACCCGCAAGATCTCTTGCGTAAGCCTGGAGAAAATACACAGTCGGGCCGACAAATTCGCCTGACAAGCATGGAAGAAATGCTAGACCTGGAGGAAGTGTTGAAGGCTTATATTCAAAATGCCATCGAAGTAGAAAAAGCAGGAGAGAAAGTAATCGTAAAAAAAACAGAAGAATATCCCGTCCCGTCGGAATTGGAAGAAAGCTTTGTGGCTGACAGCGATTTACAACATGCATTTTATGACTTGACCCCGGGGCGCCAACGAGCCTACTTGTTGCATTTTGCGGAGGCTAAACAATCCGCCACGCGCAAGGCTAGAATCGAAAAATATGCGCCTCGTATTTTAAAGGGCAAAGGTATTTTAGACTGTTGGTGCGGACTCTCAAAACGAATGCCTACTTGCGATGGCTCGCATAAACAATTGGGCAATACAGTCAATTAAGAAAGACGAAACTAATCTCAACCATTAGTCATTTTTACAAATAGCTTAGCCACCATTTTTCCTTGTGAGCCGTTTTGTAGGAATCATACCATTTGCATAATGGATACAGACCGCTAATCACAAAAACCCATATTAGGTATACAATGCCCAGGCTATATCCTTCTCCTTTGATGCTAAAAAGGAAGGGAATGGATTGCAATGCTTGGAACGCGTCCACTAGAGAGTGCCCTCTGTAAAAGAACAAAATCATGGAGATGGTGTGCACCAGATAAAAATGAAGGATGTAATAGAAAAAAGCAGTTCTACCAAAAACACGGAACGCTTTTGTTATTTTGTTTTGGATGTTTTCCAAAAACGACAAGGCTAAAATAGCGATGCCGATCATCAGTGACATATAGGCCAAAGAAGGTGGGTATTTATGGACTTTTATAAAAGATAAAAACGTGTTAAATCCGGTACTTTGGGGCGTCCAAGGATTGGGGTCGCCATAAAGATTGATGGCTCTTAAGGCAATAAAGAAGCCAATCAATGATACGCCAAATTTCAACAAGATTTTTTGCCTATGTTCAGAGGTGAATTTAGAGGTAAAGAAAATCCCAAAACAATAACCCAAAATCATGAGGCCGGTCCAAGGAACAAAGGGATACATAATGGCAATGAAATGATCTTTCGCTATGGGGTATATTGCAAAGGAGCCATGGTGAAAAAGATCCCACCAGAAGCCCGCCTTAAATCCGGGTTCTGCCTCTAGAAAGTCTAATACATTGTGGCCCAAGACAATGAAAAGGCCGATGGCTACTAAAAATTTATAGGGTAATCGATGTAAAAATCCTAAGATAATCATGCTAATTCCGATCGCCCAAATAACTTGTAAGATCAGCAAATTATAAAATGGATTAAAGGTCATGGCTAAAGTAATCAGGCCAAATTCGACGAAAATCAGCCACAGTCCGCGTTTAATCAAAAACGTGCTCAACTCAGATGCAGACTTGCGAGTGCTTTGTAAATAGATAGAAAGTCCCGAAAGAAAAACGAACGTCGGGGCACATAGGTGGGTGATCCAACGCGTAAAAAAAAGAATGGGAGTGGTAGTTGATAAATTCAACGGGTCATCCAAAAAAGCTCCTTGGTGTAAAAAATCTCGAACGTGATCGATCGCCATGATGACCATGACGATCCCTCTAAGTACATCGATGGAATCGATTCTTTTTTGCTGGTTTATCGACGTATTAAGGGACATAAATGCTATTTGGTTTTAGACCTCAAATTTATGAAAATACCCATTGGAATCAATGGGTATTTAAATCACATGGCATGTTTTTTACTCGTTTAATTTAGGGAGTGACGAAGGGTAATCCCATAGGTTCTTGGATCTCCTAAAACCGCCGCATATTGTCCTGCATTTCCACCCGCCGGTAATAATTGCTCGAAATAGTTTTGGTTCAAGAGGTTTCTAGCCCAAATCGAGATACTAACACCTTTTGTCGCTCTAAATCCAATCCGAGCATTCAATAGTGAATAACCTTCTACATTTAAATATTTTGAAGGAGTTGGACTTGACGAGAATCGTGAACGCGCATACTGATCCACAGCCACATAGAATTCACCTGTTTGGCCTAATAATTTGGCCACATTGGTATATTCCCCACCCAATGATGCGGCCCATTTAGAAACTCCGGGCAGATCTAGGCCTGAAATATCTTTAAAGAAAGCTGCGCCTCCCGTTTCTTCTAAAGGAACGGGCGCATTTTTAAAGGAGGTATAGATCGCTTCCGTATAGGCTACATTACCATAGAAAGAAAAGTGTTTATTTAAACTCAACGTCCCATCCACTTCAATTCCTCGTACTTGTACCCCTTCTGCGTTCGCTAAATATCCGCGATTAACCGCTGGGTCTGGCGTTTGTACTTGCGTCTGGTAATTTGTAATATCTGTATGGTAGGCTGTTAAATTGAACGTTGTGTTTACACTCGGCCTCGTTTTAAATCCTATTTCTATATGCCGGGTACCCTCTGGCTTAATTTGTGCCAAGTCAAGAATTGGCTGACCATTTAGGGAGGGTAATCCTCCTAAATTTAGGCCAACCGGTTTATAGCCTGTCGAGTAGGTCAAAAACGAATTGAATTTTTTCGAGCTTTTGTAAGCTAAAGTAACTTGGCCTGAAAAATTACGATCTGTCACATCTGCATTAAATACCTGGTCCGAATACACTAATCTTTTTAGCGCAAGTAACGCGGCATCTGTTGTTTGCAAACCCCCATAAGTCGTACGGCTGTAGGTTAAATCTTTTGCATCATAGTTGTAGCGAAGGCCCGGCATTAAGCTGATTTTGTTGGTTAAAGCAATGTCCAACTGGCCAAAAACGGCGGCCGAAAGCGTGTTCAAGTTGGAACGTGTTTTGATCCCGTATCCTTCGAAAAGACCGGGTGTTTTCCACAAGGCGCTCGTGGTGCTTTGATTAAATCGCCAAGTTGCTGAACCTCCCTCCTCAATCTGATAAGGATTCGATTTTAGGTTTTGACCAAAAAGAAAGGCACCGAATACCGCACTCAATTTAGAGGAGAACGTTCCCGCCCACCTGATTTCTTGGGACCATTGTTCGTGGTAAGAGGTACCTATAGACGTTTTCAATGCTTGTAATCCTGTGAAATCACGGTCATTGGATGGATCCCAATTCCAATAGCGCCATGCGGAAGTTGCTGTTAAAGTTCCAGGCCCTAACTGAATATCTGCATTTAATGAAATCCCCCCTAAATCCTGGTTTGAGCGCCAAGGCGTATCATTGTCAATCAAGCGATCAAACGGATTTCGGCTAGGCAAGGTATAATTTAAATCTTTGATGATGTTTTCAAATTGGCGGTAAGGTGCACGCAAAGTAGGTGCAACCCCCGCAATTACCTGTGCATATCCATTGGGTCTTTGTTCCGTAAAATCCCCGATTAGAGTGAATTTTACTTTTTCAGAAGGGACAAAAAGTAGCTGTCCGCGTAGCCCTAAATTATTCAAGTCATTTACTTTTTGCTGGGTAGTCACATTATACAATAACCCATCACGCTGCGTTCCTGAGAAGGAAATTCGAGCGGCTAAAGTCTTTGACAAAGGGCCTGTAATACTCGCTTTCGCTTGGATATACCCATAATTACCATAGCTCAATTCAACGTTGGCCCCCGGAGTAAAACTCGCTTTTTTTGTCGTCACATTAAAGTTACCTGCAGAGGTATTTTTGCCAAAAAGTGTTCCCTGCGGCCCACGCAAAACTTCTACTTGTTCAATATCAATGAAGTCCATGGTCGTTGCGGCGGGACGAGCATAATACACCCCGTCCACATAGAATCCCACGCCAGGGTCAATTCCATCATTGGTTAAGCCAAATGTCGTACCTAAACCACGAATGCTTAAAGAAGTATTTCGTGGATTAGATGAATACAATTGAACCGACGGAATGAATTCCTTCAAACGGTTTACGTTAAATGATCCCGTTTCAGCCACTTTTGTTCCACCAATCACCGTGATGGGAATTGGTACATCTTGAATAGCTTCTTTTCTCCTGCGAGAAGTGACTACGATTTCATCTAATTCTTTTGACTCTTCTCTCAGGTAAATAGTTACAGGTGTTCCCTCGGCCACATACTCTAGTTTTTGGTAGCCGATAAAACTAAGTACTAAACGTAAGGGAAACCTTTGGCCAGTCTGAAAATAGAAGTGTCCTTCGGCATCCGTGATTACTCCATGAGTAGTCCCTTTGATAAAAATCGAAACTCCTGGAATGGGTTGCTTCAATTTTTCATCTAATACTTGGCCACTTAAGGTCGAGTTAATCACCGGTTTGGTTTGTTGGGATCTTAAAAGATTAGGGAATAAGATCAGGCCTAGGCCCAATAGGAAAACATAGAAATTTTTCATTAATTGTACTGGTTTAATGTGAATAAGAATTCATTTAGCGATGAGCTTGTTTTTTTAAGCCTGCCAATCTGTTGCCGCAGATTGGCATTTTTTATTTAACAACCATTGTTTTTCATTTTTATTTTTACGTTAATTTGGATATTCTCTATTAAATCTACCGATTTTATAGATTATTTGACAAAAGTATAATCATTCAAATTAAAATACAACTATTTTTAATTGATTTTTGTAATTCGAGAAATCGTTTTGATAAATTAGGCTAGACACCAGCTCTAGAAGAGTGTCAATGATTCTTCCCTTTTTCCAGCAGCAACGTAAACGCATTTTCCCAATCCGGGATCGTTTCGGATTCATACCCAAATGATTTGCCTGTGGCAATTGAACTAAAAGCTTTCATCGCCTTCAAATGTGCCCCACTTATCATAAATTGCAACATCAATTCTCTGCTCTCCCAAGCCGTTAGGGTGCATTGAAATCCATGCATTTTTTTCACGGCACTATGCAAGTTTCCCTTTGCTGACTGCGCTTGACTAAATGATGGAATGGCTAGCATCCAAAATTTAAAATATCCCAAAATGCCTTTTGGCTTTAAGCCTGTGATGGATATGTACATGTTATTTGCCGTACCAGCCGTCCTTCATTCCTTTCAAAAAATCATCGTAACCTACTTCGTAACCGAATAGACCGCCAATCAAAGCAAGGTGAATAATCAAGACTATTTTTTGCCATTGAGGACGTTCTTTCCAAGGCTGATTCGTATCAAATGGGTCAAAAGCTAATGCAATTCCTAATCGGGTCGCGGCCTCCAATGCCGAATGTTTTATGAATAATTCGTACAGTCCAAAAAGGACAAAACCGATGTAGAGGTATTTGTTAAAAGATGTTTTCATGCGATTCGTTTGAATGCTTCAAAATTAAAAAAAAAGCCTCAAAAAATATTTTCGAGGCCTGTATTTTATTCGCTAAACGAATGATTAAATGACTAGCATTTTTTTGAATTGAGCGTAATTCGTACTGATATTTTTGATGTAATTAGCCTTATCTGTTTTCATTTTTGTTTTCACATCCCCAGTATACGTATCGCCCAGGTGATCATAATAATACTTGGTCGTAAACAACATTAACTCAACCATTAAGGGAAGTGTTTCCAATCCCTTGTCTTCTAACAAATAATAAACACTTTTCTTGTTTATTTTCCCTTTAGCCCGGCTAATAAAACCTATATTCTCGAGTTTTCTTAAGCGATTGGATAACATTTTACTCGGCACCTTTTCAGGAGATTCTTTGAACTCATTAAATAGCTTTTTGTGACCAAAAATCATGTCCCTTAGAATTAACAAAGTCCATTTGTCACCCAACACATCTAAGCCGGTTGCGATAGGACATAATGACCGAAATGCAATATTATTTTCCTCTTCCATAATCAAAATAGAATTGCTTCCTAGTGGGTTTTTGGTTAACTATAATCTGTTATAAAAAGCATGAGGATACCCCGCCTATACGAGGCTTTCCCCATGCTTTTTTACTATTTGAATCCGAATTTGGATAAGCCTTTGTGGCTAATCACGATCGCCTCTAAAGGTGTTTCGTTGTAACAAGCATCTTGCTCCACGAAATAATGCTGCATGCCGGCTAATTTCTTGTTATCTAAAATACGCTTGAAATCGATTTTTCCGTTGCCCACAGGCGCAAAACGACCTTGGTCATCCATATCCTTTATGTGCCAAATTTTAAAACGGCCCGGATAACGCTTGAAATAAGCTACTGGGTCTGCACCTGCTTTGGTTACCCAATATAAGTCCATTTGGAAATTGACAAATTTTGGATTGCAATGCTCTAATAAATAATCGTAAATCACATTTCCATCCGCATCTTTTGAAAATTCAAAATCATGGTTGTGGTACAATAACTGCACTCCAGCTGCTTGACACTTCTCGCCTAACTTGTCTAAGATTTCTGCCAAATTCTTCGCGCCACCTTTCATGGTCATTCTCTTGTTCACATTATCATAGGTAAATAAGCCCATTGGCGGAACCGGGATGACAAAATATTTAAAACCGGCCAACTTCAAATCGGCGATTTGTTGGTCTACATTTTCGAAATTAACCGTTCCCTGGTGAGAGGACAAAGGCGTTAATTTCATCTCGCCCAACAAAGATTTGAAATCCGCTGGCGATAAATTATAGTATTTTCCATTATTGTAGCCTGAAGACTCAACGTTTAAATAACCCGCTTGAGCTACTTTTTCTAAGGTCGCGCGCGCCTCTTTCATCATCGCATCACGAACGGTATACAAAGCTAATCCGCCAAAAGGCTTATCAGCAACACCCGATTTTTCAATCGGCTTAAAAGAAAACAGGGACATCGCCATGATAGCGCAAGTCAATAAAATAGGTTTCATTTTCATCTTTAATTTTTTAGAAATTCAAAAAATAATTTATTATACGTTTATGAGAACAGAATCAATAGATGATGATTGGAGAAGAAATCGATTGTTCAAAAATACTAAATTTAAATACACGAGCCATACATTTTCTTCTTAATTAAGAATAAAAATGCAACACTAAATTTTCCCACTCCTCCTGCAACGAACAGCTAGGTCGTATTTTCTTGGCTTTGGCATACCAATAATCCGCATTCCAAAGATCGCCTTCCTTGCGATGCAAATAGGCGTGCACCCAAGCTGAATCCAGGTCGCGTAAATGGTCCACTTGCGCGTGCGCTTGAGTCCAATCGCCTTTGGCGTCATACCAAAGACTTTTCAGCACCGGCGACAAATTTTTATCCGGAGCCGGAAGCCCTAACGTTTCTTTAAATGTGTTCATTCGATGAATGTTGGAAATGATGCCCATAAAAATTGGTCCATCATGTAGCCAAAAATAGGAAGAATTCTTGTAAATAAAACCAGGAAAAGCTACAGTCTTCCTTTCTGAAAACATACGAGCCGTTTTTCAGTTATTTGTCTATGTCCAAATCTCCCATCAATATCGTCTGGTTCAAGCGTGATCTCCGATTTACGGATCACGAACCTTTATTCCGGGCCTTGGAGGAAGACATCCCTGTATTATTAATCTATTTTTTTGAGCCTTCACTCATCGCTTTTCCAGATAGCGATCTGCGGCATTGGCGTTTTGTACATGAATCGTTGGTCGAGATGCAGGGGAGATTAGAGGATCGAAATGGCCATTTGTACCTCTTTCATTCCGAGGTGATGCCTGTTATGAAGGCCCTCGCCGAAACATACCATATCCAAAAAATCTTTTCCCATGAAGAGATTGGAAATGGCCTCAGTTTTAAAAGGGATAAGGAGGTTAAAGTATTTTGCCAACAAGAAAAAATCACTTGGCTCGAAACGCCTACCAACGGTGTCATTCGCCGATTAAAATCGCGGAAAACATGGCAACAACGTTGGGAAGAGACGATGCGCCGAGAACCCTTTTTGGTCCGTGAGGACCGCTGGAATTTGCTTCCTTTAAACCCTTCCTTTTATGCGAATTGGAAAGGCCCCGAACTACCTGTTGAATTCCAAACACGTAATCCCATTTTCCAAGAAGGAGGCGAATATTGGGGTTGGAAATACCTGAAAAGTTTTATTGAAACCCGGCATCCTGCCTATAGTTCATCGATTAGTAAACCCGAAGCAAGCCGACGCGCCTGCAGCCGGATTTCCCCCTATTTGGCCTACGGAAATATCAGCATGCGCATGGCCTATACCTTCACGATGCAGCATTATAAGTCGGCCGCCAATAAACGTTCCCTACAAAATTTCAGTTCTCGGCTACACTGGCAGAGTCATTTTATTCAGAAATTTGAGGATGAATCTCGGATGGAATTTGAGCCGGTCAACAAAGCCTACCAGTCGCTCGAGAAGGCTCGAGATCCACGACTCATTCAAGCCTGGGAACAAGGAAAAACAGGGGTGCCGCTCATCGACGCATGCATGCGATGTGTGGTGGAAACAGGCTACCTAAATTTCAGAATGCGGGCCATGGTCGTTTCGTTTTTTGTCTTTAACCTTTGGCAAGATTGGCGCGATTTAGCCCATTTTCTGGCGCGCCAATTTCTAGATTATGAACCCGGGATTCATTATCCACAAATTCAGATGCAAGCCGGCGTCACCGGCATTAATACGATCCGTATTTATAACCCGATTAAAAATTCCTATGCCCATGATCCGGATGGAGTTTTCATTAAAAAATGGGTCCCAGAATTAGCGCGTATTCCAGCTACTTTGATCCACGAACCTTGGAAACTAAGCGATATGGAACAAATTTTATACGAGGTAAAAATAGGGGTAGATTATCCTGAGCCGATCGTCGATTTGAGTCTAACGCGGAAGAGTGCCTCAGACCTGGTTTGGGCCATGCGGAAAACCAAAGCCGCCCGAAAAGAAGGCAGCCGCATCTTGCAAAAACACGTAAATAATCCAGACCAATGAGGGCCTTTCTGATTTTTCCACATCAATTGTTTGAGGAGGTATTTTCGTTAGAAGGCGATTATACATTTTACTTGGTCGAGTCGCACTTGTTCTTCAAGCAATACGCATTTCATAAACAAAAAATACTTTTTCACCGAGCGAGTATGCAGGCCTTTGCGGTTCGCCTCCGAGCCGCGGGAAAAACGGTGGAATACATAGATGCTCAGGATCCGCGCGCTTCAGAGCTCATGCTGATTCCCTCATTTTCGGCCACGGAGATAAGCCTTTTTGACCCCAACGATTACCTATTGGAAAGACGTCTTCGCCGGTCGGCGCAAAGCCCCCTCGTCTTTTTACCTAGTCCAAATTTCCTGAATACCGACACGGGTTTGTTGGGAAATCGAAAGCCCTATTTCCAAACGGCTTTTTACACGCAGCAACGAAAAGACCGCCGCTTGTTGCTCGACGAGGAGGGTAAGCCCTTGGGAGGCCAATGGACATTTGATGCGGAAAACCGAAAAAAAATACCCAAAAACACCTTCATTCCAGCCCCCTTTCCTGAGGCGAAACCCAACAGCTATGTACTGGAAGCCATTGACTATGTAAATCGTCATTTTCCTCATAACCCAGGCTCTAGCGAAATGCCCTTTTCGGGGGCCTATTATCCGACGACACATGCGGAGGCGCAAGCCGCTTTGGATCAATTTATACAGGAGCGCATGCCGCTTTTTGGCGATTATGAAGATGCCATCAAAGCACAGGAGAAGACCTTATTTCATAGCATTTTAAGTCCGCTGATGAATGTGGGCTTATTGAATCCTGTCCAAGTAGTCGAACGAGTAGCCGCGTCAAAAGCACCTTTAAACAGCATAGAAGGCTTTATCCGCCAGGTGGTCGGTTGGCGTGAATTTACCCAATTGCTCTACCGAAAGATTGGAAGCCAGCAGCGCACTACCAATTACTGGCAATTTACCAACGAAATGCCCGAAGCATTTTATACGGGAAATACGGGGGTAGAACCCATCGACCAAACGATTCGGAAGTTATTAAAAACAGGATATAATCACCACATCGAAAGGCTCATGGTGCTGGGGAATTTTATGTTGTTGTGTGAAATCAAACCGGATGCGGTGTATCGTTGGTTTATGGAAATGTACATAGACGCGTATGATTGGGTGATGGTACCCAACATCTATGGCATGTCGCAATTCAGTGATGGGGGTTTGATGACCACAAAACCTTATATCTGCGGCTCGAATTACATCTTAAAAATGAGCGATTATCCGAAGGGGGAATGGCAGGAAATTTGGGATGGATTATTCTGGCGATTCTTGGATAAGCAGCGGGAAACCTTTCGCAAAAATCCTCGTTGGGCCATGCTCATTAGCACCTGGGATAAAATGCCGGAAGAAAAGAAATTCGCGCACGTAAATCGGGCCAATGAATTTCTGCTTCAATTGAACCAATAGGCGCCATTATAAACTTGTAGGGGAAATAGCGCCCATTGGTGTAATTCAAAATCAATCATCGCCCTTTGACTAGTTTAATCAATTCCTCAATTTGCTTTTGTTGCGCTGCAATTTTAGCATTTTGATCTTCAATTTGTTTTTGTTGTTCCTGGATGGCTTTCGTTAGCACGGGGATAAAGGAATTGTAATCTACGGACAGTAACTTATTTTCATCCGAACCTTCGGCTACTATAAAGGGCAAGATTTTTTGAATTTCCTGGGCGATAAATCCATTTTCTTCGCGGGTATACGCTGTGGATGCCAAAGTCCCTTTTTTCATATAATGCACAGGATTCAGTTGCATGACAGTCGCTAGGCTATTTGCCAAAGGAGCAATATTTGACTTTAGTCGAAGGTCAGAGGTTAATGTAGTTCCATTAGCATTAACCGTTCCACTGGTTTTTACTAGGGTAACTGAAGTATTTCCTAGTTGAATGGTGTTATCACCAGCACCAATTGCATTGTATCCTATAACTACCTCATTTTGAGCATTGCTTGCAGATGCTTTTGTGTTTGATCCTAGGTATACAGAATAATCACTTGTGGTATTATCGGTTGATCCGTTAGCTAGGTAACTGCCAGCATCATTGCCAATTGCTGCATTATATGAACCTGTTGTGTTATTAATAAGAGCAGAATTGCCGCTTGCTGTATTATTAGAACCAGTAGTATTAAATCGAAGGGCACCATTCCCGATTGCCGAGTTATTATCACCTTTGGAACTTCCATCTGTTAAATTAGATAAAAGCGCACCATACCCGAATGCTGTGTTACCATTACCTGTTGAGTTACTCAAAAGAGTTGAACTGCCGTATGCTGTGTTATTTACACCTGTGGTATTACCTGTAAGAGCATCATAGCCGGTTGCTGTGTTGTTATCACCTGAGGTATTATTACGAAGAGCACCTGACCCAATGGCTGTATTATAAGAATTTGTATTTTTTTCAAGAGCGTTATACCCGATTGCTGTGTTGCGATTACCCAAGGTATTAAGTGAAAGTGCATTTGCGCCGGTTGCTGTATTATAAGAACCTTCGGTGTTAGAATTAAGAGATGAACTTCCGGTTGCTGTGTTATAGGAACCTTTTAAAAGACTAAAATCACCTGTATTAAATCTAAGAGCATTTGTGCCGATTGCTGTGTTGTCACCGCCTTTGAGATTACTTGAAAGAGTACGATGACCAATTGCTGTATTAGATCCACCTGTTGTGTTACTAGTAAGAGCTATAGTGCCGAATGCTATGTTACTAGTTTGATTTCCACCACCTTTACCAACTGTAATTCCATTCACCGTTAAATTACCACTGGTCTTTACATCAGTGACAGACGCATTTCCCAGTTGAATGGTGTTGCTCGCTGTAACTTTAGCTCCATTACCAATTGCCGTAGTATTGGTTAAGCCCGGGTAGCCGCTGGAAACCCCTGAATCAAAGCCAATGGCTGTATTTAAAGTTCCTGTTTCATTATATTCAAGAGCTAAAGGACCGATTGCTGTGTTATTTACACCTGTTGTGGTTTTATCAAGAGCAAATGCGCCAAATGCTGTATTAAATCCACCTGTGCTTCTTCTAAGAGCATCTAGGCCAATTGCTGTGCTGTAACTACCTGTTATGTTAGTTGAAAGAGCGTTCATCCCGATTGCAGTGTTATCGCTTCCTGATGTATTAGATGAAAGTGCGCTAAGGCCGATTGCTGTGTTAGTGCTTACATTTCCAGCACCCAAACCAACCTTAATTCCATTAACCGTTAAATCATAAGCTCCTAAGTTAACCGCCCCAGTTGCGCCTGTATAGGGAACCCCACCGGATGAAGCTGCTAAACTATTGGCAACAAAAGCCGTGGTCGCTAATTTTGTCGAATTATCTCCTGTTGTTTGTGTAGGTGCTGTAGGTGATCCCGTAAAAGCAGGCGATGCGAGATTAGCCTTATTGGCCAAAGCCGGTACCGTCGGGTTAGTCGCCGTACCTGCTAAATCTCCAGCCAGTTGAACTTTTCCTGGCGCTAAGGTTGTCGCATCTGGAACGCCAGAGCCCACCGCATCGGTAATCGCATTGTCTATGTAGGACTTTGCTGCTTTCTGACTTGGGTACAATTGATCGGATGGATTAGCACCCCCTAAATTAACTGAGGTTGATTTATTCGAAACCACTTCAGCCGCGCCGGTTAGATTGCTCACCGTATTGTTGGTGGTATTAATCTGTCCCTGCAATCCTCCTATTTGAGCATTTAAATTATTGTTAGTCGCTGAAATCTGATTGCGGTTATCGGAAATCTGATTTTGCTGGTCCGTCAGGGTCGAATTAATTGTGCTGATGGAACCTGAATTCTCTTTGATGGCTGTTGTATTCTCAGCCACTTTCGTGTCCAAATTGCTTATACTTTGATTCGTCAATAGGAAAGATTGGTCGCTACTTTTCTTATTATCAGTGATCGTTTGATTGGCTAAAGCGATTTGAATGGTATTGCTTTTGATGTCTGCCGTATTTGTTTTAATATCTGCTTTCATGGAATCCAAATCCTTCGGAATTAAATATCCCACATCATTGCCAAATTGAGATAGTTTCGTAGGCGTATCACGGACATTCTTATAATCCACGGCCTCCGCATAAAGTGCATAAGCGGTGTAATTAAGAGATTGAGTACTAACTTGTTTAAAGGTTGCGCAGCCATCGTAACTGACGGCCACTTTCATGCTTTTTACATTTGCATCCCAGATGATGCTATCAAAATTCTTGTAGGTGCCATTGCTATAGCTTCCCGTTCCCACGGAAAGGCTTATTAAGCCATATTCGTCCGTGGTGGTTTGTTGGGTTTCCTCATAATCTACATTTCCCTGCGAATTTAGAAATGTGAATTTCAGACAGACCTTTCCTTTTGACAAAGGCTGTCCGCTGATGCCGGCACCTGGAATGTCAATAGACTTGGGATCTAAAATCACCGCTTGATAATTAAGAGATTTCTTGGCAGATTGGCCCATTAGGGTCATTAAGCTGGAGATACTCATTAAAATGGCTAGCAATAACTGTTTTTTCATGGCTATATATTTGGGACTAATCAGGCGTTAATTAATTTGTTTGATGATGGATTGACTAATCGGTTTTCCTTTTTGGAATACTTGTAAAATGTATTTTCCAGCTGCTATGTCTTGAAATTTTTCTAAGTTGATCACCTCTATTTTTTCAGGATAATCGCCTTGCCACCATACTTTTCCTTGAATGTCATAGACTTGTAGTGAAACAGGATTGGCGGTGGGGCGATCGAAGCGAATAGTCAAACGATCCACAAAGGGATTTGGAAATGCCTCAAAGGACCAACGACTTTCTTCTTGATACACCTTTTTCGTTTTTAAGAGTACAAAAGGTTGTTTAAACCCTTGTCGAAACACTACTCCCTCGCTAACGGCTGTTCCAGAAATAAGGCTGGATTGCCCGAGAACTTGCGACACATAATTCCCTAATGGCGATACGCCCCCTCCCGAGGATGCGAAAGTAGCCATTTTTAAGTATTGTCCTTGGCTTTGATTGGCGATTAGTAAAAAAGTCAATAGCGTAAATATTCTGTTCATAGGGGTATCTAATTCAGTAAGCGAATTCCTACTGAGAACATAGTTGGTTTGAAGTGAAGGGTCGACTGACCTACGGGATTGGAGTTCAGCGTCTGGGTTTGTTGGTAGGAAAAGAAGCCCACAAATTTCTCCGAGAATCTTCTCTCGAATTCAACTCCGTAGCCACCCATCATTTTGACTTGGGCGAATTGTGCATCTTCGGTTAAGTCCACATAGCGATTCATGATCAATTGGTTTCCGTGCACGATTTTGTTTACACTAGCAATCCCTTGCAGGTTGATCGAAAATTTATAAGGCAATGAAATCCTAAACCCTAATTTTCCCTGGATGCCCAAGTAATCCGTTTGATACGAAAAGGCATTGTTTTGAATATCCCCTACGGCGTTTAATTGTAAAAACTGAATGCCCAGATCATAATTGACCATACTCAGCAACCTCGCTAAGGTCGGATTTTGCCCTAGAGTAATAGACAACGGAGTTTGTTCTAATTTGTATTTAGCAGAATCTACCAAACTAGCTTTATGAAAAGCTAGGGCAAAGGCTAGCCCAGAGCCCGACTTTAAACCTTGAACATTTTGGCCCTGCTCATTTTGGTAATTGAACTGCGTGATGGCCACACCTTGGTTGAGTTTGAATTGTTGGGCTTCCGCAAAAAAACTTAGACACAAACACGTAGCACAAAAAAATAAGGAAATGTGACATTTAGGAGATGCCAATGAATTTGAATAACGCATTTAGAATAGAGTAAGAAATCAAAGAAACCAAACAGTCACAAAATGTCTTATTGGAATCTTTGATAAGTTTTAACAATGGATTAAATAAAATACTTTAGAACAAAACACATATTTACAAAAGTGCTACGAGTTATTTTATTTGAATAATAAAGAGTAGCTAATTCTGTCTATAAAAAACCTTTTTAGACAATATGATTTAGAAGGGGTGTACAATAAATATTTTTATTGACTATGTTTGTCTTACAATAGTTCTACAATTATAATCTGTAAATATTCGAAAATGCTGATTGCTAATTTGATTCTACTTTTAATCGTAGTTTATATTTTGCTTAAAAATCATTTATTGAAAAACCGCCATATCGTATATGGTATTATCGCAATAATAGCTACAAGCATAAAATTAATGTCTTCTAGTTACCCCATTTCTGAATTTGAAGCATTCCCAATCATGCTAACACTTGTATTACATAGTGGATTCATCGCATTTTTACCCATTCCTTTTGCAATACTTTACTTAAATGGCATACTCCCAAAATCTCAAAAAATTGGCGCATTCGCTTATCTATTAATTTTGCCTGCATTAATTTATACCATCAATTTTATCCCTTATATACTATTGCCCATTGCAGATAAAATACAGATGATGAGTTTTCCCAATAACGCTAAAGTAAATGAATGTTTTATTTGGGTTTCTTGGACTAGAGCCAACGCTATTCGGGATTTATATCATAACATGTGTGGTGGGATACTTTTAATTTTCATGTTTAGAATAATACAACAGGGCAAACAATCTTTGAGTAAGAAAAACTATTTTGCCTTAATTCAACTGGTCGTTATCATGGGTACTATGTTTATTGTAGTGACTTATAACAATCTTATTCTTCATAGTGAACTTAAAACACCAAAGGTTTATGGCTTAATCCCTTTAATCATCCCCTTGTCATTTATTTTCTTTCCTAATTATTTATTTCATAATACCATCAACAATGATTTAACTTTTTATTTAAAAATAGTCAATCGTTTTAAAAAGAATGGAGAAAAAATGGAAGGAGTAGACGACGAAATCATAGCAACTTCGAGTGCCATTATTAGCTATTTACGTGATAAAAAACCTTATTTGTCTCCTGGGTTTTCCAAACATGACATTGTAACCCATTTAGATATTCCTCAAAAAACAGTTACGGATTGTTTCAATAAAGTCATTAAAATTCCATTTCCTCGGATGCGAAATCAGTTGCGCATAGAGTATGCCATAGACCTATTTAAAAACGATGCCCACTTGAAAAATTCTATTTCAGGAATAGCCACAGATGCTGGTTTTACAAATCGGGCCACTTTTTATACTGCTTTTAAGGAGGTAACAAAAATGACTCCATTCGAATGGATTAATGAAAATTGCGACTCTCCGATGCAAGAGGATTTTGGCGATGAATCCGCAGAAAATGAAGTACTCAAAATTAAGGCTGATCAAAAACAAATCCTTAATTTGGAGGATGAACTCTAAAGCCTATTATTTTACTGACGACGGGATTATTCCCAATAATGCATTGCCTGTCATCCATTATCCCAATGTCTTTGATTTAGCCGATTGTTCTGATTGGCTTGAAAACACTTTTATAAAAAATAACTGGTTAAATAATTGGCGCGATATTGTTTTGCCTTACGACCATTTTCACAGTAACACACATGAAGTATTGGGATTGGGCTGGGGAAATGTTTCTCTAAAAATAGGTGGGGTTAATGGCCAAGTTTTTCATCTAAGCGCTGGGGATGTCATTATTATTCCGGCAGGTGTGGGGCACTATTCCGTTTCGGAACATACCCATTACCAGATGGTGGGGGGATATCCGAATGGACTTGACTGGGATTTAAAAACGGGTTTGGAGCCGGGCGAAAGAGCGCAAATTTTACACGCTATTTCAGCAGTAAAAATGCCGGAGAAAGATCCGATTTTCGGTCACGAGGGTTTGTTGTTTGACAAATGGAAATGAATTTGGCCGGCTTTCCTGAAAATAGGCCATAAAAAGGGGCATTTGAAAAAGTTTACATGAGTTAAAAACATAATTAAAATATCTTTATAACTTGTGATTCAAGCATAAACCTGCTTGACCCAAAAACCTATTTAATAATCATGCAAAAATTTTACACCCTATTCATTGCCCTATTCCTTCCATGTTTCGCATGGAATACTTTTGCCCAGGATGGAACTATTTATCCGCTTGAATCGCCTAAGGAACCTAATGCCATTCCCTTAGGCACAGGATCTGTGAAGGATCAGCCCGCACCAGAATCTTGGTTTCGCCAGTGGGGTGACCCCATGGCCAGAAACATTTCCAAAGCTACCTTGACACCCTTCTTCCCTGAAAAAGGAAAGGCCAATGGAGCTGTGGTCATTGTAGCTCCAGGTGGGGGATACCGTTGGCTTTCCATGGGCAACGAAGGTTGGGAAGTCGCTGAGGCACTTGCCAAAAAAGGAATCACCGCTTTTGTCTTAAAATACCGATTGTTCCCCACGGCTCCCTCTTTGGACGATTTCACGGCTTGGATGAACCGTCCACGCCCAGCACCACAAAAACCGGATAGCACCTCAAAGAATACGAATCCAATGGCTCAGATGGATCTATCAAATCAGTTGGCAGACGCGGAAGCCGCCTATGCGATGATTCTAAAAAATGCCACGGAATGGGGTGTTGATACCCAACGAATTGGCATGATCGGTTTTTCTGCGGGAGCTGGTTTAACGATGCATGCAACGTTAAATTCCAAAACCATGAAATTGGCATTTATTGGTCCTATTTATGGAGGCATGGGCCCTGTGAAAGTGCCAGAAAATGCCCCTCCCATGTTTAATGTAATCGCCTCTGATGACTTTTTATTTAATGCGCAATTTGGCGTGATTGATTCTTGGTTTAAAGCTCGCCGGCCGGTTGAATTTCATTTATATCAAAACGGCGGACATGGATTTGGTTTAGGAAACCCAAATCGAACGAGCAATAAATGGTTTGACGCGTTTATTCATTGGCTAGATGTAAACAAATTTTTGGTGGCCAAATAGTTTATCCACCATGATTCATCGCCTCTTTGCTGAACCTTTATCCGCTAAAAATAGTGTCGCACTGGATTTAAGCGCCGCGAATTTAGAATTAAATTTATCTATCTACGGAAATGCCTCGGCATTCCAGGACTACATCGCGGGAAAATTAGGCGATAAAATTGGTTTTGGTGGTTATTTAGAAAACAGGGTCATCTATGAATCCTACGAGAATTTCGCCACGGCCTCCGCAGATTTCCGGAATATTCATTTAGGCATGGATTTTTGGATGATGGCTGGAACTCCCGTTTTTGCTCCATTAGAAGGAGAAGTACACAGCTTTCAGGTGAATCAGGGTGCTGGAAATTATGGGCCAACGATCATTTTATATCATCCGGATGAAAAAATTTATAGTTTATATGGACATGTCTCCATGGCCGATTTAGTTCCTCTTGAAATAGGCTTGCCAATCGGCGCGGGTCAACTGCTTTGCCATTTGGGGAAACCCACTGAAAATGGGGGATGGCCACCACATCTGCATTTCCAATTAATCCGCGATATGCAAGGGTTTCATGGGGATTATCCTGGGGTTTGTTCCCAACGAGATCTTTCGTTTTATGCCAATAACTGCCCGGATCCCGCTAGTTTTTTACGCCCGATTGCCTAATGGCAGAAACTAGATAAATTTGAAATGCTTAGAAAGATCGGGCTAATTTTGTGTCACTCGCATCTATGAGATAATTTGTATCTTTAAAAAGAGAATAATTTAAGCATGTCAGAAAATAAGAATAAAAATTCCGGAAATGGTATTGCTCTTGGCGCTTGTTTTGGTGTAGTATTTGGAGCATCCTATGGAATTATTTCAGGAAATATTTCAAAAGGAACAGGGTTAGGGTTGTCGATAGGTGTGTTTATCGGAGCCATTTTCGACTTTTTGAAAAATAGAAAATAAGTCAAAAACAGATGAAAAATAAAAGATACATTTTGGCCTCCCTCATTACTCTATTAACGGGGGTAATTTATATTACCGTCCAAGCGCAGAAAAAAAATGACACTCAACGCGCTACTTTTTCTGGCCACTGGAAAGCTAAAGAGGCCATCAGTATGGGCGGCAATATTTTTTGCTCTTATGACGCGAGCGATCGGATGGCTTCGAAAAGTATGAAAATCGTAGAACAGGCAAATTTTTTAACCATAGAAAATGCGCAATCCCTCTTTTTCCTCTTCATTTAAGGGAGTTTGTCCGTCTATGTATTCAATATTTAATCCCATAAATATTTTGGCATTTCATATTTAATTTCAGCCGTTTTTTGAGAGATAGCTTT
>JBIKRO010000075.1:0-13590 GCA_044349095.1 Aquirufa sp. | reverse complement strand
TTGAATTTGAAATTTCCCAGCCTCATCGATCACATAAGCCAACCAGTTTCCATCGGAACTTACTTTGAAATCGCGTAATACTTCTCCCCGATTCAATTCTTTTTGAATTAATTCAGTGATACCCTGAGTCGCAACCGTATTTACCTCATACTGCTTAGATTCAGACAAATAAAATTCATACCATTCCTTCAAAAATTTAGCAAATGGCCTACGCAATGTGCTTGAAATACTAGATTGATCATTCCGAATGATGCGCGTTAAATTCAAAATATTGCCAACGGGCTGCTTGCCATATGTTTTGGCAATATAATTCCAAATGGATTGACCTAATAATTCAGCCTCCTTACCTCTAGCCAAGGAAGGTTTCCTCACTTTATTCGATGAAACAACCTGATACATATACTGATTCATCTCAGGAGAATCACCAAAAGCAACATAGGCTGAAATACCAGACAAATACCATTCAGGAAGACTTAGCAACAGTGAATTTTGCAAAACATCTTTAATGCTACCCCCATAAAGCATATCATGCACATATACTTTAGAAATTTCTTTAATTAAGTTTTTTCGGAAATTCGTTAGATCCTCACTGAAGGAAATTTCAAGCCTGAATTTGGATAAATTTTCACTTTCCACTTCATCCGGATTGTTCAAACTGATTCCACTATTTGACTGCAAAAGTTCAGATTGAGACGGGTAAACAAATATTTTAGTTTTCTGAAAAGGAGTATAACTAAGCAATTGTGTGATTTTCTGAAAATCACTTTCTGCAAATTGTATAGTCGTTTTGGCTAAATTTTCATTTTTCCCAAAATAATACACTTCAAAATTTTGGCTCGAAAAAAAATGCCAAACAAACTTTTGGTATTGAATTCGAGTCTTGTCAAATGGTCTTTGCGATGGGTAAAAATCTTGCGCAATTAAACTTGTGCAAAAGTTCGCCAACAATAAAACCAATATGTATTTAAATATAAGACGCATTTAGGGAAACTCAGAAAATCAAATTTAACGATTTAAATGGAAAATAAATGATTAAATCGCCGAATTGATGCATCAGGATGAACCATTTTTTTTCCTTGAAGTTCACTTACAAATTCATTAGCAAAATAAGGAATTAAAGAAGCCCCTTTAGAGCCAAATCCATTAAAAATACCGACTGGTTTTTCGGGATGCATGCCGACAAATGGTCTCCGATCCTGAGTAGCAGGCCTAATACCTACCATTTTCTCTAGTTCAAGGTAATCGTTGACTTTGAATTGGGCCAACTTATCTTTCAATTCCTCATGGGCAGAGACCGTAGGCTCGGATCCAAATTCATCCCAACGATAAGTTGCACCTACTTTAAATGAATCCTGTCCAATGGGCAACAAAAATCCATTTTTATTTAAAATGTAATTGGGGTCTGCTTGAGCCGTTTTAATTTTAAGTAATTCTCCCTTAGCCGGTAAAAAATTCAAACATGACCACAAAGAATTTTTCATCCCATGAAATCCCTCACAAAATATAACATGAGAAAAAGTAGAAATATCTGTTTGGCCCTCAATAAACTCCTTGTCAAAAAACACACCCATCTCACGAAAAAAGAATTGAGATGAACGTAATAAATGAGGCACATCCACCCAGCCAGCTTTTTTTACCCACACCCCATCTGATTTCCAATCCAAAAATTCATTGTCGATATCGACTCGCCGAGCGTTCAACCAATCCGCCATTTCTACATTGGCAAATGGCCGAAATAATGGCATTGGGAAAAAGAATGAGGCATTTAGTTTTTTTTCAAGCGCTTGATAATAGGGGAATAAATACGTAAAGATTTCATCAACTAACCAAGTAGTCTCTAGTTTTCGACCCGTAATAGGATTGAAAATGCCACCTGCGGCATTTGAAGATGTAAAATGCGTAGAACTAGAATCCCAGATTTGGAATTCAATATTTTGTTGATGTACATGATGGGCTAATATCGTGCCGGCCAAACCATGGCCCACAATCAAAATAGGTTTGTTAGATTTCACCTTGAACTCTTCGAACATGTGCTAAAACAAACTCTACTTGTTCATCCATACTCCTAAAAGAAGTATCAAGATCAATCGCGTCAACTGCCCGCTTCAGTGGACCTTCACTCCGATTCGAATC
The DNA here is from genome assembly GCA_044349095.1 of Aquirufa sp. Lineage (GTDB taxonomy): Bacteria > Bacteroidota > Bacteroidia > Cytophagales > Spirosomataceae > Aquirufa. The sequence goes on along the minus strand of JBIKRO010000075.1, from coordinate 11,457 downwards.
TATTTCATCACGCTTCCGCAAATTTTCAACAATTTCTTCCAGTGGTAAATCTTCCCCTTTTTGCAAAAGCTCTAACTTACGTCTTTGAGCGCGTATATGAGGTTCAGCGGTCATAAATATTTTCAATTCCGCTTTTGGAAAAACAACGGTACCTATATCTCGGCCATCCATCACAATCCCTTTTTTCTCTCCCATTTTTTGTTGGAGCGCAACCATCGCATGGCGAACGATTGGCAAAGCACTCACTTGGCTAACCATATCCGAAATGAACATCATTCTTATTTCGTTTTCGACATTTTCCCCATTTAAATACGTGTCGGAAGATTGTTTAGCAGGATTAAAAACAAAAGTTATTTCAATTTCTTTAAGCGCATTGGCCACTTGAATTAAATCCAATAAAGAGATTTCATTGCGATGAAAATACAAGGCCACCGCTCGATACATAGCACCAGAATCTACAAAAGCATAATGCAAAACAGCTGCTACGTGACGAGCTGTTGTGCTTTTTCCACAGGAAGAAAATCCGTCTAATGCGATGACTATTTTTTTCGACATAATTAAATAAATGCATTAATGGCCTCAAAACAAGCGCTGGGAGCTTCATATTGCCCCTGATGGCCTACGTCTTGTAAAATTACTAATTTATGTTGGGCTTTATCTTGTAAAACCTCTTTAATTAAATCGGTGGAAATTAATGCATCATCACTCCCATGAATAAATAAAAAAGGAATTTTAGTTTTGGCTAAAAACAGCTGATAATCAGGTCTGTTTTTCATCGCTAAAGAAGAAGCAATTAAGCCGCTCGAAGGTAAATCTTGATATCGAGCAATTAAATTCTTCAGTAATTTTAAATGTATTTCGGCAAATTTTGGTGCAAACAAATTAGGTACAAATGGCCCTAAGAAATCTTTAACTGAAAATTTTTTCAAAAATTCAATGGTACGATCGCGCCCCAGTTTTTTCTCCTCCGTATCAACCCAAGGACTTGAATGAAGCATCACGACTTGATGAATTTGACTAGAATATAACTCGGCCATGGCTAACGCGACATAGCCGCCCATCGAGTGACCTACTAAAATGAATTTAGTGTTTCCTGGTAAATCCGACATGATTTTAATAGCATAATCTTTAATATCTAGACAATCCGTCCAGGTAGAATAGTCGACTACAATGTATTCAAAAGGCCAAGAAAACAAGGATAAAAAATCTGACCATACGCGTTGGTCTTCCCCAAATCCGTGTAAGAAAACGAATTTAGTAGGCATGTTAATAATAGGTATTTAACAATCCCAAAATGGTGAAAAGCAAACCGATAAAGGCGGAAATGCCTCCGATTAAACCTAGTCCAAACACACTAAGTACGATACCAATCACCAATAATGTAACACCTATTTTCAATCGAGGTTCCCAATGATTAGCACCCGCCTTTTTTTCAGCCCTTTTATTTTGAGCCTTAAATTTTTGAATAGTTTGAACCACTTCTTTTTGGCGCAAATACTTTTGGATTTTTACATCTCTTTTAGCAGTAGAATTCCTTGATGAAGCTTGAATAATTTGAACATCCATCGATTGATTTTCAGACGCAATCTCCAAGGAAGGAGTCAAAAAAGAAGATTGAGTAGGTATGTACGTAGAACGACTGGCCAATAATTGGTGCTCTTTTGGGTCGACGACAACACTCCGACTCCTAAAATTTGAAAAGTAACCTTTAGTGCGCGAGCAAGAGCTTACACTAAGAAAAAGCAAAAAGGGAATGATTAAAAATTTAAATTTAAGCGACATGATCAATTTGATGGAAAACTGTGCGTTCAAACTTAGTTTTAGCATATGTTAAATCAACTTTAAAATCCTTCAAATTTTCTTGAGATGGAATTTCGTACATCGCATCATTCATGATGGCTTCCATGATAGACCTTAAACCTCTCGCTCCTAATTTAAATTGCATCGCCTGCTCCACTAAATAACTCAACGCTTCCTTAGAGAAACTTAATTTAACGCCCTCCATATCAAAAAGCTTGCTATATTGTTTGACAAGCGCATTTTTGGGTTCCGTTAAAATAGACAATAAAGCTACACTATCTAAAGGATTCAAATAAGTAATCACAGGAAGTCGGCCTAATAATTCAGGAATCAAACCAAATGATTTTAAATCTTGGGCCGAAACATATTTCATGATTTGATCTTGTTCAAAAGACTTATGAAACGTATCATCTCCTGAAAAACCAATTGGCCTAGCGTTCAATCGTTTGGCAATATGTCTTCCAATTCCATCAAAAGCACCGCCACAAATAAATAGGATGTTTTCCGTATTAACCGCAATCATTTTTTGATCCGGATGCTTACGTCCCCCCTGAGGTGGAACATTAACGATGGAACCTTCCAGTAATTTCAATAAAGCTTGTTGGACCCCTTCGCCAGAAACATCACGAGTAATCGATGGATTATCTGATTTTCTAGCAATTTTATCAATCTCGTCGATGAACACAATGCCGCATTCAGCTTTGGCCACATCGTAATTAGCCGCCTGTAATAGTCGGGTTAATATCGTCTCCACATCCTCACCTACATAACCAGCCTCCGTAATCACGGTGGCGTCAGCAATACAAAATGGCACTTGAAGCCTTTGGGCTAATGTTCTGGCCAAATATGTTTTTCCAGTACCGGTCTCCCCTACCATTAAAATATTTGACTTCTCGATCTTCACTTCGTCATTTGACGCTGGTTGCATCAAACGTTTATAATGATTGTATACAGCCACAGAAAGATGTTTTTTTGCTTCATCTTGTCCGATTACATACTCATCTAAATATGCTTTTAAGTCTTTAGGTTTGACTAATTCAAACTTTTTATCGGATGTTTTTTCCTTGCCTTCTGGACCCAACTCTTCCTTAACAACCTCATATCCTTGCTGCAAGCAATTATTGCAAATATGGCCTTCTATTCCAGACAATAACATGCCCACTTCATTTTTAGAACGACCACAAAAAGAGCAATTTATTTTTTTAGTTGCCATGAATTAGACAGTCCGAGTTAAAATTTCATCAATCAAACCATATGCTTTGGCTTCTTCTGATTTCATCCAATAATCTCGATCGGAATCTTTTTCAATTTCTTCAAATGATTTACCTGAATGTTTCGCTAAAATTTCATACAATTCTTGACGTATCTTAACAATCTCTCTAGCCGTAATTTCGATGTCACGTGATTGTCCTTGCGCCCCACCTGATGGTTGGTGAATCATAATTCTTGCATGCTCTAAAGCTGAACGCTTTCCGGCAGCACCACCTGCCAACAAAACAGCACCCATAGAGGCTGCTAAAGAAGTACAAACCGTAGAAACATCTGGACGTATGTAATTCATAGTATCATAAATACCTAAACCTGCATAAACAGATCCTCCTGGGCTATTGATGTACATCACAATGTCTTTTTTGGCGTCCGTAGATTCCATAAAAAGCAATTGGGCCACAATGATATTGGCCATATAATCATCCACAGGCACGCCCATGAATATTATGCGATCCATAATTAACCTAGAGAAAACATCGATTTGAGCGAAACGCATTGGGCGTTCCTCAATGATGTACTGGGTCATGTCTTCAATTTGATGAATAGGGCGATCGCCAATATTATTCATGTATTGGTCAACAGCAAGGCCATTTAAACCTCTATGGTGTACGGCATACTTACGAAACTCTTCTCCAGATAAATCCTTAGGAATCATGATATTTTTTTTAAGATTCAAATCTACAATTTTTCGAGTTAAAAATTGACAATCACTTAACCGAAAAACTACTATGATAGTTCACAGAAAACCCCGCAAAAACGGGGCTTTCTAAAAACTTTTTAAAACTTATAGAGCTGCAGCTATTGCTTTAAATTTATCCACATCTATTTTACTTGTTTTGAAAGAAATATTTTCTACAATTGCATTGGATACCTTGTCCGCAAATGCTTGATTATACAAATTCATGAAATTGTCAGATTTAGACTTATCACTTAAATAGCCCATCGCAATTTTTTCGATCATTTCTTCGATGCCAGGCTGATCCGATGATAAATAACCACCAAATTGCTGACGCACCATATCTTTTGCTTTTTCTACAACCTCTGCATATTCTACTTTAACTTCAAATTTATCAGCAACAGAGTTCTTAATTAAATTCCAGCGAATATCCTTCTTCACATTATCAAAATCTTTCTCTATATCATCAGAAGTAAATTTCCCCTCATTGATGCGAATAAGCCAGGTCTTTAAAAAAGCATCTGGAAGGTCAATTTTAATTTGATCCAATAAAGCCTTCTCTGCATCTATTTTCAACAAATAATTAGCTTCTCGCTTATAATTTTCATCTACAATTTTAACCAACTCCTCTCTGTACGTTTTTTCATCTGTAGCCTTTCCAGCACCTAAAACTTTATCAAAAAATTCTACATTTAATTCAGAAGGAATTTGGCGAGTAATATCTTCCACCACGTAGGTCACCTCTCCTTTTAAATCAGCAACCTCATCTTCCTTCTTTCCCGTGGCCAATGCCAAAGATTTATCATCTACAAACACCTTATCGATGTCAAATTTCAATGTATCGTCTTTTTTGGCACCCAAAAATATTTTCTTAGACTTATCCTTAATGGCATGCAATGGAATGGCAGATTTCTCAACCCAATCCCCTTGCGTAAATGTTCCAAAAACTAAATCACGATCTTCTACCGTATCCGGATGCGTTTGCTCACCAAATTGCTTTTTTAAATTTTCAATCGTCTCTTCAATCTCCTTTTTCTCAGCTTTAATTTCGTAAGAAGTAAGTGATTTGATTTTTGACAAGTCAACCGTGAAATCACCATGGAATCCTAAATCATAATGAAAGGTGAATTCCGTGTCTTTTTCCCAATCGATGGAATCGGTTTCCTCCACCGCAGGAAGTGGCTCGCCAACTAAATTCAATTTATTTTCTTTGATATAATCGCTAACTGCGTGACCTAATAAATGATTGATTTCCTCGACAAGAACGGATTGACCATATAATTTTTTGACTAAAGCAGTCGGAACCATTCCAGGACGAAATCCCTTTATGCTCGCCTTCTTGCGATAATCCTTTAATTTGGCGTCAACTTTTTCTTGATAATCGGCCTCTGATACAACAACTGACAAACGACCTTGTAAATCCTTTGCGTGGTTGAGTGAAATATTCATATGATTATATTTTAAATTTCTATTAAAAAAGCCCCCAAAACCTTAAGAGTATTGAGGGCTTGCCATTGGTACGGGCGAAGGGACTCGAACCCCCATGCCTCGCGGCGCCAGATCCTAAGTCTGGTATGTCTACCAATTCCACCACGCCCGCGTAATTTGGAGTGCAAAGGTAATTAGCAAAAATAACTATTCCAAAATGATTGATATATTTATGAATAAAGAAAAATCTGATTTAAATTTGAACAACAAAACCACTCCAAAATGGAATCTGAAGAAACAAATCCTCGTTGGGGTAAATGGTACATCGGCCTTATTGCATTCCTAATTTCGGTGATTGTTTTATTCGTGATTATATCCAATCAATTTCAATAAAATATGGAATATTTAGATTGGATCGTATTGATTTTAACCATTGGCGGAATTGTCGCTTATGGTAGTTGGCAAGGAAAACAAGCCAAACAATCGTTAAAAGGTTTTTTATTGGCCGACCGAGAATTACCTTGGTACCACATATTGTTGTCGGTCATGGCCACACAGGCTTCGGCAATCACCTTCTTATCAGCTCCGGGCCAAGCCTACACCGATGGCATGCGGTTTGTCCAATTTTATTTGGGTTTGCCCATCGCCATGATCGTTTTGTCAGTTACCTTCATTCCGCATTATTACCAATTAAAAGTATATACTGCTTACCAATTTTTAGAAAAAAGATTTGATTCAAAAACTCGGATCTTAACGGGTTTGTTGTTTTTAATCCCCAGAGCTTTGTCGACGGGAGTAACGATCGCCGCCCCGTCCATTATTTTATCCACTTTATTAGGTTGGGACTTAACTTGGACCAATGCCATTACCGCGGCCATCGTGACTACTTATTGCATCCTTGGAGGATCTAAGGCCATATCCTATACGCAAATGCTGCAAATGTCGGTCGTATTAGCGGGCATGGTTATGGCGGGAGTCCTTATTATTTACAAACTACCCGAGGAAGTTGGCTTAAAAGAATCCTTACATATAGCAGGAAAAATGGGTAAGATCAATTTGATCGATTGGAAGTTCGATTTAAATAATCGCTACAATATTTGGTCTGGAATTATTGGAGGTTTCTTTTTGCAATTATCATATTTTGGGACGGATCAGAGCCAAGTAGGCCGGTATTTAACTGGCCAATCGGCCTCAGAAAGTAAAAAAGGATTACTTTTAAACGGATTTCTGAAAATTCCGATGCAATTTTTTATCTTGCTCGTTGGCATTTTAGTGTTCGTTTTTTACCAATTCAACGAACCACCGATGTTCTTTAATAAGAACTCAGAAGCAAAGTGGGTCGCGACGAAAGGGCATGAAAAATTTGAAACAGAAAAATCAGCCATCTTTCAGGCTAAAAAAGAGTTAGATCTCCAGTTAATTCATTCGTTAGATAAGCCAGGAGAAACCTCGAAAATCAAAAATGAATTACAAAAATTACAGGTAAGGCAAGATGAAGTTAGGAAAGAAGCGGTGGCATTCGTCAATAAAAATGAACAGAAAATAGAGCCTCAGGATACTAATTATGTTTTTTTGCGATTTATTATAGACCAATTACCCATTGGAATAGTTGGATTTTTAATCGCCATGATTTTGTTGGCCTCCATGGGATCGATGGCCTCGGCATTTGGCTCTTTAACCTCGACCAGCATGGTGGATATTTACCAGAGGTTTTTAAATAAAAATTCGACTAACAAGCATTATTGGATTGTATCGAAATTGATAACGTTAGGCTGGGGGATTTTATGTTTAATCGTAGCTCAGTTTGCGGTTAATATGGGAAGCTTAATCGAGGTGGTCAACATCCTAGGCTCATGGTTTTATGGAACTATTTTAGGTGTTTTTCTATGTGCATTCTACTTGCCTAAGACAAAAGGATCACATGTTTTTTGGGCTGCTTTGTTGGCAGAGGCATTTGTTATCTACGCTTGGAAAGTTGATTTAATGGCATTTTTGTGGTTAAATGTCCTAGGGTGCTTATTGGTCATGATCTTTGCCTTATTATTTTATTTTTTCAGCAAAATCTTAACGCCTAATTCAGCACCGAAATAGAGAATTTTACGGCCACCACAGGTTTTTCATCATACGACTTTTCGGCTTTAATGGAATCCACTACAGCCATTCCCTTCGTTACCTTTCCAAAAACCACATAATTTTTATAAAAGGGTGCGGCCTGCTCAGAATTTGTTACAATAAAAAATTCCGTAGGCGATGAAGACTTCTCTGGATTTCCCTCATCATAACGCGCCATGGCAATAGTTCCTCTCACAGGTTTTAGGCCATCTACGTATTCAGCAGGCACTAAATAGCCTAATCGATCCATAAACTCTCCGCCCCCTTGAATACCGGAATCATAAATATTGCGGTAAAAATGTCGATCATCAAAGTATCCCATTTTAGCCAATCGGATAAAATTAATTCGGTGCAATGGGGTCCTTGGGTCTAATTCAATTTCAAAATCTCCCAGACGAGTGGTGAATAGGACTTTCGACTCCTTATTTTCCGCAGCTGCATGATTTAATTGATCCGCTACATGAGCTGGATCTAATTTCCAATCTGGCTTGCAACTGCCTATGAGAATTGCCAAAAGCATCAAACTATAAAATCGAATCATCTTCTTAGACTTATTAATTGTTAGGAAAATAAAAAAGGGAACCGAAGCTCCCTTTTTTATCAAATTTAAAAACTTAATTATGCGTGATTCACTTTCTTTCCTAAGAAATATAAACCAAGGAAAGCCACGATTAAGATCGCTGGGAAAATCAACATATTTGACAAGGTTGCTTGGCCTGCTGCCAAATCAGCCGCATCGCCTACTAAACCGTTACTTAAGGCAACTGTTTTGTTTTTATCAATCCAGCCTCCGATGATCGGTTGGAACATAGACGAAGAAAACATTCCAATTCCACCTAAAATAGACAAACCTAATGCACCCGTTTGAGGCATTGTTTCGCCCACAAAACCAAGCATGTTTGGCCAGAAATAACAGATACCTAAGGCATAGAAAACAGCAGCTACGTAAAGCATAGAACCGTCCATAGTACTCATCATGTAAATACCTATTACACCAAATACAGCAGAACCTAATAAAACTCCAACGGTATTTAATTGCTTAATGATGGGTCCAGCAAAGTAACGACCAACCGCCATCAAACCTGTTACCAAGGCTAAAATAAGCATAGGGCTAGCACCTGCTTTCGCTAAAATTGGGCCAACCCATTGCTGAGGACCGAATTCAGAAATTGCTGTTAAAGCCATACAAGCAGCCATAAATAAATACAAAGGATTTAACATTGCTTTGAAATTATCTAACGTAGAGTTTTCAGCAATACGAGGCTTAGGGAAAGTTTGACCAAAGAATAAATAAGCATAAATAACAGTAGGGATAATAATGACCCATACTTGTGTTTGCCAAGCCATTCCTGAATCCGTCATAAATTTAGAAATCAAAGAACCGATTACAATTCCACCTGGGAACCACATGTGGAAACGATTCAATTTGCTATTGAAATCTAGTCCAGAATAAGAATCTGCAATCATAGGATTACATGCTGCTTCTGTACATCCATTTCCTAAACCAATTAATAGAGTAGAAATTAATAATGTGTTGTAATCAACTGCATAAATAGTCATCAAAATACCAATTGCGTGCGCAATTAAAGCAATTTGCATGATCAATTTTGGACCAATGGCAGAGTAAAATACACCCCCTAAAATCATAGAAATTGGAAAACCAAGGAACCACATTTGATTGATGTGACCTAATTGCTCATTAGATAAGCTTAATTCAGTTCCTAATTGAGGTAAAATACCTGCCCGAATACTAAATGAAAAGGCAGTCGTGATAAGTGCAAAGCAACTTGCCAAGAATAGGCGGTTTGCATTAATGGGTTGACTCATAGTTGTTTGGATTTAGTTAAAGGTTTAAAAAATAGGTTTTCTTTAAAAAATTAAAAATGAAATAGAAAAAATTATGTCAAAAAAACAAAAAGATTTTCATTTTTTATTCAAAAATTCTCATTTTTTTTATAAAATTAAGTAAATTCAAAGTCTAATTATGGGCAATTTGAGGAAATTAAGCCCTATTTTTGTGTAATTATAAATCTATTAATCATTATGATACAAGGTGGTACTTCTACGCAGGCAAAAAGCCGACAAGGTAGAAAAATTAAGATGGGGATGATCGGTGGAAGTTTAGAGGCATTTATAGGTGCAGTTCACCGTCGGGGTGCTCAATTAGACGGCGAAATCGAACTAGTTTGTGGAGCATTCAGTTCAAGTGCACAAAAATCAAAAGAAACAGGTGAAGCGTTATATTTAGATCCAGCTCGCGTTTATGCAAGCTATGAAGACATGATTTTAAAAGAAAAGGAGCTGCCGGAAGGGGAGCGAATGGACTTTGTCACCATTGTTACTCCCAATCACTTGCATTTTCCTGCTGCCAAAATGGCTTTGGAAAATGGGTTTCATGTCGTTTCTGACAAACCAGCTACCTTAAACTTACCTGAAGCAAAAGAATTAAAAAAAATAATCGATAAATCAGGTTTGATTTATGCTTTAACTCATAACTATACGGCCTATCCAATGATAAAAGAGGCTAAGGCGCTTGTGGATGCAGGCGAATTAGGCGAAATCAGAAAGGTCATTGTTGAATATCCGCAAGGTTGGCTCATTGATTTAGTCGAAGCCACGGGTCAAAAACAAGCGACCTGGAGAACTGACCCAGAGCGATGTGGGGCAGCGGGAGCGATTGGTGACATCGGGACACATGCTGAAAACTTAGTTGAATATATCACAGGTTTAGAAATAGACGAGCTATGCGCCGACCTAACTATTTTTGTCGAGGGGCGTAAATTAGATGATGATGGAAATATTTTAATTCACTATAGCAATGGTGCTAGGGGTGTTTTACATTGTTCTCAAATTTGTAATGGGGAAGAAAATGATTTAAATATTCGTATTTACGGAAGTAAAGCGGGTCTGGTTTGGCATCAAATGGATCCTAACACGATGATTTTGAAATCTAGAGATGGGGGCAGCCGAAATATACGTACGGCTGTGGGCCAATTAAGTGATGCGGCGAATGCACATTGTCGCCAACCCGCTGGTCATCCAGAAGGATATGTGGAAACATTTGCGAATATTTACCGAAATTTTGCTTTTGCATTAAGAGCGAGATGGGAAGGTAAACCACAAAATCCTTTGTACGATTTTCCTGGAATAGAGGAAGGAATAAAAGGAATGGCGTTCATTTCCAATGTGGTTAAATCAGCACAAGACAATAAAAACAAGTGGATTAAATTTGAAATTTAATTAATAAAAACAATCATGAATAAAATTAAAATTGGCATCGTAGGTACAGGATTTATCGGACCAGCGCATATTGAAGCATTAAGACGTTTACCCAATGTGGAAGTGGCCGCTTTATGTGAAGTGACCATTGAATTAGCTGAGGCTAAGGCAAAACAATTGGGAATATCGCGTTGGTATACATTTGAAGATTTATTGAAGCAAGACGACATACAAAGCGTCCATATTTGCACACCTAATTTCCTACATTATTCGCAATCAAAAGCCGCTTTATTGGCAGGCAAACATGTGATTTGTGAAAAGCCTTTAGCCAAAGATCTACACGAAGCAGAGGAATTAGTCGCTATTGCTGCCAAATCAGGTTTAGTTAATGCCGTACATTTCAATTTACGCTATTATCCTTTGGTACGCCAAATGAAAACCATGCGTGAAAAAGGAGATTTAGGCGAAGTCTATTCGATTATAGGTTCTTACCTACAAGATTGGTTATTCTATGCGACGGATTACAATTGGCGTTTAGAACCTGATAAGTCGGGGGATTCTCGGGCCATTGCCGACATAGGATCGCATTTATTAGATGTCATTGAATACATCACGGGTTTAAAAACGGTGGAGGTTATGGCTGATTTTAATACAGTCCACAAATTCAGAAAGAAGCCATTGAAGCCAGTAGAAACGTATTCGGGCAAAATGTTGCAACCTGAAGATTATGCGGATGTGCCGATCAACACAGAAGATCATGCCAATGTATTGTTGCGTTTCGATAATGGAAACAGAGGTTCAGTAACCGTTTCCCAAGTTTCAGCTGGACGTAAAAACCAATTGAAATTAGAAATCTCGGGTTCCAATAAAACCTTTGCATTCAATTCAGAGTCACCCAATGAAATGTGGATTGGTAACCGCGACCAAGCAAACCAAGTGTTAATGCGCGATCC
>JBIKRO010000074.1:0-13656 GCA_044349095.1 Aquirufa sp. | reverse complement strand
ATTCAGAGGTTCAGGTTTCGCCACCGAAGCGGTTGGGGCATTAAAAAACTGGGCTTTTAAAGATCATGATTTGAAAATAATAAAAGCTGAAACACCGATCCTCAACCTCCATTCACAAAAAGTTTTACAAAAAAATAATTTTAAGATCGTAGGCGAAAAGCAAATCAACATCCCTGAACCTACCCCATTATATTGCTGGGAATGTGTCCGACCATTAATACGTGTGAATGAAATATAGGTTTAAAACCTTTCCATTCGATATATTTTGGTAATTTTGCTAAATTAATTGCTTTTAAGATCAAGCTACCATAAAAAATTATGCACAACTTCACTTCAGTAAAAGACGCATACAATATTCAAAATCTCATCAATGAAGCATTATTGATGAAAAAAACACCTCATTCCGACAAACACCTTGGGAAAAACAGAACCTTAGGCTTATTATTTTTTAATTCAAGTTTAAGAACGCGTCTTTCCACACAAAAAGCTGCTCAAAATCTAGGCATGGAAGTGATGATTATGAATGTAGGGGCAGATTCATGGCAATTGGAAATGAATGAAGGTGTGATTATGAACGGTGATAAAGCCGAGCATATTTCTGAAGCAGCGGCTGTGGTAGGTCAATATTGTGATATCGTAGGAGTTAGAAGCTTTCCTGGATTAGTGGATAGAGAAGAAGATTATTCAGAAAAAGTGCTGAACCAATTTTTAAAATATACAGGTAGACCTTTGATCAGTTTGGAATCAGCCACCAGACATCCCTTGCAATCCCTGACGGATTTAATTACGATCAATGAATATAAAAAAGTCCAAAGGCCTAAAGTCGTTTTAACTTGGGCTCCCCACGTGAAAGCTTTGCCGCAATGTGTGCCCAATTCTTTTGCGGAATGGATGAATCACGCGGATGTTGACTTCACGATTGCACACCCTAAAGGCTATGAATTAGCTCCTGAATTTGCGGGTGACGCCAAGATTTGTTACGATCCCAAAGAAGCTTTTGAGGGGGCTGACTTTATCTATGCCAAAAACTGGTCCTCCTATCAAGATTACGGAAAAATACTTTCCTCAGATCCTGCTTGGATGGTTACCTTGGATAAAATGAAATTGACCAATAATGCTAAATTCATGCACTGCTTACCCGTAAGAAGAAATGTAGTCGTGGAGGATGCGGTATTAGATTCTGAACATTCGATCGTAATCCAACAAGCGGGAAATAGGGTTTGGGCGGCACAAGTAGTATTAAAGGAAATGATTTTAACGCTCATGAGGCAAGAAAGCCCATACCTATTTTAACCAAGCATGGAAAAGATGAAACTTCATGTGATTAAAATAGGTGGAAATATCATCGACAACCCAGATGCGCTAAATTCATTTTTAACGAATTTTGCGCGCATTCCAGGATATAAAATTTTAGTGCATGGAGGTGGTAAAATAGCGACTCAAATGGCCAAAAACCTAGGCATAGAAACCCAAATGGTCGATGGCAGAAGAGTAACCGATGAAAAAAGTCTTCAAATCGTCACGATGGTTTATGCCGGGTGGATCAACAAATCCATTGTGGCCAATTTACAATCAAAAAAATGCAACGCATTGGGATTAACTGGCCCAGACGGCGGATTGATCAAAGCGAAAAAAAGAAATCCCATTCCCATCGATTTTGGGTTTGTGGGTGACATTGTAGAGGTAAACACAAAAGGAATAAACGATTTATTGCATATCGGATTTAGTCCCATTTTTGCCCCGATTACGGCAAATGATGAAGGCCAATTACTAAACACAAATGCCGATACATTAGCCCAGTCAATAGCCATAGGCTTAAGTAGCGATTTTGACGTAGATTTAGTTTATTGCTTCGAAAAAAGAGGGGTCCTCAAAGAGCCCACAGATGATAATTCTGTGATCCCTATGATCAATGAAACCTCCTACGCAACATTAAAGAAGGAAGGAATTGTAACGGAAGGCATGATCCCTAAATTAGAAAATGCACTTTTAGCTATTTCTAAAGGAGTTAAATTAGTCAGACTTTGTCATGCAAATGACTTGAATGATGCCAGCCAAGGCACTCAAATAAAAGCTTAACATGAATAGTGAAACTCAATTTCAGGATGCTAAAAAACTATTAGGCCAACTAATAGCCTGTCCGTCTTTGAGCCGGGAAGAAGACGGTACAGCTTCCATTATTGAAGATTTTTTCAAGTCGAAAAATATCCCAACGAAGCGCCTACATAATAATATATGGGCCAGCAATCTGTTATTTGATTCAAATAAACCTAGTATCCTATTAAATTCGCATCATGATACCGTGAAAGCTAATGCTTCATGGACTTTAGATCCTTTTTCCGCTACCGAAGTAGATGGCAAATTAATGGGCTTGGGAAGTAATGATGCGGGTGCTAGCCTTGTGTGTTTGATATCCACGTTTTGTCATTTTTATGAGGCCCAACTGCCTTTTAATTTAGTCATTGCAGCTACGGGAGAAGAAGAAATTTCAGGAGCAAATGGCATCGAATCGCTTTTAAACTCAAACCAATTTCCAGAAATTTCTTGGGCTATTATCGGTGAACCGACTGATTGCCAATTGGCCATCGCTGAAAAAGGGCTTATGGTGATAGACGCTGTGTCAACGGGTAAATCCGGTCATGCAGCTCGTGAAGAGGGAATTAATGCCATCGAGTTAGCTATCGAAGATATTGCAACAATAAATGCATTCAAATTTCCTAAAGTTTCTGACTTATTAGGCCCCGTAAAAACTACTGTTACAGTTATAAATGCAGGGAAACAACACAATGTAATTCCAGAAATTTGCGAATTTAGTATTGATTGTCGGGTTAATGAATGTTACACCTTAGAAGAAGTGTTGGAAACACTACAGAAATTAGTGAAAGCTGAATTAAAACCTAGGTCCTTAAGGCTAAAACCAAGCAAAATAGACTCCGATCATCCCATTGTACAGGCAGCTGAAAAATTAGGGATTCAAACCTTTGGCTCCCCTACCCTATCTGATCAAGCTTTACTTCATTGTCCTTCTGTAAAAATTGGACCGGGGCATTCAGGAAGATCGCATACGGCAGATGAATATATATTATTGGATGAACTAAAGCAGGGAATTCAGACGTACCAAACGTTGATCAAACAATTAAATTCTTAAAGACGTGGCAAAACTTTGGCAAAAAGAAAATCAGTCGACAGACGCTAAAATTGAAAAATTTACGATTGGAAATGACCCAGCGTATGATCTGCTTTTAGCTCGTTATGACGTCATCGGTACTTTAGCGCACATTAAAATGTTAGCGTCTGACTCAGTTAATTTGTTGAGCCCCTCAGATCAGGCAACGCTCGAGAAAGAATTGAAAAAAATATTAGTGGATATTGAAGTGGGAACTTTTTCGATCGATGAAGGAATGGAAGATGTTCACTCCCAAGTAGAATATTTATTGACGCAGAAATTAGGCGACGTTGGCAAAAAAATTCATGCAGGAAGATCTAGGAATGACCAAGTTTTAGTGGATTTGAAATTATTCATGCGGGCAAAAATCGAGGAAATTGCCAATTCCGTTTCTTCTTTATTTGATGTTTTAATCAAAAAAAGTGAAGCCCACAAAGGTGATTTAATTCCTGGTTATACCCATTTACAAATCGCGATGCCCTCTTCTTTTGGACTTTGGTTTGGAGCTTATGCAGAATGTTTGGTGGAGGATGCCGAATTGTTAGAGGCCGCATTTAGGCTGGCCAATAAAAATCCCCTTGGCTCCGGAGCTGGTTATGGTTCATCTTTCCCTTTAAATAGAGAAATGACGACCCAATTATTGGGTTTTGAGACTCCACATGTAAACGTGGTGAATGCGCAAATGTCTAGGGGTAAAACTGAATTTTATGTGTTGACTGCCATAGCCCAATTAGCCACAACGCTGAGTCGGCTTGCCATGGATGTCTGTTTATACAATTCACAAAATTTCGGATTCATTGAATTGCCTTCTGAGTTGACGACTGGTAGTTCCATTATGCCTCATAAAAAAAATCCGGATGTAGCGGAATTATTAAGGGGCAAGGCCAATAAATTAAAAGGAGCGCCTAATGATTTGCAATTACTGATGAGCAATTTACCTTCTGGGTACCATCGTGAAATGCAATTGACGAAAGAATTGTTAATGCCCGCCATAGATGAAATGCTAGATTGCCTTCAGATAACCCAATTTATGATGGAGGAAATTAAGGTCAAAAAAAATATTTTGAATGACCCTAAATACGATTTATTGTACTCCGTTGAGGAGGTAAATAAATTAGTACTGGCCGGAATTCCTTTCCGTGAAGCTTACCAAGCCGTGGGGAAAAAAATTGAAAGTGGAGAGTTTGGCGGGATATCTAAAGAACTAAATCACAGCCACTTGGGAAGTATTGGCAATTTAGGTTTGACCGAGATAGCCCAACAAAAAAACCTGGTCTGGTCTAAGTTTGGATTTGAAAAAGTGAATGAGGCTGTTAAAAATTTATTAGCCTAATCGATTAGCCATCATTTTTTGAATGTATTTCCCTAGAATATCAAATTCTAGGTTGACCCGACTGCCGATTTCCAATTGGTGAAAAACAGTATGTTCATAAGTATACGGAATGATGGCCACAGAAAAGTAATCGACGCCGGAATCAACTACCGTCAGACTAGTCCCATTAACACAAATAGACCCTTTTTCTACCGTCATTTGGCCACTTGCAGCTGGATAGGAAAAACGAAACTCCCATGAACCTTGTTGGTCTACAATCTCCGTACAAATCCCTGTCAAATCCACATGCCCTTGTACTATATGTCCATCAAAGCGGGCGGAAGCTAACATACAACGCTCCAAATTCACTTTTTGGCCTATCTGCAAATCACCTATATTTGTTTTTTGCAAGGTTTCGTTGATGGCCGTCACTCGATAGTTTTGATTTTGAATCTCGACCACGGTTAAACAAACGCCATTGTGCGCGACGGATTGATCTATTTTAAGTTCAGCAGTAAATGGACTCGAAAACCAAAAATCAATATTGCTTTGATTGATTTGCTTTTTTTCAAGCGTAGCCATTGCCTCCACTATTCCTGTAAACATGTTAATTATTTTATAATTTTACTGATTCAAAATCAAAATTACACGCAATCCGATGAAATTCAATAAATGGACCTTGATAATACTCATAATCTTACTCGCAATTATCTATGTGAGTATTCCTAAAGATCAAATTACTGGCCCCAAAATAAATGAGGATTCATTGGCCACGATGGAATCGCGCAAATTAAAAGATGAAACTTTTCGTGATTCGGATGAATCTCCGATCAAAGATAAAAAAATGTTTAAGGGCTTAGCTTATTATGCTTTTAATCAAAAATGGATCATTTCATTCGAAGTTCAACGCTCAGAAAAGATCGAAAAAATTAAAATCAATATGACCGATGGAAGCCAGGAAGATATGTTGAAATTCGGAACCATAACGGCTAATATCAATGGGGCGGAAGTTAAATTGGAATTATTTCAACATGCGGATGGTAATTTATTCCTACCCTTTAAAGACAAAACCGCCCCCACAGAAACCTATGGAGGCGGTCGATACGTCGATCTTTCATTAAATAAACTAAAGGATAAAACAATTTCAGTAGATTTCAATCAGGCTTACTTTCCTTATTGCGCCTACAATCCCACATTCACATGTCCGGTACCGCCAAAAGGAAATGACATACCTACACGTATTCCCGCTGGGGAACGAAATTTTTAGTCGGCCCGCTGAACAAAAGAAGCCCCTGAGACATCTTTACTAATGTTTGGTCGGCCCTTGTAGGTTATTTTACTTGCTCCTGAGGCATCTACCTGCAAGGTTTTTTGAGCGTTTACTTGAATGTGACTTGCTCCACTCGAATTTACATCCACGTCACGCGCATATAATTCATCCAAAATTAGTTGGCTTGCTCCGGACGTTTCCACTTCTAATTTGCCCACACGTCCAGAAATGTTAGCTTTGGATGCACCTGAAAAATCGAGAATCAGTTTGTCTGCATTTATTTCGGCTATGTCAACTTTAGAGGCTCCCGAAAATGAAAGTCGGACTTGCTCTTCATCGGTAAATCCATTGATAAGAACTTTAGCAGCTCCTGAGAAGTCACCGTTTATAATCTTAGGCATCGTAATTTTCAAAATAACTTTTTTTGATTCCTTATTCCAACCCCATGACCATTTTGTATCACGATAGACCTGCAAATTATTTCCATTTTGCTTTAATACAATTTCTTGCAAATCTTCATCACGACCCAAAGCGCTGAGTGAATACACATTACCTTTTTGAATATGAATTTCAAAGGCGTTCCCAATTTCTAAGGAATGAAAGGCATTTACTCGAAATTTTTTTGAAGTGGGGTTTTGAAATCCGAATAAATTAATGGTTAAAAACAGAACTGGAATAAAAGATAAAAATTTGAATTTCATATAAGTAAACTTAAAAGTGGATTTCTTAAGGCCTTTATTAGGATATAATTTATGAGGAAATCCGAAAGAAAAAGCGGAAAAACAAATGAGCAGATTTATTAAAAAGAGGGATATAATTTTTTTCATGGGATATAATTCGTTGATATGATTGGTTAAACCTTTAAAAATTTCCAGAATGTCTACAAGATGTAGGTAAGATTGCTTTCGTTGCATGTCCTATTATTTTTTTCCATTTTTAGTCCATTGGACATTTAATTTAGGGTAGGGTTTAAACGTTACATCGGAACGATCTCCTTTAAATCCTTTGATTAACTCGCTGGCATTAAGTTCCATTTTAGCTTGGTTTGACACGGCAACGAAGGCTTTTTGGGTTTGCCAATTAGCTGCTAATAACTCGGAGGATTCACTGGCTGATACTTGGAGTTTGTTCGATTTACCATTTAACGTCAAACTATGGAATCCTGATAATAATACGTCTAGATTATCTAGATCAAACCCGCTCAAAGTCGTTCGGCTGTTCCCACCTAAAGCTAATTTCATTAGACTTGGCGTTTGGATCGCTATGTCAAGGCCTGATTGGACTTTTGGAAACTTTAGTACCCCTTGGACCACCTTTGCTGAGCTAGAAAAGTCATTAAAATGTTCTGCCGATTTATAAGAGATTTGATATATAGGACCTTGAGTAATTGTTATGGCTGCCGTTTCTGATTCCAATAACTCAATACTCGAAAAAGCTGGTAACGTTCTGGTAATTGAAAAACTTAATTCGTCTGCTTCTTTATTCTTAGATCCGTCCGAGTTAGGTAGCTTAGGATTTTTAGAAAAATCAGAATCGTCAGAATCAGAATCATTAGAATCGCTGTTGGAGAAAGGCTCACGGTTCAAACAAACCAATCCCTTACTAGGCGTAAATACCCATTTGGAACCTACAAACAAATCGTTTTCTTCATTTTTAAAATATCCGGCATCTAATAGATTTTCGATATACAAAGCAAAATCACGTGTCATTCCGAAGGAAACACCATAGGGAATCAGCACTTTTATGCGCATGCGTTGATTTCTAAATTTGAAGTTTTTTAATCCAAAATGACTATCCATCACGATTTGATCTCCTTTTTGTACCCATTGATAATCGATGGACTTAGCATTCAATTCTGCATCAGCGCGTGTTTTTCCGTTCGATTTGGCAAAAGTGATGACTTGAATCGTCTTGCCATCATAACCTTCTAAACTTATCGAAGCGCGTGAAAAACCATTTCGATTAAAATCATGCAACTCGTCATCATCTAAAAATTCATCTGCAATGATTGTATTCCCCAACATTTTCTCCCAGATATTCTCCTGAGATTCACGCTTTAAGGCAAACACGTAGGATGAGTCCGCAGTAATTTCCTTAATTTGGTTCAAAGAAGATGTGCGCTGGAAATTGCGACCTACCATACTAAAGGCGGCAAATAAACCGATCCAACCAATTATTGCGATGGACGTAGACGTATATTGATAAATCTTATTCGTTAATTTCCGGTTGGCCAACAGAGAGATACCTCCAATTCCAATCCCCAAAATCATCGGAATGATGGCGGCATACGCTGCATAAACAGCCCAAGTGGGTAAATCCTGTGCCAATAAAAAGATAGGGACTGCCTCTCCAAAAGAAATACCAATCTGCCCGTGATCAAAACCTGAAATTCCTGCGGTCGTTAAAGCGACTAAAGCAATCATGAACGCAGCTGCGATGATCAATAGAACGATTCCTAAAAAATATTGAGCAAACCAACGAATACCCGTCAAAATGGGTTTCAATGCCGTAAAAATAGCAGCAAAGGCGCGGAATGGAAAAAGTAAGATCCGGGTAATCGGCTTTTCCTCCGTTGATTCTGGTTGGATCGTTTCTTTAATATTTCTTTCAATATTTTCTAAGGTGATCGGCTCACCAGTCATTTCCATTTTGTCTGTCAGTGATTTTGCCTCAGGAGTAATCGCCAAGATGAAAATATAGGCCGCAGCCCCAGAACCAAAAAAGAACAATGAAATAACGGCTAATATGCGGAGTAAACCTATGTCCCAACCCGTATAAGCGGCAATTCCCGCCATCACGCCGCCAATCACCTTCTTTTCAGGATCACGGTAGAACTTCCGATAAGACTTAGCCTCTACATTGATTTCCCCTGGAATAGCGATCCAGCAAATCACATAGGCCCAAAAAACAAAATTGCCAACGTACAAGAGAGGAATCAATCCAAAGAAACCTACCACCAGGATAACACGCACCCATATAGGGTCAATCTCAAAATAGTTTGCGATTCCTGAGGCGACGCCACCTAATTTTTTATTGGACAAGTCTCGGCGAAAAGATTTGGAAAAAACTGATTTAGGAGCTTCATTAAAGGTTTGTTCTTTTTTAACATCCTCATCTTCAATCTCCTGAAAATCGGCTATCGTTCCTAAGGAGGCGATTAATGCTTCTACATGTACCTGCGTGATAGCTTCTGTTTTTTCCGTTTCGCGGATATTCCAGAATTTTTCCGCAATACGGGCTTCGATGTCGTCGACGATGTCTTTGGCCCCTTCAAAGTTTTTGAAATAAGCATGAATCGATTTAAGGTAAGTATCTAATGTTGCATACGCATCTTCCTCGATGTGGAATACGATGCCTGCTATGTTTATGGATAAAGTCTTTTTCATATACGTGACGTTTATGATTGTGGTGTTTGTTGTTGATGAATGATTTGAGAAACGGAGGCATGTAATTCATCCCAAGTTCCATGAAGGTCGTTTAAAAAAGTGCTGCCCTTTTCGGTCAACACATAATATTTGCGAGGGGGGCCTGATACGGACTCAACCCATTTGTAATCGAGAAGGCCTGCATTTTTCAAACGGGTCAATAAAGGATAAAGAGTACCCTCGACCACCATGATTTTGGCAGAGGTAAGCTCTGTTAACATCGTTGAAGCATAAACCTCCCCCCTTGAAATAATTTGCAGAATACAGAATTCCAAAATTCCTTTTCGCATCTGCACCTTGGTATTTTCAATATCCATTGGCTCTTTTTATTTTTTGTTAACACAAATGTATAAAAGGTACTTGGTTATACATAGTACTTTAGAAAAAATATTTTTGATTTGTGGATAAACGGTGAGTACTTTGTGAGGAATGGTCATAAAAAGTAAATACTTTTTTATCCCATGAACTGAAATCTTTCATGCAAGATGTTTAAAGAAGTTTCCTTGCCGCTAGCTTTTTACAACCGAGATACTTGGTTGAAAGTTGCTTTTTTTTCAGTTTCAGTTATCATGGCGGCATTTTCACTCTATTTTACGGATGGATTAGTTTCAAAATTAGAGGAGCGTGAAAAGCAGCAAATCGAGTTATATGCAGAAACGATCCGCTATGTAATGACGAGTGATGAAAATGCGGATATCAATTTCTTTTTTGAACGTATTAAAAAAATCAATGAAAATAATACCATTCCGGTGATTTGGAAGGATGGTAGTGGTCATTTAAACTCCATTAACATCCCCTTGAACGAATCGTCCACCATGGATGAAAGGCAAATGGTTTTAAAGTTAAAGCTTCAGGAAATTATCGCTGAAAAAAATAAGCCGATCGAAATGGATATGGGTTTTCAAAAGGAATACATCTACTATGGAAATTCCAAATTGCTCAAATTGCTGAGGTATTATCCATTGTCCCAACTAACCGTTGTGTTAATCATTGGGTTTCTAGGCTATATTTTCTTTTCCTATTCAAGGCGAGCAGAACAGAATAAAGTGTGGGTAGGATTAGCGAAAGAAACCGCTCACCAGTTGGGCACCCCCCTCTCCTCCCTAACTGCATGGGTCGAAATTTTGCGCAATGAGCCGCACATTAATCCTGATATCGTGACTGAATTGGGCAAAGACATTCAGCGTTTGGATACGATTACCACGCGTTTTTCTAATATTGGTTCGATTCCTGTTCTGAAAGAAGAAAATTTATTGGAGTTAATTTCCAGCTTCATCAACTACCTAAAAATACGTATTTCGACCAAAGTGACCATTGACATTCAATCTAGTTTATCGCCTAATCAATCGGCCAATATCAACAAATACCTATTTGAATGGGTGATTGAAAACATTTGTAAAAATGGAGTTGACGCAATGGGAGGAACAGGACAAATACACATTAATTTATTTGAGGGAAAGTTAAACCAATTGGTCATCGAAATTTCAGATACCGGAAAGGGGATAAGCCCCAAAAACACCTCAAAAATATTTTCACCCGGGTTTAGTACCAAAAAACGAGGTTGGGGCCTAGGCCTTACATTAGCGAAACGAATCGTCGAAAATTACCATGAAGGTAAATTAACATTGAAATCTACTGAGCTAAATAAAGGAAGTACATTTAGAATCGTATTGCCTAAACCATCATGATGAATTCGCCTAACGTAGTTTTTGGTTCCGCTTTAGCGATTATAACGATTGGATATCTATTAAAAAGTTTTGGCTTCATCAAAACCAGTGATGGCAAGGCGATCTCAAATTTTTTAATGCACACCACATTTCCGGCTTTGGTATTTACCACCATGATTAAGGTAGATCTTAGAGCTGAATTAATCTGGATGCCTATCATTTGTGCGGTATTTGGAAGCGTATCCTCCATTTTAGGATTTCTGATTTTCAAAAAAGAGGATCCTGCATACCGAGGAATTCTGACCATGGGAAGCGCGGGATATAACTTAGGTTTATTCGCCTACCCGCTCATCGAAGGGGTATGGGGATGGGAAGGTCTTACCTATGCAATCATGTTTGATTTAGGAAATTCGTTCATCAACTTTATCGTTAATTATGGCATGGGGACTTATTTATCTTCTAAACATCAGGATAAAAACCCTGCCAAAGCCATCGCCACCAAAGTATTAACGCTCCCACCTTTTCAAGCCATGGTCCTAGGCTTAACTTGTAATTTAGCCATGATTATTCTCCCTGCGATTCCTTTAGATGTGATCGAAACGATTTCAAAAGGCAATAAACCCATGGTATTATTGTTGATGGGAATTTATTTTAGTGTCCGTTTGCCAAAAAAATCTTTTCAAAAAGTTTTCCAAGTACTCGCTATAAGGTACGTATTAGGCTTGAGTGTCGGCTTGACTTTTTATTACCTTTTACCATTCAACGACGCTTACCGCAATATGCTATTGATATGCTTAATTCTGCCCGCAGGCATGACGCTGATCACCTATTCAGATGAGTTTGATTTCGATACAGGCATAGCGGCCGCACTGGTTAATTTTTCTATGCTCATCAGCTTTACGCTCATGTGGCTACTGGTGGGCATTTTCCATATGTCAACGGTTTAAACCAAATAAAATCGGTAATTTTGCACAACAATTATTTCTAATTCAGGTTAGATTAATTTGAACAAAAATAAATTATGGTTGTACCCTACAAAGACCAATCCAAAAGTAAGAAAGAACAAGTTGCCAACATGTTCAATACGATTTCCCCGCAATATGATTTCTTAAATCATCTATTGAGCGGTGGAATCGATATTATTTGGAGGAAAAAAGCGATAAAATTACTTCAAAACAAGGGTATCAAAACCATGTTGGATATTGCCACCGGCACGGGCGACTTTGCCATTGAAGCACTAAAAATAAATCCCGAAAAGATTGTTGGCGTCGATATATCCGAAGGCATGCTTTCGTTCGGCCAGGAGAAAATCAAAAAAATGGGCTTGGAAAAAATAATCCAATTGCAAAAAGGGGATTCGGAAAAACTTCCCTTCTCGGACAATAGTTTTGATGCGGTCATCGTTAGTTTTGGAGTAAGGAATTTCGAAAATTTACAAAAAGGATTGACCGACATGTTTCGGGTGACCAAACCAGGAGGCTATTGCTTGATTCTTGAATTTTCAAATCCCCGTAAATTTCCAATGAAGCAATTGTATACCTTTTATTCTAAATATTGCCTTCCATTTTTAGGCAAAATGATTTCTAAGGATCCTTCCGCATACACCTATTTGCCTGAATCTGTTAAGGCGTTCCCAGATGGGCCTGAATTTATTCAAATATTTAAATCCGTAGGTTATTCAGAAACAAATTGGATTCCGATGACGGGTGGAATTTGCTCCATTTATATAGGGCAAAAACAAAAATAACATTGAGAAAAACGGGGCTAATCCTTTGCTGTTTAATATTGACCCAACTAACCGTTCGGGCTCAACACAGTAAATATGTGCGGATTTTTCATGAATACTACGACGAGAAACCTGTTCATTTTGGCTTTCTGTTTGGTTTTGCCT
This sequence comes from Aquirufa sp., assembly GCA_044349095.1. Taxonomy (GTDB): domain Bacteria; phylum Bacteroidota; class Bacteroidia; order Cytophagales; family Spirosomataceae; genus Aquirufa. The sequence continues at coordinate 925 of JBIKRO010000074.1, read as the reverse complement.
CGACCAACTTTTCAACGAATGGGGATCGTGCCAAATTAGGCGCCGATTCAATCGTGCAATCACCCCGTAGCTTTGGGTTTCAGATTGGCGGTTTGGTCAATTATTCTTTTGACAGGCATTTTGAATTAAAAACAGGAATGAACATCGCACTTTATGAAAGGCAAATTTTGTTTCCATTGTCACCTCCAAAGCCTGATTTAAATCCATTAACCAGGGAATCCACTTGGCTCGAAATCCCCCTGTTAATCAAATACAAGTCAATCAGACGAGAAAATCATCGAATGTACGTGATCGGAGGAGTTAAGTTAGGCATGGAAGCTAATGTGAAAAAAAAGAGTTCCGCACTTAGTGCCAATACCTCAGATTTATCGCTTGAATATGGGTTTGGATTGGAACGTTTTTTCCAATATTTCAAATTTACGCCTGAATTACGATTCTCGCACGGATTGACTAATCTATATGTCCAACCAACCACCGCGACTAATTCATTTTCGAATATGAATTATTTGAAATCGCATACGGTCAGCCTCATTATCAATTTCGAATAATTTACTTGATATTTTTTCTGGCTTGCTTGCCATCCACGATCGTTTGTAAACTACTTACGGCAGAAATCCCAAACCAACCTGCTCCTTGTAAAGCTGAATTTGGATTCGTATTTGTAAAGTTAGTCGGGATGTTTGCTGCTGGCCTTGAAAATAAACCCGCATTATTTAACTCTAAGCGGGCTTGAGAATAAAAATTAAATTGGCCTTCTGAGATCGAATATAGATCTACTTTAATCGTATCTTTTTCTTGGTAAAGTTCAGGTGAAATGGATCTTCGGATAGGCAAAATAAACATGAGTCCATCAGCCATGGCTCCTTTTTGAAATGCGGCATCGTAGAAAAATATTAGGTTTTGACTCCCATTAAACAACTTCCTA
>JBIKRO010000073.1:0-13762 GCA_044349095.1 Aquirufa sp. | reverse complement strand
CTTTACCGCATTAGCAGCTAAGTTATAATCAGGAGTTCCATCACCTTGCTCAGAAAGAATAGGTAATCCACCTACTGTACGATATGCATTAGCCATCGAGAAAGTGGGTTGGAAGAAACCGCAACAGTTACCTGGACCGTCAGAACCCGTGTTATAAGGGTAGTTCAAGTCGTCAAAACCATTGGCATTATTTGTATTACCCGTGTTCATAGAAGATTGCATCGCAAAAATAGCCTCCTCATTGTTGTCATTTTCAGCATTGAAAATTTCAGCAAACTTTGGAACCAAACCATATTTCTTGCCATTAGTTGTTTTTCCACTATTAATGACAGTTGTTAATATAGCTTTTGCATCAGCCCATTTCGCTTGGTAAACATAAACTTTACCTAATAAAGAACCAGCAGCCCATTTGTTTGCGCGACCTGCATCTGAATGAGTCTCAGGAAGGTTGTCGTAAGCATGTTTGAAATCAGCTTCGATTTTATCCCAAATAGCAGGAGTATTCGCCACTTTTTCAATTCCTTGGCCATATCCTACTTTCTCATCCACGTAAGGGACTGAATTCCATAAACGCTTCAATTCGAAGTAGTAGAATCCACGTAGGAAACGTGCTTCAGCGATGATGCGAGTTTTATCAGCAGCAGAAAGTTCTTTTGATCCACTAGCTAAGTTAATGACTGCATTACAACGTGCAATACCTTCATACTTGGCTCTCCATGAATCATTCATATCTCCATTGGTTGCATCAATCTCATAACGTTGGATTGGGTTAATGGCTGTGTAATCACCAGGGTCAGTCCCCTTGTTGCTTTCACCCCCACGAATGGAACCCCAAACCCAGTTGTTAGCTGCTCCCAAACGAGAGAAACCTTTAGCTGCCAACTGTGCATAAGCACCAATTAAGGCACCCTCAACACCAGCCTTTGAAGATAATTGCGCCTGAGCTAAAGAGCCCGTAGGTGCAACTTCCAAAAACTGGTCATTACAAGCGAAGGTCAACATTAACGCTGACGCACTCACCAAAGCTATTCGCTTTAAAATTTGATATTTTTTCATTTTCTTATTTTTTAAAATTGGCTTTCGCTAAATTAGAAATTCAAGTTGATCGATGCGTTAAATCCGCGTGTAACTGGATAGTTACCCACATCAATACCAAATCCAGTATCAGCTGCACCACCTACACCCGGATCTAATCCTTTGTATGCAGTGATTGTAAATAAGTTCGTTGCCGAAACAGTAAACTTAGCACGCTTGATTCCTAACTTAGAAGAATACTTCTCAGGAACATTATATCCCAATGAAATGTTTTGGAAACGGATGTAATCTCCATCCTCAATGTACCAAGAGTTCTCAGCACCTGAAGTAGAAATACTAGATGCTGATTCCCAGATAGGAGCAGCAGCAGAATTTCCTAAAGCAGGAGTCCATGATTGCTTTGCACGCTCACCCTTTCCAGCCCCTTGGAATGTTCCAAAGAAATCCGTAAACCATTTTTGCTGATTCCAAATTTTGTTTCCAGCAGATGCATTTAAATATGCACTGAATTCAAAATCTTTGTACGTCAAGCCTAAATTGACACCACCTGTGTAAGTTGGCACCGGTGAACCTAAATAAGTACGATCCGCTGGAGTAATTTTTCCATCTCCATTTGTATCTTGGTAACGGAAACGTCCCACACCCGCACCTGATTGAGCAGGAGACGCAGTAACTTCAGCAGCAGAATTGAAATATCCTAATACCTTATATCCATAAAATGAAGAAAGAGAACGTCCTACTTCCATTCTTACTGGAACAATACCACGGAATGCACCTCCTGTTAAGTTGGTGATACCCGGAGCAAAGGCCACAATCTCATTTTGTAAAAATGAATTATTGATGGTTAACTCATACTTCAAGTCAGAAGTGATATTTCCACGATTAATGATCTGGAAATCGATACCTTGGTTACGCATTTTAGCTACGTTAACCGCAGGAGCAGCTGCAGAAGGACCAACAACTGCCGGAAGAGGTACGCCAAATAACAAATCACGCGTATCTTTTCTCCAAACATCCAATACTACTTCCCACTTACCATTTAACAAGGTAGCATCAAAACCAATATTCAAGGTTTCTGAAGTCTCCCACTTGGCAGCATCATTACCGATACGTGAACGGAAATAACCTTCATTAGCTCCTGAACTTTGTCCAGAAATTGGATAGAATGAGTTACCACGGTTAGCCGCATATAAAGAGAACTGATTCGCTGGGTCTACGTTATTCGAGTTACCCATTTCTCCCCAACCTCCACGGATTTTCAAATCTGTGATCGAAGGAAGGTCAGCCATGAATGCCTCAGAAGTTACACGCCAAGCAGCAGAAAATGCAGGGAAAATACCGTAACGGCTTTGAGAACCGAAACGAGACGAACCATCACGACGTACTACCCCAGTTACATAATACTTTTCATCAAAGTTATAATCTAACTTAGAGAATAAAGAGTAGAAATTAACTCCGCTAAATAAATTTGAATTTACCACAGGAGATTGAACTGCATTTAAAGTTAAGAAATCCATGTCCATCGAGAACGGGTTAATTCCCGATCCACTGATACTACGACCTGCTCCAGTATTCAAAGCTTCTTGGCCCACTAAAGCTTTAACACCATGTTTTCTCCACTGATATTTGTAAGCAGCGGTATTGGATAACACCCAACTCATCACATAATTAGATCCCTCAGAAAAAGAATCCGATGCCTCAGGCTCCGAATCTCCAAGATATCGGTAATTGTAGTTCTTAAAAGCAGAGCTATTGAATTGACCTCCTAAACTTGATCTGATGATCAAATCTTTAATTGGCTCATACTCAGCATAAAAGTTACCCACTGCATTTGCATTAAAGTTGTTATCATTCAAGTTGTTACGCATAATCTGACGAACTGGATTACGCGGATTATTAAATCCAGCTGCCTTAGTACTCGCATAAGAACCAAAATCATCAAATACCGGAATGATCGTAGGCATACGGTAAGCAGATAAAATCACAGATTCATCAGCTGCAATTCCTAATCCACCATTACCACCTGCTTGGCCACGAACGGAACGATACGTAAACTGTAAGTTCTCTCCAACACGAACTTTCTTACCTAAATTAAATTCAGAGTTGAAACGAGCAGAATAACGTTTGAAATCATTTTCCAACAAAATACCTTGTTGCTCTTGTCCTGAAATTCCTAGGTAAAAACGACCATTCTCAGTACCGCCACTGATACCCAATGAATGGCGCATAGTACTTCCAAATCGAGTAATCTCATCAAACCAATTCGTTCCTGCTAAATTAGGACGGATTAAAAAAGTAGTTAACGGACTAGCCGCATAAGCTGCCTGAATAGCCGCCATGTCTACTGAACCACGTACGCCATTTGAACCATTTGCATGCAAGTAAGCTGGTAAAGTTGCCTGAGCAGAATTACCGTACTGAGGATGTGAATACTGAGGCGCAGTTCCTGTAGCAGTTGCATTGTTACGGAAAGCTACATGAGTCCAATCAGCTTCCTCTTGTGGAGTCAACATCTTAGGAGCACCCGCTACGTTCGGGTCAGTTCCCCCATAAAGTCCATCATACGTGATGGTTAATCCTTTTTTACCCTTTGTACCACGCTTAGTTGTATAAACGATTACACCATTGGCAGCACGAGCTCCGTAGATAGAACCCGCTGCAGCATCTTTCAAGACTGTTGTAGACTCAATATCATCTGGAGAAAGAAAATCAGTACTTCCAACAGGAATACCATCCACAATGTATAATGGCTCGTTACCACCGAAGGCTCCAAAACCACGCACACGAATAATTGAGTTCGTTCCTGGCTGACCATTGGTAATCAACGTGATACCAGCGACACGACCTTGTAATTGTTGCTCCACGTTACCTGAAGGAGAAATCTGTAAATCTTTTGCCTTCACTATAGAAGCTGCAGCAGTTGATTCCTTCTTATTAGTCACTGAGTAACCTGTCACAATAACTTCACTCAATTGACTTATATCCTCTTGCAAAACAACAGAAATAGATGATTGAGATCCTACATTAACAGATTGTGTTTTATAACCTACTGCAGAAATGTTTAAAACAGCAGTAGCAGAATTTACATTCACGCTAAATGCACCATTTCCATCTGTAGTAGCACCTGTATTCGTACCTTTTACTAAGATACTAACCCCAGGAATGCCTTGAGAATCCGTACCAGTAACCTTACCAGTTACTTTACGACCTTGGGCGAATGACGAAAAACTTCCTAGCATCACAATCGCGAGCAATAGAAAGCCTCGTAGACTTTGGTAAAATTTGTTTTTCATAATAGAGTTTTAAAATGTTTAAAAATAATTTTTTGTGATGGTTTTGTGTTTGCATTTTATTCAGTGGACCTCCTTTCTATGTTTGTTTAAAAAAAATTTAGTAGTAGTTAAATCAGAATATATCTTTGAATTTTACAATAAATAATAAAATTCAAATCAACCACACTATTAAAATCTTACAATTTTAAGGTGATTGAACCATATTTTTCTTGACTAAATATTCATTATAATTTAATAATTTCCTAATAATCCTGTGATAACTGATTTAAAAATCAAAAATAAACTTATTTCTTGATTAATTATTGTATAAAATATATACAATAGCCTGGGGAAATTTAGATACTTTGACTTGTGAACTTCAAATTTATTGTTCAATCAAATCTCCAACAAGTACAAAAATTAAAAATATTACCATTTTGAATTCAAACTCCCATTATAAAAATAATCCAAAAAAATAATTTAAAAATAATTGACTATTTTTGAATCGATGACTGATTTTAATTCGAAGCTTTTGCTACCTACGCTCCCAGAAGATCCTGGGGTCTATCGTTACTTTGATGAAGCAGACACCATTATTTATATTGGCAAAGCCAAAAATTTAAAGAATCGAATTAGTAGCTATTTTACCAATCAAAAAAATCAAGATACCAAAACAAGGCGACTCGTTCAACAAATTAGACGCGTTGAATTCACCATCGTGCATTCAGAATTCGATGCACTTTTGTTGGAAAATACCCTAATTAAACAGTTCCAACCTAAATACAACATCCTTTTAAGGGATGATAAAACCTATCCATTTTTATGCATCACTAAAGAGCATTTTCCTAAACTTATATCGACCAGGCGCATTGATCACCAAGCAGGAACCTATTTTGGGCCATTTGCAAACCCAAAATCCATGAATGCTTTGTTGGAGCTATTGCACCAACTCTATCCCCTGCGTACTTGCTCGCTGGCCTTAAAACCTGCCAATATCGAACAAGGGAAATTCAAAGTCTGTTTAGAATATCATATTGGCAACTGCAAAGGACCCTGCGAAGGTTTGCAATCTGAAGCTATTTATTTAGAATACATCGATTCCATTCAACATATCCTGAAAGGACATTATCAAAAGCCTAAAAACTACTTCCACGAAAAAATGCAAAATGCAGCTGGCCGATTGGCCTTCGAGGAAGCACAAGAATATAAAGAAAAATGGCAGTTGCTCGAAAACTACCAAGCCAAGTCTACCGTGGTCAATCCAGCCATTCACGATGTGGATGTTTTCTCAATCGTATCTGATGAACAAGTCGCCTACATCAATTTTATGAAGGTAATCAACGGAACGATTACACAATCTCAGACTTGGGAGACCAAGAAAAAATTGAATGAAGATGAAAGTGATTTATTAACCATGCTCATCTGGGAAAAAAGAGAACAATTTCAAAGCGAGGCAAAAGAAATTATCACCAACATCCCCATGGCGCTCGAATTCAAAGGAGTCAAAAATACCATCCCGGCCATGAGCGATAAGAAAAAATTGCTCGACATGTCGCTTAAAAATGTGCTCTACTTTAAAAAGGAAAAAGCCGATCGAAAAGCGGCGGAAGAAAGTGGAGGAGATCGAAAAATGAGAGTCCTCCTGACGTTAAAAAATGATTTACGCCTGACCCAATTGCCCAAACATATCGAATGTTTTGATAACTCAAATCTACAAGGTACCAATCCTGTATCCGCCATGGTTTGTTTTTTAAATGGTCTTCCGGCAAAAAAGGAATACCGATTATTTACTCCCAAGACCGTTGAGGGGCCCAATGACTTCGCTACCATGTTTGAAGTGGTCACTCGGCGCTACAAAAGACTGTTGGAAGAGGAATCCGAATTGCCTAATCTTATCATAGTGGATGGCGGGAAAGGCCAACTATCTTCCGCATGTGACGCACTCAAGGCCATTGGCCTATATGGAAAAATACCCATCATCGGTATCGCGAAGCGACTAGAAGAAATATATTTTCCGGAGGACACCTTGCCACTTTACATTGACAAGAAATCAGAGTCTTTGAAATTAATCCAAAGGCTTCGAGACGAAGCCCACCGTTTTGGAATTACCGCACATCGGAATAAACGAAGTAAAAATTTCATTGTAAGCCAACTAGAAGAAATGGAGGGGATAGGGAAATTGACCGCGCAAAAATTATTGAAGCAATTTGGAACCACTCGAAATATGTTGGACGCGCCCATCACTGAACTCGAAAAAGTGATTGGAAAGGCTAAAACACCTGCGTTGATAAGCCAACTGAAAATTTGGCTCGATGAGAAAAATTAATTTCTAGATTGAAATTGGTCAATGTCAATCTTTTTGAATCGCCGGTAAACCTGCAAGATGATAGCCAATGTAATGGACATCTCGCAAACTCCGATCACCAATACAAACAAGCCCATCATCAAACCTTGGTTTTGATCATCCCCTCGAGAGAAGGCAATTAAATTTAAATTAGCTGCATTCAACATTAATTCCACCCCCATTAATACAAAAATTACATTCCGCTTGATCAGTATAATGGAAAGACCCGTGGCAAACAAAAATGCCCCGACCCACAAGAAAAATATCAATGGAATTTCATTCATGATTTTTAGCGATATAGGTAGCGCCCACTAATGCAATCAACAAAAATACACCTGTCAACTCAAACGGAAAAGAATACTCAAGCATGAAACTTAAACCTACTCGGCCCAGTTTTGAATGTTGATCTATATCAGAAAACGCATAAAAATGTTGTTGTCCCAGTAACCAAGACAAACCCAAAAAAACAGTAAGGCCAATAAAAAATGCCCAAAATCTTCCTTTCTGCTCCGTAAAAAGTTCATTCGTCTGTCCCGTTTTGGATGTTCGTTGGCCCGTCATCATAATCCCAAACAAAATCAAAATCAAAACACCGCCCACATAAATCATTAAGTGCGACACTGCCATCACATCCGCAAAAGCCAATACATAAAACCCGGCTAAACCAAGCATCGTCATGAACATGGCCAACGCCGCATGCAATACATTTTTAGTCCACAACATAAAAAATGCACTTCCACAGGTCAAAATAGTTAAGGCCAAAAAACCAATCATCAAGGGACTATTCATGATCATCTTGTGTTTTGGGAGGAATCTTCGGCTTAAAACTAGGCTTAAAAGCTGGCTTAGCTGCTGGTTTCTCAGGCTCAGTCACTTGATTTACTGTTACTGAAGGCACATCCTCCGTATTTGCAATGGGAATCTTCGGCTTAAAGCTAGGTTTAAATGCCGGCTTAGCCGCTGGTTTTTCATCACCTTCTTTCCCAACTAATGATTCCGTTGAAACGGACGCGGAAGCTTTCAACGCTTCCTTTTCAGCGACAAACTGCTCATACAATTGCCTTTTTTCATCCGCCTGCTCCTTAGTTAAATTCGCAAAACCAAACGTATGTTCCTTCACATCAAAAACCGAAAAATCATACTCAGATGTCATCGTCAAACATTCCGTTGGGCAAACTGTGGTACACAAACCACAGAAACAACATTTTGACATATCGATATCAAATTTTGCTGCATACAATCGAATGGGGGATCCATCTGAGGTATGTCCAACAAGGCCCGTTGCTTTAATGGGATCAATTTCAATGCAATCCACCGGACAGACTTTGACACATTTATCGCAAACAATGCAATCGTCCATCTCATTGTGTAACTGGTATCTTCCATTGACCGGAACCGGAATTTTTTGATGCGGATATTCTAAGGTAAAAATCCCCGTATTTTCACTTGCATTAAAATATTGAGGATCTTGAATTTGTTGGACTTTCCGTGATTTTCTGGCAGACCATGCATGTTTCCAAGTCAAAGCCATTCCATTGCGAGTGCTTTGCACCCCAGATAAAATTGCCTTAAAATACAAAGAGATTGCTGACATATTAAAAATAAATAGCTGGAAAGGATGTTGGATCTACCTCACGCATCATCTCATAAACAGTATCCACTACATTTTCCACATTGGGTTTACTGAAATAATCTCCGTCTGAACTGTAGGCAGGTCGATGAGGGGGCGCCGACAAACATCTAGCTGGAGCATCTAACCAATTAAATCCTCCCTGTTTGTCAATCACCTCTTGCATCATGTAGGCCGTAGCTCCACCCGGCATATCTTCATCGGCAAAAAGGACACGATGCGTTTTTTGAATAGATAAAAGAATTTGATGATTTCGGTCAAAAGGCAATAAGGTTTGTACGTCGATGACCTCCACAGAAATACCCATTTCGGCCAGCGTTTCAGCCGCTTCCATCACGATCCGGCACATAGATCCATAAGTAACCACCGTCAAATCTCCACCCTCCCTTAAAATTTCAGGAATTCCTAAAGGCACGACAATATCCAATAAATTGGTCGGCATAGGTTCTTTCAATCGATATCCATTTAAACATTCGATGACCAAACCAGGGTCATCGCCCATTAATAAAGTCCGATACATCCCTGCGGCCTGCGTCATATTTCTAGGTACACAAAAATGCACTCCTCGTAACCCATTGATCAACAAGGCCATAGGGCTACCTGAATGCCAAATACCCTCCAAGCGATGTCCCCTCGTTCTTAAAATCATGGGCGCTTTTTGGCCACCTACCGTACGATAATGAAGACAAGCCCAGTCGTCCGATAAAATAGGAAATGGGTATAAAATATAGTCTAAGTACTGAATCTCAACAATCGGCTTCAAGCCACGCATCGAAGCGCCGACTCCCTGACCCACTAAACTCACTTCCCGAATGCCAGTATCCGTTACTTTTAGGGGTCCGAACTTATCTTGTAAACCAGCCAATGTTTGATTCACATCTCCGATTTTTCCTACATCCTCCCCTAAAATAAACACGCGAGGATCCTCTAAAAAATTAGAAAAACTCTGATTTAAAATTTCGCGACCATCTACTTGTTGGGGTACTTTTTCATACAAAGGCTTCACCTCCTTCACCAACAATGGTGAATGAACCGATTCACTCATTTGATGCGAACTAAATCTTCTGCGATTTTTATCTTCCAAGTCCGTCAACCACTTCCTTAATAATTTAACCGCAGGGCCTTGATAAAAACGAAATGCTCTTAATGTTTTTCTCCCAGCTTTAACCAAATCACTAAAAATGGGATACGTAACTTGGTTTAATTCTTCTATGATGGGTTCCAACAAGCTAGGCTCATTCGTGGAATCCAATAAATTTTGTGCAATCCTTAAATAACCTTTTCGGTCCACATCCACCGAAGACATATAGGCTGCAAATGCATCCTTTTGATATTTTTTTGCTTCAATTACCGCCGCATCGTCGATCGCCTTTAGCGTAGATTCATCCGAATATTTATTTTCTAAAATCCATTGTCGAAACAACAAATTACAATCTGCTTCATGTTCCCAAGCTAATCGATCCGTAGACTTATACCGCTCATGTGACCCTGAAGCCGAATGCCCCTGTGGTTGGGTACATTCAATCACATGAACCAGGCAAGGAACAAATTCTTCTCGAGCTAATTTAGCTGCACGAACATAGGCGGCCAATAATCCCGGATAATCCCAAGCTTTAACTTCGATAATTTCTAAGCCTTTCCCATCTTCATTTCGCTGAAAACCTGCCAAAGCCTTTGAAATAGACGACTTTGTTGTTTGAAATTCAATTGGCACCGAAATACCATATCCATCATCCCAAACTGAAAAAATAATAGGCACTTGCAAAACCCCTGCCGCATTAATGCACTCAAAATACATTCCTTCAGAAGTGCTTGCATCCCCGATTGTAGTATAACAAACCTCCTGTCCACCTTTAGAAAAAAGAGTCGCATGCTCCGTCAAATCGGGTCTTTCCCGATATAATTTTGATGCATAAGCGATCCCTAAGGCTCTGGGTGTTTGCGCGGCTGTTGAAGAAATTCCAGCCACGGAATTAATGCGAGAAGTTTGGTCCTTCCATTCCCCATGTTCATCTAACCAACGTGTGGCATGATGATTATTCATTTGTCGACCCCCTGAATGTGGGTCAAAATTTATATCAGGATGTCCATATAATTGAGCAAAATATTGAGGCCAGGTTAAGTCGCCAACAGCCACGCCAATGGTCTGATCTCGATAGTATCCAGAAATATAATCTCCTGTTTGCATGGAGCGGGCTAAAGCTATTTGACACAACTCTTTGCCATCTCCGTAAATACCAAATTTAGCCCGACCTGTAAAAACTTCTTTCCTAACTAATAAGCTACACTGCCGACTTGTCACGGCGAGTTGATAATCCTCCAGAATCTTTTTGGGATCAAATGTAAGCTCCGACTTAGTAAAAGAATATGAATTCTGGGAAATCAAGGGCATTATTTTATTTAACATGCAAAAATACAACATTTTAAGCATGAGCCAAAAACATAGGTCTGATAAAAAAATACCCTATTTCTTTTGTTGAATCTTCCCTTTGTTTTAGATTTGCCACACATTATTAAAAATAAAAAACCATGAAGAAATTTTTAGGAATTATTGCCATACTAATTGCCGTTGCATTTCAATCAAACGCGCAAGGGATGATTAAATTCAAAGCGACTTCACACGATTTCAAAAAAATCACAGAAGGAACTCAAGCAACATACAGTTTTGAGTTTACGAATACAGGTAAAGCACCCGTTGTTATTTCAAATGTTCAACCATCATGTGGATGTACCACTCCAGAATGGACTAGAGAACCTATCATGCCAGGTAAAACAGGCAAAGTGACTGCATCTTATAACTCAGCAGGACGTCCAGGAAGTTTCAACAAAACGATTACGGTTGTCAACAATGGGGAGGTTTCTCAAATTGTGTTAACCATTCAAGGCTCAGTTGAACCGAAAAAATAATTTATTCTTTCCAATACAAAAAAAGGAACTCAAAAATTTGAGTTCCTTTTTTAATGAGCTTTTCCAACTACGATTAATCCCGATTCGGTTCCACTTTATTTTTTGCTCCAAGACTATTAATCCAAGAAGCAATTTTCAATACATCATTAGCCGGAATATGACTCATTGGAGCCATTTCAGTTGCATAATCAGGCCAGTTTTGAGGATTAGGCTTATACACTAATGCCAAAATTTGTTGGTCCGAATACTTCCGCTTAGCGATATCCTCATAAGAAGGGCCTATCACTTTTTTATCTTTTGCATGACAAGCTAAGCAAGTATGCTTTTTTAATAGGGCCAACGCTTGGGCTTCCGTTACTATTTGCTTTTTGCCATTGATCGCCAATTTTGGTTGATCTACCACAGCAGCAATAACCGCTTTTTCAATCACAGGGGCGGAAGATTCATTTATGGCCATTTTATCTCCAGCAGGAATTTGGTTCAAAGTATAATAAGCCGTTTCATGCAATAGAGGATCTCCCTCCTCATTTAAAACACCTTTCAAAATAAACTCATGAATGTAGAATTGCCTAATTCCGTCCATCGAAATACGTACAGTTTTCTTATCTGGAGAAACTGAAATTCCCTTGATCTTCAACTCATTTACATTAATAATGGGACTTCCATATTGGTGATGGTATTGATAGATATATGATCTTAGCGCATAAGAAGCGGCGTTCTTAACTGACTTTACATCAACGGCCTGAGTAAATGAAATCTCAAATCCATCTGATTTGGCATGAATGGTATTAATCTCAAAAGGCGTTAATCCATTCCAAACTAAGCGTTGCAGTCCAAAATTATCCTTCCCAGTCGATCCCCAACCCCTTGAGGTCATCCCTACAAACATGCTACCATCTAAACCAAAACGCTCGCGCAGAATTCCCGATTGAAATCCCTCTCGGTAATTGATGCAAAATCCTTGGTAAACGCCATTCACTTTTTCCATGAACACCCGCATCACCTTAGATTGTCCTTGGTCTGCCACAAAATACTGACCAGGGAAAGGACTGAATTTTCCTTTAGTCGTATCCTGAATAATATCGGATGTTGAAATTCCCATGATCGCATGTGGAAACCAAACCGCAGGTAGTTTTAAGTTTTTTACTTTTTTAGCCGCCTCAAACATCGGTTGGCTATTATCCGGAATTTCCTCCAAAGTCAATTTAAAAGGACTATTTGGTTCCTTTGCCCATTTGATTCCGCCAGGGTTACCCGCAAAATCACCTTTTGCCAAATGAGTGATTCGACCTGAGCCAACCCAATCGCCTTGGTTTTCACCGTAGAAAATATCGCCTTCGTCGTTAATGCTGTAACCAGCGGGGGAACGTAAACCTGCCGACTGAGGTTCTAATGTTCCATCGGGTTTTATCTTGACTAACCAACCGCGCCATTTGGCAAATTTTCCTTCACCAAAGCCAATCCAGGCTAAATTCAGGGTCACCAACATATCCCCATTTTTATCAAAAACAGGTCCATAAGTGTACTCATGGTAATTACCAGATAATTCGAATTGGTAAATCGGCTCATATAAATCGGCCACCCCATCGCGATTTGTATCCGTAATTTTTGTCAATTCCCCGCGTTGAGAGCAGTAAAAGACACCGTCTTTATACGCTAAGCCTAAAATTTCATGCAAGCCACTCGCAAATCTTCGATAATTCGTTTGGTGGCTATCCTTTTGATAAGGATTTTCAACAATCCATATTTCCCCTCTACGAGTACTTACGGCCAATCGGCCATCCGGCATGGTTGCCAAACCTCCTACTTCTAAATAAAGGTCTTGAGGAATAGGTAAGGTTTTTATTTCATAAAAATCTTGCTCTGTTTTAGGAGCAGGCTTTTGCCCAAAAGCTCCTACAGAAATGGCTAATAATAAAATGCTTAATTTTAATTTCATGATCTTATCTAGGTTACCAAATCAATTGATATGTAAAACTATTTCCTTGCAAAGGAACTCTCACTTGCTTTCCTGGTGCTTGTGTATTCAAAATAACGGCAGGTGCTCCAGCCCATTGAACATAATACCCCATTCCTTGTAAAGCCAAAAGGCCTGGATTGATTTCCACGACATCCGGGCTATTTCCGACTACCACTTCAATATTGGATTTTTGTGCACTTGTGCCGATCACATTGATCGTCCTAAGCCAACCAGTCCCATTTTCATTCGGATTCAGATGATCTTCTACCTTCAAAGAAGCAGCAGGCCAATCGTACATATACACCGGTCTGCCATGTAATATCTTATATCCTTTGTAAACTAATTTAGTGGCGTCAACGGAATCGGGTTGGGCTTGACTACTTAAAACCAAAGGAAATTTACCATCCATAACCACATTTAATCCCATCGGTTCAGCGGTTTGAGGCTCGCCTCGATCCAACCACATTTGTGTTGCATTCAGAAATTTACCTTTCCAAGTTTGCAATAAAGCACCTTGTTTCAAATCATAGGAATAGGAAAGTCCTGAAGGGTCCCCCATATGTATCACGTGCGTCTTTTTCTTTCCTTGGTGAAATGTAAAAGATCTTTGATAT
>JBIKRO010000012.1:0-44607 GCA_044349095.1 Aquirufa sp. | reverse complement strand
CTTCATTTTAATCCCTTAGTTTTTAGCACATCTTTTGAGCATTTTAAATGGGGAACAATCGCCTTAATTGTGATTGGCTTTGCTAATGGCTATTATTTTTTCAAAAATGTATTTCAACTTACACACACTAATCCGAATCTCTGGATACTTTCATTGGTCAGCCAAGCCGTTTGTTGGTATACGATGCCAGGCCTTTTTCAGTTATTTTATTGGTTCTCAGGCCATTATTACTACTTGTCATTTCAATTAGCCATTTTATTTGTCAATGTATATTTCTATTGTTCTAAGCCCATATTAAGAATCACTTTGCTTTCTTGCATCATTTTTTGCTTGGTTGGGTCAAGCGAAATTTCCATGATCATGTTCTCTGGAATTTTTTGGCCATGGCAATTATATATGGCTTGGAAGCAGAAAAAAATCAAATTAGAAACCGTTTTATTTTTTATCATTTGGGGTATTTCCATTGGACTAGTTTTACTTTCCCCCGGAAATAAAGTGCGCGCCCCTAAACATATTGATTACATCAAAGGGCTCACAGAGTCGATGTTGAATTTTGGCATGTTGCTTAATATCTATGTTAAATCACCGCTAATTTGGGTATTTAATGCATTGTTATTTATCACAATAGACAAGCCAAAAAAACAATATATTTTATCATTCAAGGAGCTGGGAGGTCTTTTAATCTTGTTCTTCATGAGCTATTTTTTAGCTTTTATTCCCATGGCTTTAGCCCTCGGAGAGGACTTTATCCCGGATCGAATTCAGAGTTTAATCTTGATGTATTTGATTTTTGGGTTTGGGTATCTTGTCGTTTGGATGAGATATAAGGTAGGCCAAATGAACCCTTCGAGCTTAGCTATTTCTCAAATTTCATTACTAGTCGTGTTCATAACACTCTTGTTTTTTAACCAAAATTCAAAACAATTTTATGATGAATGGCGTTTTGATAAACCTAAAAAATACGCCAATGAAAATGCACAAAGGTTTGATTTGATCCTTAAATCAAAGAATCAACAGGTGATCATTCCTCCCATCGAAAATAAAAATACCATGTTTTTTATGGAAGAATTATCCACTGACCCTAAACATCTTTGGTGTAAATGCATAGCCAATTATTACGGCAAAGCAGACATACATTTAGACAAATAATTTTACCTTTATTTAATCAACAAATTTTAAACATGAAATTAAACGTACTTTATGGGCTAGCGCTAACTTTTTTATTAGGCTCTAGTGTTTCATTCGCCCAAACAACGTATCCTGCTAACGATGTGGCCACCCCACGTTCAGGATACTACGCTTTTATCAATGCAAAAATTTATAAAGACGTCAAAACCATCATCAATTCGGCGACACTAATTATCAAACAAGGGAAAATCGAAGCTGTTGGCATTAATTTGCCTCTGCCAAAAGATGCCATTGTCATCGACTGCAAAGGCAAATCCATTTATCCTTCTTTTATTGACATCTATAGTGATTATGGGATGAACCAAGTGCAGCCTTCCATGACTACCTATCGCTCGCCATCCCAAATGCTTTCAAATACCAAGGGTCCTTATTCATGGAATCAAGCTTTGAAAACAGAGGTTTTGCATGTTAAAAACTTTTCAGTGAATGATGCTAGGGCTAAGGAATATAGAAAATTGGGATTTGGTTCTGTGCTGACGCATCAATTGGACGGTATTTCACGGGGTGTTGGCTTGTTAACAACACTTGCCAAAGAAAAAGAAAACATGGTGATCCTAAAAGAAAAAGCATCCGCTCACTTTTCTTTCGACAAGGGTTCTTCCACGCAAGATTATCCAAATTCTTTGATGGGGAGCATTGCTCTTTTACGCCAGCATTTTTTGGATGCCAATTGGTATAAAACCAAACCCAGCCAAGAGGGGCTAAACCTTACCTTGCAGGCATTCAACGACAATGCGAACCTTCCGCAAATATTTGAAGTCTCTGATAAATGGTCTGTTTTTAGGGCCAATAAAATTGCCAGTGAGTTTGGGGTTCAATACATCTTTAAAGCGGGGGGCAATGAATACCAACGCATTGATGAAGTTAAAGCGATTAAAGCTTCCTTCATTTTGCCTATCAACTTCCCACAAGCGATGGATGTGGAAGATCCAAATGATGCTCGTTTTGTTAATGTTTCAGATTTAAAACATTGGGAGTTGGCGCCAACAAATCCCGCAGCTTTTGAAAAGGCTGGGATTCCATTTGCATTGACTGCCAGTGGATTAAAGGATATCAGTCAGTTCATGCCCAACTTAAAAAAGGCGATACAAAATGGTCTATCTGAAGAAAAAGCGTTAGAGGCTTTAACCACAACACCGGCTTCATTGCTAGGAGTTTCAAGTGCAGTAGGTAGTTTGGATATAGGTAAATGGGCCAATTTCCTCATTACGACCGGTCCTATTTTTGCGGACAAAACCGTATTGGTTGAAAACTGGATTCAAGGATCATCTTATGGAATTTCGACGGATTCCAAAATGGAATTGGCAGGCAAGTATAAGTTTACACTAGGAAATCAAAGTGCTCAGTTGGCAGTCACAGGTGAAACCGGGGTTTATAAAGCTCAATTAATTGGGAAAGATACCTTGGCCGTAGAATTTAATCAAAAGGACCAATTGGTCAATTTGATTTATACGTCTAAAGCAGATCAAGGCAAAAAGACTCGACTATCGGGTGACTTTTTAGGAAATTCAATGTTAGGTACTGGTACTTTAGGGAATGGAGAATGGGTTTCTTGGCAAGCTACTCGGGAAGCCAATGCAGATACCGTGAGCACTAAAAAGCGTCCAAAAAAATCAGAAGAAGTGGGATCGGTCGTATTTCCGTTTAATGGATATGGGCAAAAAACGATTCCAAAATCAGAAACTATTTTGATTAAAAACACAACCGTTTGGACGAATGAGAAATCAGGAGTTTTAAAGGAAACGGATGTCCTGATTAAGAATGGAAAAATTGCATCGATTGGAAAAGGACTAAAAGATCCAATGGCCCGTGTGATTAATGGAGCAGGGAAACATCTCACCGCGGGAATCATTGACGAACATTCGCATGTTGCCGCTTCTGGAGGAATCAATGAATGCTCTCAATCGGTTACGTCGGAGGTACGCATCACTGATGTGATTGATCCTGAGGATGTGGATATGTACCGCCAATTGAGCGGCGGGGTAACATCAAGCCATATCTTGCATGGTAGTTGTAATACGGTCGGCGGACAAACGCAATTGTTGAAATTCCGTTGGGGCCAAACTGCCGAAGGCTTAAAGTTTGCTAATTGGGACCCATTCATCAAGTTTGCATTGGGGGAAAATGTGAAACGATCATATAATCCATCGAATCCGAGATTCCCTGATACAAGAATGGGAGTGGAGCAAGTTTTAACAGACGCTTTTACACGCGCACGTGATTATGAAAAGCAAGGTCCTGGAAAGCGAATTGATTTGGAATTAGAGGCTTTAGTTGAAATATTAAATCATAAAAGATTTATCACTTGCCATTCCTACGTACAAAGTGAAATTAATGCCATGATGAAAGTGGCCGATAAATTTGGTTTCACGGTGAATACATTTACCCATATTTTGGAAGGCTATAAAGTGGCAGATAAAATGAAAGCACATGGGGCCAGTGCGTCAACGTTCTCAGACTGGTGGAATTATAAAATGGAGGTAGTCGACGCGATTCCTCAAAATGCCTTTTTGATGCAAAAAAATGGGGTGAATGTGGCCATCAATTCAGATGATGCTGAAATGGCGCGTCATTTAAATCATGAAGCGGCTAAATCCATTAAATATGCGGGAATGTCTGAGGAGGATGCCCTCAAAATGGTTACGTTGAACCCTGCCAAAATGCTTCATGTGGCTGATCGCGTGGGCAGCATTAAAGAAGGTAAAGATGCGGATCTAGTTATTTGGTCTGATCATCCATTAAGTATTTACGCAAAATCTGAAAAGACGATTGTGGATGGCGCGGTTGTTTTTGATCGCGAAGTAGATGCGAAATTGCAAGTTGACCTAAAGAAAGAAAAGCAAAGATTAATTCAAAAAATGATCTTGGCTAAAAAAGGTGGTTCTGCAACCAGACCTATGACTCCATCATTCAGAGAGGAAAATATGTGCGAAGATGATCACGGGCATGGCAAGAGTCTTTGGGATCGCATTTCCCAACGTATGATTTTAACAGAAAACTAAAATTGACACATCACATGAAAATTATATTATATATCGCAATATGCTTGGTTTCATTTCCATTGTTTTCCCAAGAAACCATGCACCCGTCACCAGCTCAATCAAAAAAAATCGTGATTACCGGTGGAACCATACACATAGGAAATGGCCAAGTGGTTTCTGGAAATATTATCATTGAGAAAGGGAAATTGAAAATTGACATGAATTCGCCTGTTTTGACAGGGGATATTGAACACATCGATGCCACAGGAAAGCAAATTTATCCAGGCATTATTGCTCCTAATACCAATTTGGGTTTGGTGGAAGTTAGTTCGACTAAATCGACGGTCGACAATGTAGAGTTAGGTGATATCCATCCCAACATTCGCTCCATTGTAGCCTATAATACCGATAGTAAAGTCATCAACACACTGCGTTCAAATGGAATTTTATTGGCTCAAATTGTCCCAAGTGGGGGCTTAATTCCTGGAACTTCTACCGTGGTCCAATTGGACGCTTGGAATTGGGAAGATGCAGCCTATGCCTTAGATAATGGAGTTCATTTGACCATGCCCGCTTTAATTAATCGGCCTTCATTTATGAGCTATAGGCGCAGAGATGCGGATGTGGACCAAGTTAAATTAGGATTAGAGCGCATTGATATGGCAAGAAGTTTTTTCAAAGAAGCTCAGGCCTATTTAAATGAAAAAACCCACGCCGCGACTAATTTAAAATATGAGGCTTGTAAGGGATTGTTTGATCGGTCTAAATCCTTGTATGTCAACTGTGACCTGGTGAAGGAGATGTTGGCCGCCATACATTTAGCCGCCGAATTTAATTTTAAATTAGTGATTGTTGGCGGTACAGATGCTTGGATGATTGGCGATATTTTGAAGGAAAATAAGGTCGCGGTCATATTAGCAGAGCCACATAGTTTACCGGCTACGGATGATGATGCCGTAGATCAGCCTTATAAAAACGGAGCTATGCTTCAAAAAGCGGGTGTTTTATTCACGATTTGTCAGGATGGTTCTGATGGACATAGCCAACAACGTAACTTGGTTTTCCAGGCAGGTACCATGGTTGCTTATGGCTTATCAAAAGAAGAGGCATTGCAAGCAATCACTTTGAACGCTGCTAAAATATTGGGCATTGATTCGCGTACGGGAAGTCTTGAAAATGGAAAAGATGCCAATCTTGTTATTTGTAATGGAGATATCTTAGATATAAAGTCAAGCACGGTAACACATGCTTTTATTCAAGGAAGAGCTGTCAACTTAGATAATAAGCATAGCCAACTTTTTGAACGATATAAGTATAAATATTCGATTAAGTAGAAAATTAGTTCAAAAATGAAAGGAGTGGAATTTATTCTACTCCTTTTTTTTGTCATTTTTTCAAATGTCACATGTCATTAAAGGACATTTATAAACCATAAGTCTAGTAAAATTCTTTAAAAGCGCGTTTAAAATCAGTATAGTTATTAAAATTCATATTATTGTACAATTTAATAGGTAATCTGAATAACATATTTGAAATAGGTATATAATCTAACCCCCAAACGCCTAACACTATGAAAACAAAATTGAATTTCTCTGTACTTTTAATTAAATCTCGACGGGTAAAGCGATTGACCCAACGCCAAGTCGCACAGGCCGTCGGGGTAAGCCAAAGCGCTTACAATTACTGGGAGTCTGGCAAACATTACCCAAACGTTCAAAAGATTTTTTCTTTAACTCGAGTCTTGAGTATACCGATTGAAGAAATGATTGGCGGTTGACTTTTAAAATCCTTGGACTTAAACACCAAGGATTTTTTATTCGTTTGTTTAATATGCGTACCTTTGAATGATGATCATTTATCTGAAAAATTTAACAAGTCTTATTTTCGTATTTGGATTGCTCCTAAGTTGTGGCAGTACTGAGAAATCAGTACAAAAAAACAATTATTTTGCATGGTCTGCTTTCTTAAAGCAGCAAATTAATGGGTATAATAAATCAAATCAAAGGGTACATAAAACGGTTATTCTTGACGGGAAAAAGGAGGTTAAAATTGTCTCAAATTTAGATTGGGAGAAGGAATTTGCGCTTTATTTAGAAGCGGATCTTAATAAGCCAGCATATGAAAAGAGTTACGATAACCTTTCGGAACCTGGATTTTACTGGTACTCCTTGAAAAAAGATGAAAATCTACCAGTCAAAAAGATGATCATTCATTTAGATGCTAATGAACACCCCACCAAAGTGGAAATTGAGATTTCTCAAAAAAACTTTTTATTTGAAACGCGGAAAAAGCTGTTTATGAATTTTTCAGAGGGACGCATTCAAACGTATTATATTGAAGGAATGCAGCAGTTTTTTTTAGCAGAGCCTACAAGCTATAAAATACTAGGCGTGCTAATCGCCAAATAATCCACTCGATAAATAGCGATCTCCTCGGTCACAGATTATACATACAATTAAGCCTTCTTCTAATTCATTGGCCAGTCGGATGCTAGCTGATACGCCCCCGCCACTACTCATTCCTCCAAAAACGCCTTCTACTTTTGCAAGTTTTCGAGTCATTTCGGTGGCCTCAGATTCGGATACATCCATAATTCGGTCTACGCGTGAAGGCTCATAAATTTTAGGGCGGTATTCGATGGGCCAACGCCTGATTCCGGGTATCTTAGACCCTTCGGTCGGTTGGCAACCCACGATTTGTATTGCAGCATTTTGCTCCTTTAAATACATGGAAGTCCCCATAATCGTTCCCGTAGTTCCCATGGAGCTAACAAAATGCGTAACTTTTCCCTGAGTATCTCGGTAAATTTCAGGTCCTGTGGTTCTATAATGAGCTAAATAATTATCCGGGTTTTCAAATTGATTCAACAAAATGTATTCGCCAGATTTCGATTTTTCTACGGCATAATCGCGCGCTGCTTCGATGGTCTCGGTTAGTGTTACCCGGGCCCCAAAGGCCTCCATCGTCAGAATGCGTTCTTTGGTCGAATTGGATGGCATGGCTAATTCAATTTCGATTCCATATAATCGCGCAATCATGGCCAATGCAATGCCTGTATTTCCTGAAGTTGCCTCAATTAATTTAGTCCCCGCCTTGATTTCTCCTCGCTCTAATGCTCCCTGAATCATGCTTTTTGCCGCACGATCTTTGACAGATCCTCCTGGATTATCTCCCTCTAATTTCCCGAAAATTTTAACTTTGGGATTATCATGCAAACGAGTAAGTTCCACTAATGGGGTATTGCCAACCAAATCTAACAATTTGCTCATTTTAACCTTTGATTAATTTTGAATTAGCCTGATGGTAAATTTTTGTTTGTTCGGGAACACTATGCGTTAGCCAAACATTTCCCCCTATTATTGATTCTTTTCCCACGACGGTTTCACCTCCTAAAATGGTGGCACCTGAATAGATAACTACCCCATCCTCGATGGTTGGGTGTCTTTTTGTCGAGGCCATTTTCTTGTCGACGGAAAGCGCACCTAAAGTTACCCCTTGATAAATTTTCACTCGCTCGCCGATCGTACATGTCTCGCCTATTACGATCCCAGTCCCATGATCCATGAAAAAATACCGACCGATTTTTGCCCCCGGATGAATATCGATACCCGTTTTTGAATGGGCATATTCGGTTAAAATTCGAGGGATCAACGGAATAGATAATTGGTGTAATCCATGCGCCAACCGGTAAAAAGCCATGGCATAAAACCCTGGATAGGTTCTGATTACTTCATAATCTGTACTGGCAGCGGGGTCACCTTGTACCATAGCTTCCACGTCGGTCAATAATAATTCGTGGATTTCTGGAATTTGATTAAAATACGCTTGGGCCAATTTTTCCGGTGATTCCTTCAACTCATTTTTCATAGCATGTAAAATGCTTTCTAATCCAGTTTCTAAACTTTCAAATACAGCCTTTAATTCTGCGTTTGTTTTGAAATGTATTTTGGACTGCTCAGGAAATAGCGTTAGGACAATTTTGGTAAATAGCTTTTTGATTTCGGATGTAGCCGGAAATGCACGCGTATGAACGTGCTTCTCTAAGATGTTTGCGATAAAAGATTCAGGCAGCATAGAATTAAATATTAAAATTAAATTTAGCTAGATCATGGGCTAAAACCGAATTTACTTGCAAATTTGTGTCTAACGTATGAATTTCTAATCGGTTAATCTGCGCTTCATCCCGCTGCGTTAAACCATGTAGATAGGCCTTGTCGTAGTAGTTTAGCGTTATGGCCGCCACTTCACTAAAATCATTTATTTCTAAGCATTCCATGGCCCTTTGAAAATGCTGCCCGCCCAAACGCTTCTTGATCTTTTCCAAAGCTATTAATAAATCAGCTTTTGGATATTGTGCGTAGACTTTGACCAAATGTGGAAGTCGATATTTGGCGTCTATATCTAAAAATAAACAAGGAGATTCACGCAAACGCATATAAAACGATTCCGTCATAAACACTTTACCTATATGCCTACTTTCATCTTCCACCCATATCGGCTTTTTAAAATCCAATTGCCTTAATTCATTAGACAAAAGGTTTTCAAAGTGCTCACTGCTAGGTTGCTCCTCCAACCCTAAATGACCAAAGGCCGAACCCCGATGATGCGCGAGCCCTTCCAAATCAATGACTTGAATACCTCTTTTCTTCATCTCAATCAAGATTTCCGTTTTGCCGCTGCCCGTTTTTCCTCCTAAAACGAGCAATGGAATCTTATTTGCTAATTCACTTAATACTGTATTTCGGTAGGCTTTATATCCGCCAACTAGCACCTTTACTTCCAATCCGGCCGTTTCAAAAAGCCAGGCCATGCTGCCGGAACGCATACCGCCGCGCCAACAATGAACCAAAAGAACCCCGTCTTTGGCTATTTTTTTTACCTGTTTTACCCATTTGGCTAATTGCGGTCCTACGATTTCCAGACCCAATTCGATGGCTTGTTCTTTCCCTTGTTGTTTATAGGTGGTTCCCACTTGCGCGCGTTCCTCATTCGTAAATATGGGAAATGAAATCGCCCCTGGAATATGTGCCCGTTCAAATTCAGCCGGAGACCGAACATCTATCAGTGGGTATTGCTTGGCCTCAGCCAAAAACGATAAAACATCTAATTTTTCTGGCATGTTTAATCCAAATTGATCGCATACATCTCAAAAAGAAGTGGATCAAATGTGTCTAGTAATTGTTGAATGAAAGCCGGATGTTCCATGTAAAAATTTAAAAAATTCTCATGCCTTTCCTGCCATTGACCCTCTGGAAATAAGGAACTTTTTAATTGGTTTAATTGACGAATCGCAGTTTCATGATTTCTTTCTTCCGCTTTTTTTAACTTTTTGCCCAATCGCTCAAGGCCATTTTCTAGCCGCTTAAACTCAGCTTTTACACTAGCCTCTAAGGTCGAATCTATCGATTTCGCTCGGTTCGCTAACTCGTTAAAAATCGGACTTAATAGGTTTAATTCAGAGTCACAGTCTAGGACATGCACACTTTGACTCGCCACAAATTTTCGTCTTAATTCGAAATCTTCTAAAAATAAATCCGTTAGGCCAATGCCTAATTTGTTTATTTTTTGTTGGTATTTTTCACCTAAGATTACGGCAAAATTCCGAGGCAATATAATCGGGTAAGGCACTTGGTGTAAGTCAAAAATCCCTTTTAATTGGAGCCAATACCCAACTTCTGCCGGACCACCAATATAGGCCAAATTTGGCAGAATCATTTCTTGGTATAAGGGCCTTAAAACGACGTTAGGGCTAAATCTTTTTGGAAATTCCGCCACTTCGGCATGTAATTCTTTTGCAGAAAAAGTAGTGGATGTGTTCAATACGTGATAAATATCTCCCCTTTTTTCAATGCGCTCACGTACCCCGTCCATCAAATAAAATAAATTAATCTCTCTAGCATTAATCTGAGTTTTATACCCCATTTTGATTAATGATTTGGTTGCATTTTCTACCGGCGCGAGATGCGAATGGTCAAAAAGATCCGCTAAAATAATTGGCGTAAAAATGGATTTTAACCTTGCATCATCTGCATCAAGGCAGATTAAGCCTTGGTCTCCGAACAGTTCATGCATATACATCCGTACCGCTTGACTTAGATTCTTTGCTTGAGAATAGGCGTCCTGAAAAGCTGGTATTGTGTTGGGAATCTCTTTTAAAAATGGCTCAAATTCCGATAAGGAAAATCTGCCGACAGCCCCCTTTTGTGAGGTAGCAATTTCGAATTTTTTACCCAACCAATAAAAGTGATTTATTTCATCCCAATCATGATCTTCCGTAGCCATCCAATAGATCGGAATGAAATTTGCCTTCGGGTATGTTGCTTTTAATTTTTTGGCAAGATTGATCGTTGACACGATTTTATAAATCACATAAAGCGGCCCCGTAAAAATATTTAATTGGTGCCCAGTGGTAACCGTATAGGTATTTTCGTTTAATATAGAATGAATCTCCACTTCTTGACCTATATCGTGATATTGCCCCTGAATCACCTCGTGTAAAATGGCCCTATTTGATTGACTAAATGATTTTTTTTCAAGTATTTGTTGTTCAAAACTTTCCAATTGAGGAGCATTTCCATAAAACGTACCTAATGCAGGAAACTCCGCTAAGTAATCAATTAGCAGTTTTGAGAATGAATGTAGACTTTCTATTGGGTAACTTTTAACTTGCATGGATCAATGGATATCTTGGGTAGAATTTTTAATGCCAATTTTTTTTCCAAAAATATCTTACGAAATTAAATATATTTAACCGATTTTTGTGGTTAGAACCCTTAGTAATGAGATTTTTAATTCTTCTTTTTGTCTTATGTATGTCATTTGTTGGCCTAGCCCAGCAAACACCCCAATTTGGCTTATATATGATGAACAGATATTTATACAATCCTGCCTTCACGGGATACGAGGATTATTGGGATATAAAAACGGGGTATCGCCAACAATGGACCGGTTTCAACACGAATATGTCTAGTTTTTATGCCACAGCAAATATGGCATTTGATAAAACGGATCGGACCTCTTCAGGGAAAACTCCTTTTATGTCAAAAACGATTAGGAGGACATTTACGCCAACAAGAATTCGAAAAAAAACATACAGGGCTAATTTTCATCAAGGGTTAGGCTTTCAAGCAATGACCGATAATTTTGGTCCCTTGTCAAGTATTTCATTAGGAGCTTCGTATGGGTACCACTTATCTTTAGGTGGGGAGGAAAAATTGGCGGTCGGCGCTACGGTCGGGGTATACCAACGAAGCCTTAGCATCGGTGGTTTTACGGTAAAAGATGAAGGAGACCCCTATATGACTCAGTCAAAACTGAATGGAATCCAACCCTTAGTCAATGTAGGAATCCTATATTATAATCGTAAATTTCACATAGGCTTGTCGGCCAATCAAATTGTAATGGATAATTATAGTCTCACCAGGACTAACATAGCTGAAAATGATACGGTTCGAATACTGTGGCTAGGCCAAACAAATCCTAATATCTTTTTCCAATTTGGAAGAGAAATAAAAGTAGGGCGCTATTGGACTTTTTCTCCGTCAATCTTGGCTAAATACATGAAAAATGCCGCGTTTGGTGTGGAAGGAAATTTCAAAGTAAGTTTTGACGATTTGGTTTGGATGGGTGCTTCATACAGGCACAATGAAGCCATAGGAGCCATGTTTGGGGTGCATCTAAATCAAAGTCTGAATATGACTTATTTGTACGAAAATCATAGTTTAGGCTTAGCTCGGACTTCTTTAGGCTCTCATGAAATAATGATTGCCATTAAAATGAAGAATAAGGTATACTCCACAAATCCAAGGTGGTAACTATTTCGAATTAGGTAAATATTTTTTATACGCGTCGATCGGGATAGGGCTATTCATTTCTTCAGGATTCGTCGAAGGCTTCTCCCATGTTAAATATCCTTTAACCCAAGCAAAAGCCAATCCTAGCGCCAGTATTCCAACAAAAATAATCATTTCTAACAAGGCATAAATAGGCCAATTTGAATCAGCTAATGCCAATTGCTTATTACCAAAAACCACTGCCCAAGGAAATAGAAATATTAATTCCACTTCAAATAAAACAAATAAGAGCGCGATCACATAAAACCTTGGGTTGAAGCGGATATTGGCATTTCCCATTGGCTCTTCCCCAGATTCATAAGTGCTTAACTTTTCCTCATTTGGCCTAAATGGTCTTAATGAACGTGATATAAATAATATCAAGGCAATAAATAAAATGCCTGCTGCTAAAAAAGCGATCACATATGCAAATTGTTCAATCATTTTTTGAATTTCAAATAGCCTTTGATGATCGTATAGGTGGTGATTCCTAAAAAAAACAAGATGATGTATTGTACATAATTTATAATCCATGGAAAATGCTGTCCCATGTAATAACCTCCGGCAACTAAAATGCCGACCCACATCGCCGCGCCAAAAACGTTTAAAAATAAAAAGCTATACCAAGACATTTTGCTTATTCCAGCGAGTATAGGCGTAAATGTTCGCACAACGGGTAAAAATCGGCTAATTACCAAAGCACCAAAACCGTATTTTTCAAAAAAATCTCTCGTGGATTCTAAATGCTTTTTCTTGAAAAAGAAACTATCAGGCTTCCCTTGAAGCGAGTTTCCGAAAAATCGACCCAGTAAATAACCACATAAAGACCCGATGACTGCTGCAAGGAATATACTGAGCAAGATAGTCGACAAAGGCTCTTTTAATACGCCTGTCCCACCAAAAACACCAGTTAGGAAGAGTAAATAATCTCCAGGTAAGAAAAAGGCGAAGAATAAACCATTTTCTGCAAACACAATTAAGGTAATGACTAATAAGCCCGAACGGATAATAGTTTCCGAATCGGTCAACTGATGCCATAAAAGATTTATTTCATCCATAAATAGGCGGGAGATTCCTTAAATTAATCGTGTGGTAATACGCTTTTGTCTCAATCTATTAATTTTTCAAAGCATAAATATCCATTTAATTTTCGAAATTTCTGTACATTTATAGAATGAAAAATGTAGTGGTCACTTTTCTTTTTGTTTTATTTATTTTAGGCAGTCTTCTTCCAAAAGTAGGATTAGAACAATCATTTAAAGCAAACGAGCTATTAAAACATTTTCAAGAGCATAAGAAGATAGAAAAATCAAATTTCAATTTTGTTGATTTTCTTTGGTTGCATTATGCAGCAGATTCAAAACATGGTAAAACAAGTAAGCATCCAAGTCTTCCTTCCATTGATTTTAACGGGATTATAGGCTATGTTATTCCCGGTTTATACTTTTTGTGTATTTGGCCTATTTTGATTTTGATGTCACGTAGGAAAGATCTTCAACGAATAAATCTTTATCACTTTTCCTTATCCCGCGTTTTGATCGCGCCCCCTAGGGCTTAAAAAATAGCAGAAGCATTTTTTAAGTTAATATAAATACCTATGATCAATTCAATAATTTCATTTAGTATCCGCAATAAATTAGTTGTGGGAATTTTCGTGATTGGCTTAATTGCTTGGGGAAGTTATTCTTTAAGCCAATTGCCCATCGACGCTTTGCCCGATATTACATCGAATCAAGTACAAGTAATCACTCAGTCGCCAGCTTTAGCGGCGGCGGAAGTCGAGAAATTTGTAACCTATCCCCTAGAAATTTCATTACGAACGATTCCCAACGTACGTGATATCCGTTCCGTTTCTAGGATGGGACTTTCCATTATTACCGTCGTCTTTGAAGACGAGGTGGCGATGGAAGTGGCGCGCCAACAAGTTTCTGAGAAGTTGAAGGGCGCTGAGCCCTACCTATTAAAGGGCGCTGGAGTGCCTGAAATGGCACCTATTACCACAGGACTTGGGGAATTTTATCAATATACCTTGGAAGTTGACCCCGCTTTTGAAAATCAATATTCATTAGCTGATTTAAGAACATATCAAGATTGGATTGTTAAACGTCAGTTATTAGGAATTAAGGGCGTTGTAGAGGTCAGTTCTTTTGGGGGAAATTTAAAGCAATATGAAGTAGCCATTAATCCTGAACGAATTAGTGCAGCCCATATTTCGATCAATCAGATTTTTACTGCCTTAGAAAACAATAATTCCAACTCTGGAGGTAGTTATTTAGAAAAAGGTACTGATGTGTATTTCATTAGGTCTGAGGGAATGCTGAACTCTCTAGAGGACATTGAAAATACAGTTGTACTCCAAAGGGGCCCCGGTGGTTTACCTATTTTAATTAAAGATGTGGCTACAGTTCAGTTTGGGAAGGCGGTCCGCTATGGTGCTATGACCAGAAATGGAAAGGGAGAGGTGGTCGGAGCCGTGATGCTTTTGTTGAAAGGGGCAAATGCCAACAATGTAGTCAAAGATGTGAAGTTGAGAATGGAGACGATCCAAAAAACCATGCCTCAAGGGATCAAAATTGTCCCCTTTTTGGATCGAAGTGTCTTAATTGGGAAATCCATTTCGACGGTCGAAAAGAATTTAATGGAAGGAGGATTAATCGTCGTTTTTATCTTGGTATTGCTTCTTGGAAATTTTAGAGCAGGCTTAATTGTCGCATCCGTGATTCCATTGTGCCTTCTTTTTGCATTTGCGATGATGCAAATTTTTGGCGTTTCAGCGAACTTGATGAGCCTGGGAGCCATTGATTTTGGCTTAATTGTAGACGGAGCCGTCATCATTGTCGAATCCATTATACATCGATTGCATCTTCATCGAAAGGGGGAAGTATTGAGCCAACATGCCATGGATGAAGAGGTTACCGTTTCTTCTCAAGCCATTTTCCAGTCAGCGGCTTTTGGAGTCATCATCATTTTAATTGTTTATTTACCCATTATGGCCTTAGGAGGCATTGAAGGTAAAATGTTTAGGCCTATGGCTCAAACCGTTAGTTTTGCCATTTTTGGGGCTTTATTACTTTCTTTGACGTATGTTCCCATGATGTCGGCCTTGTTTTTGAATAAAAAAATAAGTCACCAATTGACCATCGCGGATCGCATCATGAATTTTATGTACGGGGGCTATAAACCGATTGTTGACTGGGCCTTGAAGTCGAGAAGATGGGTGGTCATAAGTTCAGGGATTTTATTTATCGGCAGTATTTGGCTCTTCACAACGTTGGGAGGGGAATTTATTCCAGAATTAAATGAAGGTGATTTTGCTGTGGAAGCTATTTTGCCAACAAACGCCAGCTTATCTCAAAGCATTCACGTGAACACCGAGGCACAAAAATTGCTAATGAAAAAGTTTCCTAACGAAATTAAGCAAGTCGTTTCTCGCATTGGAGCTTCTGAAATTCCGACGGATCCTATGGGGATTAACTCATGTGACATTCTCATCATTTTAAAAGATCCATCCGAGTGGAAGGCAGCTAAAACACCTCAGGAATTAGAGGAAAAAATGGACCGAGCTTTAGATGTTTTTCCTGAAGTTAATTTTGAATTTACACAGCCTATTCAAATGCGATTTAATGAATTGATCGCTGGGGTTAAGTCTGATATTGCTATTAAAATATTTGGAGAAGATTTGGATGAACTATTTTCTCATGCGACAGATGCAGCCAGATATATTCGGAAAATTGATGGGGTCGGGGATATTAAAGTCCAACAAATTGACGGAATTCCTCAGCTCGTTGTGAAATACAACCGCAACAAAATGGCACAATATGGCCTTCAAATTCAGGACGTTAATCGAATGATCAAAATGACCTTTGCCGGTGAGACCGCGGGGATTGTCATGGAAGGTGAAAAACGTTTTGACCTTGTAGTCAGAATGGATTCAGCTCACCGGACGGATATTCAAAATTTGCGAGAGCTTTATTTAGATTTACCGAATGGATCCCAAATTCCTTTGCAAGAAGTGGCCGAAGTCGATTATGAAAATGCGCCTGTTGAAATTGCACGGGATAATACACACCGACGAATTACCATCGGGATCAATGTACGAAATCGAGATGTGGAAAGCGTAGTCGCCGATATTCAGTCGGTAATGAAAAACAAAGTGGTTTTACCAGCCGGTTATTATGTGACCTATGGAGGTACTTTTGAAAATTTAGTGGCTGCGAAATCCCGACTTTCCCTAGTGGTTCCCATCGCCCTGGCCCTTATTTTTATCTTACTCTTTTTTACATTTCAATCCTTTGTGGAAGCATCCATCATTTATTTGGCCATTCCACTTTCTGCCATTGGAGGAATTTGGGCTCTTTGGATACGTGATATGCCATTTTCAGTTTCGGCCGGCATCGGATTTATCGCACTCTTTGGAGTAGCCGTGTTAAATGGAATAGTACTGCTTTCCTACTTTAAAACGCTTGCAAATGAAGGTTTAAGTGTTAAAGAACGATTAGCCAAAGGCCTAGAATTACGTTTTCGACCCGTGATAATGACGGCCTCCGTTGCCTCATTAGGCTTTCTGCCGATGGCCCTGAGTCAGTCGCCAGGTGCTGAAGTTCAAAGGCCACTAGCTACTGTGGTCATTGGTGGTTTAATTACGGCTACCTTCTTAACGTTGGTGGTCATTCCAGTAGTTTATTCGATCGTTATGACTAGAAAAGAAAGAAAATTAAAGGAAAAATCAATAGGGCTCATGGCATTATTGCTATGCTTTAGTTTTAGTATGGTGGCTCAAAATCCAACAAAATTGAGCCTCCAAAACTGCCTTGATCATGCCCTGAAAAACAATAAATTAATTACCACTGGAAACTTGGAGGTACAAGCCGCGGAGGCTTTTATAGGGACTGGCCGAGAACTTCCGAAGGGATCGCTAGACTTTCAATATGGGAAAACGCAGACTTATTTTAGCCAAGATTATACCATTATCGCCAACCAAAATATTCCTTGGCCTAGTTTATTGAAAGCGCAGGTTAAATCGCTCAGCTCTCAAAAAATGGTGGCTGAAAAAAGGCTCAAAATCACCCAAAACCTAGTCGCTTCATCCGTTAAATGGTATTATTATTTATTGATGGTCCAGCAAAAAAACCACGAGTTTCTTCAAAAGCAGGATAGTATTTATGCACAAATGAAAAAAGCGGCGGCCTTAAAATTTAAAGAGGGGGAAACGAACCGACTGGAATTAGTCGCTGCAGAATCACGTTTGCGCGAGTTTCAGCAGAAACGAATGGCATTGGAATCGGACATGAAAATTTGTCTTCAAAATTTGGCGTATTGGACTAATTATCCACAGGCATTTGAAATTAGTGCGGTAGAGAAGCTGAATCGAGAAGCTAAATTTTTGGCTAAGGAGGTTGCCAACAACCCTCAAATGCAATTGATCGACCAGCAAATTGACGCAAGTAAATTACAAGTGCAAGTGGAGCGCGAAAAATTAAAACCCGATTTACGTTTTGGTGTAGTCTCTCAAAGCATTGAAAATTTTGGAGGACAAAATTATGTACAAGCAGGTATCGGAATACCCATTTTTTCCAAAGGCCAAAAGGCTAGAGTTGCGGCTTCAGAGAAACAAGTTCAAGTTTTTGAAAGTCAGAAAGATCAAAATTTAGATCTATTATCTAGGGAGTATACATCCTATTTGGCCCAATTAAATAAGTATGTAAATTCCCTTACTTATTTCCAAGAAACCGCTTTACCTCAGGCAATTTGGCTGGAATCTACCGCACTTAAAAGCTATAAAGCGGGTGAAATTGAGTATGTAGAAATGTTGCAAAATGCCCAACAAGCATGGCAAATAAGAGAACAATATTTACAAGAGGTTTTGGCATACAACCAAACCGTCATTCAAATCGAAACAATTTTAGGCAATGAATAAGCATATAAAAATAATAGTATTGGGGCTCATCATATTAGCCTCATGTGATTCAAAGAAAGATGAATCCACAAATCAACCCGTTTCAACAGCTACACAGGAGATTAAATTGACCGCTGAGCAAAAACAAAATGCGGGAATTGATCTAGGAGAAATTATCCAACATGAGATGGGGGAGGAAGTTAAATGTGCCGGATTAGTGGACGTACCACCTGTTTCTATCGCCTCGGTTTCTCTTCCTATTGCTGGATATGTGAAGTCTACTTTTGAACTTTTACCGGGTAAAAAGGTGAGCAAGGGCCAAGTATTAGCGACCATTAATAGCTTAGATTACATTCAAATGCAGCAAGAATACTTGCAGGCTGTAAGTGCATTAGGTTTGTCTAATGTGGAAAAATCACGCCAGCAAGTACTAAGTAATGAAGAAGTGGGATCTAAGAAAAAGCTCCAACAAGCAGAGATGGATCAGGTTAATTTGCAGACTCAGGTCAAGGCTTTAGGTTTAAAACTTGAGGTGATTGGATGTGATTTGAAAGCATTAGCGAAGGGCAATATAAATGCAGTATTGGCCGTCAAATCACCCATCGAGGGCTATATTGAGGAACAATATTTGGCGATTGGCAAATATGTAACTCCTGCGGATATTCTAGTGCAAATTGTAGGAACACTAGATAAACATGTTGAATTAAAAGTATTTGAAAGAGACTTATCTAAGTTGAAATTAGGCCAAACGATTCTAGTTGAATCTGAAGGGATAAGTGTAAAAGCTAAAATATTTTTGATTGGCCAGCAAGTTAATTTGGAGACTAGAACCACTTCTGTTCATGGTCATTTCGAGAAAATAGCAGATGAAAAATTATTTACTGTGGGCCAGTTTATTAGTGCAAAAATCACGGTAGGTTCTAAATCCGTATCGGCTGTTCCACAGGCTGCATTAGCTCGTGTAGGCAAGGCGGGATTTATTTACTTCGAAGGCTCAAATGGAACCATAAAGCAAATTCCAGTAGAAATTCTAAGTTCGACAAAGGATTTAGTAGGCATTAAGCCGCTCG
Organism: Aquirufa sp.; assembly: GCA_044349095.1. Lineage (GTDB taxonomy): Bacteria > Bacteroidota > Bacteroidia > Cytophagales > Spirosomataceae > Aquirufa. The sequence continues at coordinate 25,640 of JBIKRO010000012.1, read as the reverse complement.
TTATTTTGCCTGAAGGTAAATTAGTCATCAGCGGAGCATCTGCTTTAGAAGCCATTTTTGCGAAAGATTAAGGGATAAATCCTTCCCACTTAGCGAGGTTGGCCCATGTGTCTTTTGGGCTAACTTCGTTTTTAAATAAGCCAAAAATAGTCGATCCCGACCCACTCATCGCGGCATAAACTGCGCCTAAATCATACATGTCTTGCTTCATTTCGGCGAGCAATGGATATTCGACAAATAACGTTTTCTCAAAATCATTTTTTACCGCGTTCTTCCAAGTGGGCATAGGCGATTTCAATAAATCAGGTAGATACCCTGGAGCAGGATTTGGCTGAATTCCAGCGTAAGCTTTTTGCGTTGATATGCCAAAATTTGGGTATAAAATGATTGCATACAAACCACTAAGGCTAGTTAGAATAGGCGTCAGCTCATCTCCTTTTCCTGTTCCAAATTGTGCTTGTTTGAAAAGAAAAAAAGCACAGTCACTGCCTAATTTTTGCGCATAAGGAATCAGTTCCTGATTTGTTAATGGCAACTCAAACAAATCCCTTAGGCCCATTAAGGTAAATGCAGCATCTGAAGAACCGCCACCCAATCCAGCGCCCATCGGGATGATTTTATGTAGGTGTATGTGAACATTTGGAATTTTAAAGTCCTCAGATAACGCCATGAAGGCTTTATAGCACAGATTATCTTGTATCTCGCCAGAAATAGGCAAGCCGCTAGAGCTAAATTTGAAAGCTAATGCAGGGGTTATTTCTAAAATATCAGACCATGGAATATGAAAAAAACACGTTTCTAATTCATGAAAACCATCCACTCTTTTTTTCGTAATGAATAAACCCAAATTTATTTTAGCGTTTGGAAATAGAACCATATTAGTCTTCTAAAATATTTGAAATAGGTGTTAATTTGAGCAGAATGCCGATGCAAAAAAACAAGAAGGCGAGTTTTATGAAAATCGGTTTTACATCCTCATGTATTTCAGTGCTCACTTGCAAGCTGCGTGATTTTTCTAGAAAGTCGATCTCTGTAAAGATGTCGCTTAGCGTTTTTGTATCAGTGGCTCTGTAAAATTGGCCATTCGATTTTTCGGCCATTAAACGTAAAGTAGATTCGTCGACAGGATCCAGCGATGGTTTATTGCTCCCTACGGCGATGGTATATACTTTGATTCCAAAGGACTTAGCTAAACTAGCCGCCGTAATTGGGTCTAAATTACCTGCTGTATTATTCCCATCGCTGATGACGATAGCGACTTTTTTGGGATTTTTTTCTTCTCTAATTTGGTTAATGGACATGCCTAATGCATCTCCTAATGCCGTGCCCTCCTCTTTTATTTGCCTTGATTCTAATAAGGAAATAGCCTTGGTTATGTAAGTCAGGTCACTCGTTAACGGACTGGCCAAATAGGGGGATCCAGCGAATGCGACTAGCGATATTTGATCTTGTGTTCTGTTTTTGGCGAATGAAATGGCCAGTTTTTTGGCGACTTCAAGGCGCGATGGAGCAACATCTTGGGTCAGCATGGAACTTGACAAATCGAGCGCCATGACCATATCGACTCCTCCGTACTTGATTTCTGTTTTGATAATTTTTTTATATGGGCTCGCAATGGCTAAAATAACGCATAACAGGCAAAGGGATTCGATGGTTTTTGGAATGAAACTAATGAGCCGGACCCATCTGTTTTGTTCCATAGGAGTAGAAAAAGACAATGCGATGGTTGATTTTTTTCTCCTATTAACCAAGGATGAAATTAGGATAATGACTAAAGGCAAAGGAATCAAATAAAGAAAATAGGGATTTTCCCAATCATAGGTGAAGATTGTTTTTAGTTTCAGCCAAGAATAATAAAGGTCAAATTTCATTTTTTCTTTCGCTCAAGTTTGATTTTTCTTCGCTCCGTTTGGTAGGCGGCATTGGCAATTTCTACCATGATGTTCACAGATTCCATGGTCTTTTCTGAAAAGTTTCCGCCGTAAATAGCAGAGTCAATAGCTTTTAATGCTTTTGCAAGTCGCTTATCCTTTAAGTTATCGACCATCTCGGTCGTCGTGAATGTTGAAAAAGGCGTTTTCGTTAATTTCTCAATATATATTTTCCAGACTAAGGTTGCATTTTCAAGCCTTTGAATACCTTTGGGATCTTGACTGATCGATTTTGATTGCCTCTGGAAAGCCCGCCTAAATTCAATGTTTTTTCGCCAAAGTTTATAATAGCGGTACGTTCTGCTGATATTGGCTCCAAATACCCAATAGATAATTCCGGAAATCAGTAGAATTTCTATGCCGCCAATAAATATATTTTTAATATTTTTTTTAGGCTTTATGAGCGGAATTTCAACGTTGTTGATCATTGTATCTACATTGATCAATTCTGGGTGGGGTAGTAATCTCTTCAGAAATATAGTGTCGGCTTTCGGATAAATTTGTGTGCAATCTGATGCATTAATAAGGTAAATGGGCAAACTAAGCGTTTGAAAATCTGCGATGTCAAAAAATTTGAACGTATAAATGGCTGAATCTAAACTACCTTTTTCGGATGTTTGAGTGGAGAAATATTCTTTTTTAATCGGTTCAAAATGGCCAAATTTTTTGTTGTTTCCTGGGAAAAAAAGTTCTTGATTTTTTGAATGAAGTACTTTTAGAACATAGTGAACTGGCTGGCCAATTTTAGCTGAATCTTCAATAAATGAACCATAAATTTGAATGGGTTTCTCTTGCATTATTTTCTAATTCTGAAAAGTTTAATCAGACTAGGCACAAAATCACCTCCTGCTTTTATTTGAATATAATTGGCTTGCCACTGCTTACAAAGGTCGTTTAGATCCTGAGAATTTGTATGAATTTCTTGAGTTAATAAAGATTTAAAGGACTTTGATGAGGTATTTACCCAGGTTGTCTTTCTTTTCTCAGGATCATAAATCGGGATAATTCCCATGGCGGGCAACTTTAATTCTACATCAGAGTTTATTTGAATAATGACTAAATCGTGCTTTTTTGACATGGCGCGCAATAAGTCGTGGTAGTCAGCGTCGATAAAATCAGATAATACAAAGATGAGGCTTTTTCTTTTTAAGACTTGAAGTGTAAATTTTAACGCTTGTTTTAAATCTGTTCCGGCGTTTTCTGGAATTAATTTGAACAATTCATTGATGACTTGATAGCCGTGTTTTTTACCTGCGCCAGGAGCTATAAATTTTTCATTTTTATCTGAATAACAACATAAGCCTATATTTCCAGCTTCTTGCATCGCAGAAAATGTCAGGACTCCAGCTACTTCTTTAAGAGTTTTCAGTTTTGAATCCTCCCCATTTCTAATGTTTTGAGATGCGCTGACGTCCAATAAGAAAAAAACGGTTTGCTCTTTTTCTTCTTTAAATAGTTTGATAAAAGTACCGTGTCCCTTGGCCGTTGAATTCCAATCGATGTGCCGAACATCGTCACCATATTGATATTGCCTTAAATCACTAAATTCCAAGCCAGATCCCTTGAATACAGAGGAGAAATTTCCATGCATTTGTGTATTAATCGCTTTTCTGATGCGAATGTCCAGCTGTACAATATGGGAAAGAAATGCACGGATATCCATTTCTAAATGAGTGATTTATTGGGTATATGCTTGCTAAATTACCTATTTTTTGAGCAATCTATGCGAAATCCCATAAAAGCTTTCTAATTTGTACGTAAATTTGGCTCATGAAATACCTTTTTGCCGTCCTTGTATTCCTTGTTCTTTCTTGTCAAAATGATCGGAACCGAAATCGCTTGGATCAAGAAAAAATGGCTCAAATTTTGGTCGATATTCACTTAAATGAAGTTAATATTAGTAGAATGGAGATCATTAGCACAGATACTAATTTGTTACTTTACAATCAATTGGAAAAGTCGACATTTAAAAAACATGCTGTTGATTCCGCCTCCTTTGTGAAAAGTTTTAATTCGTATGTGCGAGAGCCAAAAGATTTTATCGAATTATATGAGCGGGTCAATGAAATTATAAAGGATCGGAAAAAATTAAATGAAAGTTCTCATCGATGAAGTTAATCGTCACCATTTTAGTTTTACTTAGTCAAATTACGCTAATGGCACAAAAGCCAATTATTCAAGGACATAGGGGTTGCCGGGGCGAGTTTCCCGAAAATACATTGCCTGCATTTCAGCATGCTTTGGAAGTGGGAGTTATGGTTCTTGAAATGGACGTTTGTATTTCTGCGGATGGCCAAGTACTTGTTTCGCATGAGCCTTATATGAATTCATTGTATGCCATAAAACCAGATGGAACGCCCGTTTTGAAATCGGAAGAAAATGGGCTTAATGTATATAAAATGAGTTATAGTGAGGTTAGGAAATTTGATGTTGGCTCACGTGGAAATCCACTATTTCCAGAACAGAAAAAAGTATTTGCCTATAAACCCTTGCTTGAGGAGGTATTCCAATGGGCCGAAGATTTTAGAAAAAAAACAGGTAAAAAAATATATTACAACATCGAAATCAAATCAGATCCGAAGGAATATGGGGTTTCCCAACCGCCTACCGTGGACGAGTTTTCGGAAAAAGTATGGGCCGTTATGGCCAAACATGTTCGTCCAGAATATATTATTTTACAGAGTTTTGATTTTAATGTGTTAAAATACTGGCACAAATCGATTCAGTCGGGTCATTTCTCGCGGGTCAACTTATCAGCTTTAGTGACAAGGAAAGGGCCTGAAAGCACATGTTCGGATTTAGGTTTTACTCCTGCAATTTATAGCCCCAACTTCATTTCGTTGACGAAGGATATCGTAAACGATTGTCATTCAAAAGGAATGAAAGTAATTCCTTGGACGGTTAATGAACCAACGGATGTGAAGGCGATGATACAATTGGGCGTAGATGAGATCATTACAGATTACCCTAGCCGCACGCTAAAAAATCTTTGAAATGTCCTTATTTAATGAGACTTTATTGTGGTTAATGAAAAGGCGAATGCCTCGAATAGAGGAGCATTTTAAAAATCCGCTGGAGCTTCAACATACTAGTTTGGACGAACTGATATTTTCGGGTCGAAACACTGAGTGGGGGAAGAAATATGGGTATTCTGAAATAGGAAATTACGAACAATTTAAGGCAAGAGTCCCTATATCAACCTATGAGGAGATCTTTCCCTACATTGATCGAATGATGCATGGAGAGCAAAATGTACTTTGGGCAAGTCCGATTTCATGGTTTTCGAAGTCTTCAGGCACGACAAATGCCCGAAGCAAATTTATCCCAGTTTCAAAGGAATCGTTAGAAAACTGCCACATGATGGGCGGAAAAGATATGATCACCTTGTTGATCAATAACAAACCTGAGACTAGAATTTTTGAGGGAAAAGGCTTGTCCATTGGCGGAAGTTTGTCAAACAATCCATTGAATTCAAGCCTTCTTTTGGGCGACGTTTCAGCAGTAGTGATGAAAAATTTGCCTATTTGGGCCCAAATTATTCGTACCCCATCGCTTGATGTGGCATTGATGGATGATTGGGATCAAAAAATTGAAAAAATGGCGATTGAAACATCTAAGGAAAATGTGACCAGTATTTTGGGCGTACCTACTTGGACTTTAGTGCTCATTGAAAAAATATTGGAGATTACCGGTAAAAAATCAATTTTAGAGGTTTGGCCAAATTTTGAATTTTTGGTACATGGTGCGGTGGCTTTTGGCCCTTACCGAGAGATGTTTCAAAATCTAGTTTTTCCAAGTTCAGAGGTTCGATTTTTAGAAATTTACAATGCCTCAGAAGGCTTTTTTGCCATTCAAGACGATTTGAGTTTGCCTGATGAGATGCTACTGATGCTTGACTATGGCATTTTTTATGAATTTATTCCCATCGGGCCGCAGGGAGAAGAAGTAGATCAAATAGTTTCACTGGACCAAGTAATGCTAGGGGTCAATTATGCCATGTTGATTACAACGAATTCAGGGCTTTGGAGATATAAAATTGGCGATACCGTTAAATTCACTTCCATTTTACCTTATCGCATTAAAATTTCGGGACGAACCAAGCATTTTATAAATGCATTTGGCGAGGAGTTGATCATCGAAAATGCAGAAAAAGCAATCTCCGTTGCCTGTATTCAGACAAATTCAGAAATAAAAGATTACACGGCAGCACCCGCCTATATGGAAGGCGGTAAAAAGGGTAGTCATGAATGGGTCGTAGAGTTCTCAAAAGCCCCAAAAGATTTACGTATCTTTGTGGAAATTTTGGACCGAACACTTCGTGAAGTAAACTCGGATTATGACGCAAAACGTTCATATGATTTAGTTTTAGAGCTCCCACAGGTACTCATTGCCCCTAAAGGAACATTTTATGCTTGGATGAGAGCTAGGGGAAAATTAGGTGGCCAACACAAGGTTCCAAGATTAAGTAACAACAGAGAGTTTATAGACGGGGTGAAGGCCCATTTTCAAAATTAAAACCTTATGGCATTAAAATTAACCATTGAAAACGGCATAAAAGATGCCATGCGCGCTAAAGATGCGGATCGTTTGCGTGCTTTGAGGGCGATAAAATCAATGATTTTATTAGAGGAGACTTCAGGCTCAAATACTGGTGAGATTTCTGTTGATGCAGAAATGAAAATTTTAATGAAAGCTGCCAAACAGCGCAAAGACTCATTAGAAGTGTATGTCGCACAAAATCGCCTAGATTTAGCGGAAAAAGAGCAAGTAGAACTCACCATTATCGAGGAGTTTTTACCCAAACAATTATCGGATTCTGAGTTAACGGAACGTATTTCTGCCATCATTTCTCAATTGGGAGCTACTAGTCCAGCAGACATGGGCAAGGTTATGGGCGTTGCTTCTAAGGAATTAGCTGGATTAGCAGAAGGTAGGGCCATTTCTAGTAAAGTGGGTGAATTGTTGAAAAAATAATGGTAGAAAAGGAATTATTGCCTTCATTGAAAGCGATTAGAAATTTAACTTTAGAGGAGTTGCGGCAGGAAATGCTGCTACGTAAAGAGCCGGGTTTTCGGGCCAAACAAGTCTATGAATGGATTTGGAAAAAATCGGTTCGTTCATTTGACCAAATGGTTAATATCCCGAAAGAAACGAGAAGCTGGTTGGCCGACAACTATTCCCTACAATGTGTGGAAACGGCTGAATTCCAAATCAGTGTTGACCGAACCATAAAATCTAGTTTTGCATTACATGACGGCAATCTCATCGAAGGAGTTTTAATTCCTACTCGTGAAAGAATGACCGCTTGTGTGTCATCGCAGGTGGGTTGTTCCCTTACCTGCAGTTTTTGTGCCACGGGGTACATGGATCGAAAAAGAAATTTAGAGGCTTTTGAAATATATGATCAAGTTGTTTTGATTCGCGATCAAGCTCAAGAAAAGTACGGCATCCCATTGACAAATATTGTTTATATGGGCATGGGAGAGCCCCTTCTGAACTATGCTAATGTGTTGAAGTCTGTTGAAATGATTACTTCTCCCGATGGATTGGGGATGGCTTCTCGGCGCATCACGGTGTCAACGGCGGGAATAGCTAAAATGATCAAGAAATTGGGCGATGACCAGGTGAAGTTCAACCTTGCTTTATCGCTTCATGCGGCCAATGACACAAAAAGAAATCAGATTATGCCCATTAATGAGTCCAATACGTTGGAGGCATTGTCAGAGGCATTGCGTTATTTTTATGACAAAACAGAAAATGAAATAACGTTAGAATACATCATGTTTAATAAATTTAATGACACGGTGGATGACGCACGCGAACTCTATGAGTTTGCTCGAAAATTGCCTTGTAAGATTAATATTATTGAATACAACCCGATCGCCCAGGCAGATTTTGTGAATGCGGAGGCGGATGCACTGGCTAAATTTGTGGCCTATTTGGAAAGTAAAAAAATGATTGTTAATGTGCGTCGTTCACGTGGCAAAGATATTGACGCCGCCTGTGGGCAGTTGGCCGGCAAAAAATAAACCATGGCAAATACCTTATTTCCTATTTTTTTGAAATTAGACCAATTGAACACGCTGGTCGTTGGCGGGGGAAATGTAGCCTTAGAAAAAGTTTCTGCCATTTTACGAAATTCTCCGGAAGCTCGTGTTTTTATGGTGGCCACATTTTTTCGGGAAGACACGTTGGAGTATATCAAGAATTTTCCGTTGGTTAGTCATGAAATTCGCGAATTCCTGGAGGGTGATTTGGATGGCCGGGATTTAGTTGTTTGTGCAACAGACAATGTGCCGTTGCATCAAAAAATTAAAGCAATAGCCGCAGAACGGCATCTCCTTTGCAATGTAGCTGATACGCCACATCTTTGTGATTTTTACCTTGGATCAATTGTTCAAAAGGGGGATTTGAAAATTGCGATATCGACCAATGGTAAATCGCCTACATTGGCTAAGCGCATAAGGGCGTTTTTGGAAGATGTCATTCCTACAGATATTCAGGAAACGATGGATGGGTTAGAAGCCTATCGAAATTCGCTTAAAGGGGATTTTGAAGCTAAAATCAAAGCGCTAAATGAGCTCACTAAGGGCTTGAATTTCAAGAAATAAGTCATATGCTTTTACCCCTTTCGCTAAGCTTTACTAACTTTTTAAAAGTTAGTAAAGCTAAAGCGAAAGAAATTAAAACAACCATCTAGATAAATTAAATCAATTTATTGATAATCAGTTCCTTGTATTATTTTAAATCTATTAAACAGTGTATATTTTGAAAAAATCAAAATGGCTCATCTGGAACATTATCATACAAAATTTGAACAAGGCAAATTTTACCACATATATAATCGGTCAATAGACAAAAAATTACTTTTTAAGTCTAGTGAAAATTACGAGTTCTTTTTAAGGAGGTGGATGAAGTATATGGGAGAATGCTTTGATGTTTATGCTTATTGCTTAATGGGAAATCATTATCATTTTTTGGTAAATGTTAGATGTACTAAAACTGCTGGATCTACCCATGATTACATAGCTCATAATTTACAAAGGTTGTTTCAATCTTATGCGTTAGCATTTAATCATCAACATGCAAGGACCGGCACATTATTCCAAAAGCCTTATAAACGGGTACACGTGGATAGCGATGAATATGTCAGCAAGCTTATTCATTACATACATAATAATCCACAAAAACACGAAGTTGTTTATGACTTTCGTAATTGGAAGTGGAGTTCGTATAATGCTGTATTAAAAAATAACAGGCAAATTGTTTCTCCTATTAAAGTTATAAATTGGTTTGGGGGCATAGATGAATTCAAATTATTTCATTTGAATAATACCAATGAGTTGGATATTTCTAATTTTATAGAATTAGAGTGATATAGCTTTACTAACTTTGTAAAAGTTAGTAAAGCTGGTAGGAGCAGCTCTGCTTTCCCAAAATCGAATTTTTACCAAACCATGGGTATTTCAATTAAAAGCGCTTTGGTATTAGAAGTGGCAGCTTTAATTTGAATCCTGTCAGTTTCGGAAATTCCAATGGCATCGCGTCGGCCCAATGTATTATTTGCTACTTCAAGGGCACCTTCAATGACGATTAGAAAGGCTCCTTGGCGAGGCCCATGCAGGGAATATTCAATAGTTTCATCTAATTCCAGCGCCGTCAAATTGAAATAGGTATCTTGATTAACTTGAAGGGAATCTATATTCGAACCCAAAGGCGATACTACGGTTTTCCATTGGCCTACAAAATCGGTGGGATCAAAAGTTCTTTGGTCGTATCGAGGCGTAATATTTTTCAGTTTAGGCATGACCCAAATTTGAAACAACTCAACGGGCTCGGTTGGGTTTGCATTAAATTCTGAATGATGAATCCCAGTTCCGGCAGACATTATTTGCACATCGCCCGCTTGTATGATCCCTTTATTTCCCGCTGAATCTTCGTGGGCCAGCGCACCTTTTAGGGGAATGGTGACAATTTCCATATTGTCATGGGGGTGCTTTCCAAAGCCCATTCCTCCAGCCACGTAGTCGTCATTCAATACACGCAATGCACCAAAATGAATTCGCGCTGGGTTATAATAGGAGGAGAAGCTGAAACTGTAGGCGGTTTTGAGCCAACCATGATCTGCGGTACCTCGGGTATTTGCTGGGTGAAGTTCGGTTTTCATCTTAATTAAAACTTAGTCAGGAAATTTGATCAATAAACAATCAATGTACGTTATATCTAAAAGAGTCGAGGCAATATGCTCCGACTCCGTTAAAAGATTAAAATCTTAAACCCCAATTCATATGGGGAAATCATGCATCCAAATTACAGGTATTGGTTTGCATTGCTTGCGTTTAAATCTTCAAAAGCTGATTTTAGTCGGGTTACAAAGGTTTCTTCTCCTTTTCTTAACCAAACACGCGGGTCATAATATTTTTTATTTGGAGAATCTTCACCGGTCGGGTTACCAATTTGTCCTTGTAAGAATGCTTCGTTGGCCTTGTAGAACCCTAAAATACCTTCCCAGAAAGCCCATTGTAAATCAGTGTCAATATTCATTTTGATAGCACCATAAGAAATCGCTTCGCGAATTTCCTCGCGCGATGATCCTGATCCACCGTGGAAAACGAAATTGATTGGCCTTTCGTCCTTTAAGTTATATTTTTCGCGAATAAAATCTTGGGAGTTTTTCAAAATCACGGGCTGTAATTTCACGTTACCTGGTTTGTAAACTCCGTGGACATTTCCAAAAGCTGCTGCGATCGTAAATCTGTGAGAAATTTTGCTTAATTCTTCATAGGCATAAGCTACTTCGGAAGGTTGGGTATACAATTTAGAAGAATCGACATCTGAATTATCAACGCCGTCCTCTTCGCCACCGGTTACTCCTAATTCAATTTCCAGTGTCATGCCTATTTTGGACATACGACTTAAGTAATGTGCACAAATTTCGATATTCTCTTCGATAGGCTCTTCTGATAAGTCGATCATGTGGGACGAGAAAAGCGGTTGGCCTGTCTCGGCATAAAACTTTTCACCTGCATCCAATAAACCGTCTAACCAAGGCAATAATTTTTTTGCGCAGTGGTCGGTATGCAAAATAACCTGAACTCCATATGCCTTTGCCAATTGGTGTACATGATAAGCTCCGGAGATTGAACCTGCGATTGCCGCTTCTTGGTTGGTATTTGCCAAAGTCTTTCCCGCGTAGAATACGCCACCGCCATTGGAGAATTGGATGATCACTGGGGAGTTAACAGCTTTAGCAGCTTCTAAAACACCATTGACTGTATTAGTGCCGGTCACATTGACGGCTGGAAGAGCAAATTGATTCTTTTTTGCAATTTCAAATAACTCTTGCACGGCATCTCCGTGAAGTACTCCTTTTTGATTGGCTAAACTTGACATATGTATATTTATCTTTTGAAATAACTTATTATTAGGAATAAACGGCTTGATTTAAAGCGTTTAAGGTGCAAACTTACTAAGATTTGTGTTAAAAATGAAGTGGATTTATAAGAAAAGTACAATTTTTATTTAGACTCAAAAAATATTTTTAGACACACCCTTGTTTGTATTATTATTTTTTCTACCTTTGCACTCCCGTTCCACAAACGCAGTTTTTCATTCAGAAAGAGGTTGGCAGAACTTCTCGAATTTATTTAAAACATAAAAATGCGGGTTGAACAGGGATTAAAATGGAGGTAAGTCTCTGTTTTTTGTGTCAGAACTGGTATTGATTAATGAATGTTGAATGCCCAACCCATTAATTAAGTATTAAGCTGCACAAGGTTATAACCGCTGTAAATACAGTGGGATTACCTTGTCGCCTATCACCAATTCTGTCCTTATTGTGTTTCCGATCTCGTTGAAAAACGAATTTGAATAAAGACTTACAACAAGCCAAGTTAGCCTTGTAAGCGTATTTTTTAATAAATAAAATATAATATGTCAGGAATTATCGGTAAAAAAGTCGGAATGACCAGCCTATACATGGAAGATGGAAGATCCATTGCATGTACGCTGATTGAGGCTGGACCTTGTGTAGTAACACAGGTTAAAACTGTAGAGAAAGAGGGCTATAATGCTGTTCAAATCGGATACGGTGAGAAAAAAGAGAAGCACACAACAAAATCTTTGTTGGGTCATTTCAAGAAAGCAAAAACAACTCCAAAGAAAAAATTGGTAGAATTTCGCACGTTTGAGCAGCCTTTATCATTAGGGGATGTTTTGACGGTTGAGATGCTTGAGTTAGAAACTTATGTGGATGTCGTTGGTACATCTAAGGGTAAGGGATTTCAGGGTGTTGTTAAGCGTCATGGTTTTCATGGAGTGGGTGGTCAAACACACGGTCAGCATAATCGTGGTCGTCATCCGGGTTCTATTGGAGCATGTTCATTCCCAGGTAGAGTATTTAAAGGCTTGCGTATGGCGGGTCGTACGGGTGGAGATCGGGTTAAGGTTCAAAACTTACAGGTTTTGAGAATATATCCGGAGAAAAACCTTTTGGTTGTTTCGGGATCTGTTCCGGGAGCAAAGAACTCATACGTAATCATTGAAAATTAGATTTGAAGGGCATAGCCTAAAAAAATAGACATTCTGAATCATGGAATTAGCAGTATATAACATAGCAGGAAAAGATACAGGAAAGAAAATTACTCTTTCTGATGAGATCTTTGGAATTGTTCCTAATGAGCATGTGGTTTACTTGGACGTGAAGCAATATTTAGCGAATCAGCGTCAGGGAACACACAAAGCTAAGGAGCGTGCGGAAGTATCGCGTTCAACGCGTAAGATTAAGAAGCAAAAGGGAACGGGTGGAGCTCGTGCGGGTTCTATGAAGTCTCCTTTGATGAAAGGTGGGGGTCGTATTTTTGGACCACGTCCACGTGATTATCATTTCAAGTTGAATAAAAAAGTTAAGTCGTTGGCACGCCAGTCGGCATTAGCGGCTAAGGCTCAATCTGGAGATATCGCGATTTTGGATACGGTTGCTTTTGATGCGCCTAAGACTAAGGCTTACATTGCGATGTTAAAGGCATTGTCATTGGATACGACAAAGACTTTGTTGATCACTCAAGAAGCTGATAAGAATGTCGTTTTATCAGGACGTAATGTTCCTAAAACGAAAGTTTCGAATGCGGCTGATGTGAATACATATGATTTAGTTAATGCAACTAAATTGTTAATAACCACGGGAGCGATTGCGAAGATTGAGTTAACATATAGTAGTAAATAATTTTCAGAACGCGGTTCTGTTATAAACGAAATAAAAAATGGGCATTATTAAACGTCCGGCCTTGACTGAAAAGTCTCAAGCCATGCAAGAAAAAGGCAAGTATGTGTTTGTTGTTGAGTTGACGGCAAACAAGATTGAAATTGCCAAAGAGGTTAAAAAAATGTACGGAGTAGAAGTTAAAGATGTACAGACGATGCGTCAAATTGGAAAGAAAAAATCCAAGAGTACACGTACTAAGGTTACTTCAGGACGTACGTCAACCATCAAGAAAGCGATTGTTACAGTAGCGATGGGAGAGGTGATTGATTTTTACCAAGGAATTTAAGCAAATAATTAAGGGGGTTCATCCCGATAAATTGAACTTTTAAATGGCATCAATTAGAAAATTAAAACCAACAACTCCAGGACAGCGTCAGCGCATAGCGCCAACGTTTGAGGAGATCACGACCGACAAACCTTATAAGCCCTTATTGGAGCCTATTAAGCGTACAGGTGGTCGTAATGCGGATGGACGTCGTTCTATGCGTTATATCGGTGGAGGACACAAGCGTCGTTACCGTGTTATTGATTTTATTCGTGCGAAGCATGATGTACCTGCAACGGTATTGACTGTGGAGTATGATCCAAATCGTACCTCTCGTATTGCTCTTATTGAGTATGCGGATGGGGTAAAAACTTACATCTTGGCTCCTACGGGAATTCAGGTGGGTCAAACAGTTATTTCAGGAGAGAAGGTAGCACCGGAAGTTGGAAATACACTGCCATTGGCAAATATCCCATTGGGTACAGTGGTTCACGCGATTGAGTTGCAACCAGGTAGAGGAGCTGAAATGGCTCGTTCGGCTGGTACGTATGCTCAGTTATTAGCGCGTGATGGAAAATATGCTACGTTGAAGTTGCCTTCAGGTGAGATGCGTATGGTTTTGGCTCGTTGTTCTGCAACGATCGGTACTGTATCGAATTCAGATCACATGAATGTGAACTTAGGAAAAGCAGGTCGTCATCGTTGGTTGGGTCGTCGTCCACGTGTTCGTGGAGTTGTTATGAACCCAGTTGATCACCCAATGGGTGGTGGTGAAGGTCGTGCCTCTGGAGGTCACCCTCGTTCACGTACTGGTTTATTGGCTAAGGGTAAGAAAACTCGTAATCCAAAAAAACACACTAATCGTCTTATCATCAGTAGAAGAAAAAAATAGTAGATGGCACGTTCACTAAAAAAAGGTCCTTACATTGATTACCGCCTTGACAACAAGGTACAGGCTATGAATGAATCCGGCAAGAAGTCGGTTATCAAAACATGGTCTAGACGTTCAATGATTTCTCCAGATTTCGTAGGTCATACATTTGCAGTGCATAATGGGAATAAATTCATTCCTGTGTTTGCAACTGAAAATATGGTTGGCCATAAATTAGGAGAGTTTTCACCAACGCGTAACTTCCGTGGTCACGTGGCGAAAAAAGACAAAGGTAAAAGATAAATTTAAAGGCCTTTGGGTCTTGTAATCAGATATTGTAAAATGGAAGCAATTGCTAAATTAAGAAATGTCCCTACGTCGCCTCAGAAGATGCGTATTGTAGCGGATATGGTACGAGGACAAAAAGTATCCAAAGCATTGGGTATTTTAAAGTTTGAGGCCAAAGTAGGTGCGAAATCAATCGAGAAATTATTGCTCTCGGCGGTTTCCAACTGGCAAAACAAGCATGTGGATGCTAAAATTGAGGAAGCGGACTTATTTATTAAGACGATTTTCGTAGATGGAGGGTCTTCAATAAAGCGTTTACGTCCGGCACCGCAAGGAAGAGGGCATCGTATTTTGAAGCGTTCAAATCACATTACCCTGATAGTGGCTTCTTCGGTAGCTCCTATTTTGGAAGAAACTACAGCAGAATAATTAACTATTAGATAAAACAAGAAATGGGACAAAAAATTAACCCCGTTGGATTAAGATTAGGTATCGTCAGAGGTTGGGATTCTAATTGGTACGGTGGAAAGACTTTCGCAGATAAGCTTGTTGAAGACGAGAAAATCAGAAAGTATGTAGCTGCTCGTATACCAAAAGGATCTATCTCTAAAGTTATCATAGAGCGTACATTAAAGCGCATTACCCTAACAATTAACACGGCTCGTGCTGGTGTGGTTATTGGAAAGCAAGGAGCTGAAGTGGATAAAGTAAAAGAGGAGTTAAAGAAAATCACTGGTAAGGATGTTCAAATTAACATCTTTGAGATTAAGCGTCCTGAAATAGATGCTAAATTAATCGGTGAAGCGATTGCGTCTCAATTACAAGCTCGTATTTCTTTCCGTCGTGCGATGAAACAAGCGATTGCTTCAGCGATGCGTGTGGGTGCTCAAGGAATTAAATTGAAATTATCTGGTCGTTTAGGAGGTGCTGAAATGGCTCGTTCTGAAGGATATAAGGAGGGTCGTATTCCATTGCATACATTACGTGCAGATGTGGATTATGCCATTTCAGAAGCATTAACTGTGTACGGTAAGATTGGTATTAAAGTATGGGTTTTCCGTGGAGAGATTTTTGGAAAGCCAGATTTGTCACCAAACGCTAACATGGGCTTGCAGTCAACTTCGGCTGATTCTCGTCCAGGTGATCGTGGTCCTCGTGGCCGTGATGATGATCGCAGAGGAGGTCGTAGACGTCCTGAAGGTGCACCTGATGCAGGTGGAGATCGCAATAAACCAGGTGCTGGCGCTGCAAATCGCGGTCGTGGAGGAAAGCGCTAAAATATATTTGATTTAGATATTAGACTTTTAATAAGATGTTACAACCTAAAAGAACCAAATTTCGTAAGTCGCAGAAAGGCCGCGTAAGAGGCGTTGCTACTCGTGGACACGAAATTGATTTTGGATCATTTGCCATTAAATCGTTAGAGCCGGGTCGAATCACAGCGCGCCAAATTGAGGCTGCTCGTATTTCGGTAACTCGTGCCATGAAACGTGAAGGCCAAGTATGGATTCGTATTTTTCCAGACAAAGTAATTACCAAAAAACCTGCTGAGGTTCGTATGGGTAAGGGAAAGGGAGCTCCGGAATATTGGGTTGCCAATGTACGCCCAGGAACAATTTTGTTTGAATCGGCAGGTGTTCCTTTAGCTTTAGCTCAGGAGGCATTACGTTTAGCCGCTCAAAAATTACCGATGCGTACGAAGTTTGTGGTACGTAGAGATTATTCAGAATAAATTAGCCAGGGTATGAAAAACGCAGAAATAAATAAACTAGGAGTAGCAGATTTGCAAAAGCAAATTCTTGCTGAGAAGGAAACTTTATCACGTTTGAAATTAGCTCACGCTATTTCTCCGATTGAGAATCCGATGCGAATTAAAGTAGCACGTAAATTAGTTGCCAAGTTAGAAACAGCTTTAACAGCGGCATCAAGAGCATAAATTATAATTTTAATAGACCATTTCGAATTTGCTAATGGTCAATTGTTTAACAAGTCCAACCATGGAAGAAAGAAACTTAAGAAAAGTAAGGATTGGGAAGGTGGTCAGTGATAAGATGGATAAGTCGATCACGCTAACTGTTGACCGTAAGGTTAAGCACCCCTTGTACGGAAAATTCGTACAAAAGACGACCAAATTAATGGCACATGATGAAAAAAATGAGTGTGGCATAGGTGATACTGTGAAAGTGATGGAAACCCGTCCTCTTTCTAAAAACAAACGTTGGAGATTAGTTGAAATTATCGCTAAAGCGAAATAAGACTAGTTTGTTATTCAAATTTAAATTTAAAGATCAAAGATAATGTTACAGCAAGAATCAAGATTGGGTGTAGCTGACAATTCTGGAGCAAAAGAAGTTTTAGTCATTCGCGTTTTAGGCGGTACTGGAAAGAGATATGCTTCTATAGGCGACAAAATTGTAGTTTCCGTAAAATCAGCACTTTCTTCATCTAGTATGAAAAAAGGGACAGTTTCTCGTGCGGTTGTCGTACGTACAAAAAAGGAAATTCGTAGAAAAGATGGAACATATATTCGTTTTGAAGATAATGCAGCTGTATTATTGAATGCGAACGATGAGCCAAGAGGAACGCGTATTTTTGGGCCAGTAGCACGTGAGTTACGTGAAGCGGGATTTATGAAAATCGTTTCTTTAGCACCAGAAGTTTTATAATTAAGATGACATATTGGGCAACCGATAGAAAGAAGCATACAAATGGAAAAGAAAATAACTAAGCAGACCAAATTGCACATTAAAAAAGGAGATAACGTCATGGTGATCGCAGGTAATGCGAAAGGCAAGACTGGAATTATCAAGGAAGTATTAATTGATAAATCTCGTGCAATTGTAGAAGGTGCTAATTTGCTAACTAAGCACGTTAAGCCTTCAGCTAGCAATCCTCAAGGAGGAATCGAAAAACGCGAAGGTTCTATACACATTTCAAATTTGATGGTGGTAGAAAATGGCAAGCCTGTAAGAACAGGTCGTAAATTGAACGAAAAAGGTAAGTTGCAACGCTACTCAAAGGTATCAGGTAAATTTATCGCATAATACAGAATTTAACCGTGGGCCGGAAATCCACAAAATATACTACAATGGCAGTACCTAGATTAAAAGAACGTTTTGTTAAGGAAGTTGTGTCAAGCTTGAAAGAAAAGTTTCAGTACAAGTCAGTGATGCAAGTACCTAAGATTACTAAGATTGTAATCAACAAAGGAGTAGGAGCAGCAGTGTCAGACAAGAAGTTGGTGGACGTAGCTGTAGAAGAAATTACGCTAATTGCTGGTCAAAGAGCAGTAGCGACCATTTCAAAGAAAGCGATTTCAAACTTTAAGTTACGTGAAAACATGCCTATCGGTGTGAAAGTAACCTTGCGTGGAGATCGTATGTATGAATTTTTAGACCGATTGACTACTGTTTCATTGCCACGTGTTCGTGACTTTAAAGGAGTATCAGAGAAAGGTTTTGATGGTCGCGGAAATTACACCTTAGGTGTAAAAGAGCAAATCATCTTCCCTGAAATGTCCATCGACAAAGTGGCTAAAATATCAGGAATGGATATCACTTTTGTAACTACGGCAAAAACAGATGAGGAAGCTTACGCTTTATTAATGGCTGTTGGAATGCCTTTTTCAAACATTAAAAAATAGTGGGCCTTTGGGCTTTATAAAAAACCTTTAAAATTTTTACAAAATGGCTAAAGAGTCAGTAAAAGCAAGAGAAAGAAAACGCGAAGCTACAGTTGCAAAATATGCAGTGAAGCGTGCAGCTTTAAAAGCTGCCGGAGATTATGTAGGGTTAGACAAACTGCCTAAAAATGCATCTCCAGTTCGTTTACATAACCGTTGTAAATTAACAGGTCGTCCTCGTGGATATATGCGTAAATTCGGCATTAGTCGTGTTACCTTCCGCGAAATGGCTTCCAACGGATTAATACCAGGAGTAACTAAATCAAGCTGGTAAACAAAAAACTTGATTATTTAAATTCATTTTTGTAATTTTGCAGGCCTTTTTAAGGGCTTGCGGCAAATTTAAAAACAATGACAGATCCAATAGCAGATTATTTAACCCGATTGAGAAATGCCTTGAAGGCACGCCATAGGGTCGTTGAAATTCCTGCTTCTAATATTAAAAAGGAGATCACAAAGGTTCTTTTTGATAAAGGCTATATTTCAAATTACAAGTTCGATGATACTTCTGTACAAGGAACGATCAAGATTGCTTTGAAATACAATGCTGTAACGAAGCAACCTGCCATCGTAAATTTGACTCGTATTTCGAAGCCAGGTTTGCGTAAGTACAATGGAGCGGAAGAGCTTCCACGCGTTTTAAATGGTTTAGGTATTGCCATTTTATCTACTTCAAAAGGAGTAATAACAGATAAAGAAGCCCGTACACTTCACGTAGGTGGAGAAGTACTTTGTTACGTATATTAATTATTGTTTCACGCTGAAAGGAGGCAACTCGTAATTTAAGCATATAGAATTATTATGTCTAGAATTGGAAATAAGATTATCACATTACCTGCAGGAGTATCTTTGGATATATCGGCTGGTAATTTGGTTACAGTAAATGGTCCTAAAGGGACTTTATCTCAACAAATTGATCAAGATATCATGGTTGAGATTGAAGGAAATATATTAACCGTTAAGCGTCCTACTGAGCAAAAGCGTCATAAGGCCATGCATGGTTTATATCGTTCTTTAATCAATAACATGGTTGTGGGAGTGAGTGAGGGATTCCAAAAAGATCTTGAGATTATCGGAGTTGGTTATAAGGCTGCGAATCAAGGAAATATCTTGGAATTAAGTTTGGGATATTCACACATGATTTTCATGGCGATTCCTTCGGAGATCAAAGTTGCTACGGCGATGGAGAAAGGAAAAAATCCGATGGTTACGTTGAATGGAATAGATAAGCAATTGATCGGCCAAGTGGCTGCAAAAATAAAATCATTACGTCCAGTGGAGCCTTACAAAGGTAAAGGTGTTCGTTTTGTGGGTGAGCAAGTCCGTCGTAAGGCTGGTAAAGCGGGCGGTAAGAAATAAATTTTAAGCGTGGGCCGGAAATCCACACAAACAGGTAAAAAATGTCAACATTAAAAGATTTACGTAGAATTCGCATTAAACGTGCAATTCGTGCTAAAATAACTGGATCGGCTGAGCGTCCGCGCTTAACTGTGTATCGTTCAAACACTTCGGTGTATGCTCAAATTGTGGATGATTTGGCTGGAAAGACTTTGTTCTCAGCGACATCACATGTTAAAGGAAAGGTAAATAACAATGTAGAAGCTGCGAAGTCAGTGGGCATTGCGATTGCTGGAAAAGCAAAAGCTGCAGGAATTACGAAAGTAGTTTTTGACCGTAACGGTTATTTATATCATGGTAGAATTAAATCATTAGCTGAAGGTGCTCGCGAGGGTGGCTTACAATTTTAATAAGAGATATGTCACAATTACAAGCAAAACCAATTAAGGTTAACGAGGGAGAATTGAAGGAGAAGGTTGTAGCCATTAACCGTGTTGCCAAAGTGGTAAAGGGTGGTCGTCGTTTCAGTTTTTCTGCTATCGTTGTAGTAGGAGATGGTAACGGGACTGTAGGTTACGGATTAGGTAAGGCAAACGAAGTAACGGATGCGATTACAAAAGGGATTGAAGATGCAAAAAAGAATTTGTTTAAAATTCCTTTGTTGAAGCACACAGTTCCTCACGAGCAATTAGGTAAATTTTCTGGAGGTTTTGTCTTAATTAAGCCAGCTGCTCCAGGAACCGGGTTGATTGCAGGTGGTGCGATGCGTGCTGTTTTGGAATCTGCTGGTGTACATGATGTACTTGCAAAATCTAAAGGAAGTTCTAATCCACACAACGTGGTTAAGGCGACCATCGATGCGCTTGTAAAAATGAGAGCACCCCACAGCGTTGCATTCCAAAGAGGAATTTCGTTAGCTAAAGTTTTTAATGGATAATACGAGTGCAATTAGCCTCAAAAAAAGAACATACGATGTCTAAAGTAAAAATTACACAAGTTAAAAGCGCAATTAAGCGTCCGGAAGTACAGAAACGTACGATCCAAGCGTTAGGATTAGGTAAAATCCGTAAGAGTGTTGAGCATGAATTAAATCCAGCTATTGCAGGAATGATTCGTGCGGTAAACCACTTAATTGTTGTTGAAAATATTTAATTAACACGCGAGTTACTTGTTAGAGAGTAGCGCTAAGCCAAGAATAAAATGAAATTATCATCACTAAAGCCTGCAGAAGGCTCAGTAAAAACAAGAAAAAGAGTTGGTCGTGGTCAAGGTTCCGGATTAGGTGGAACTTCTGCACGTGGACACAAAGGAGCGCAGTCTCGTTCTGGATACTCTCGTAAGCCCGGTTTTGAAGGAGGTCAAATGCCACTTCAACGTCGTGTGCCTAAGTTCGGTTTTAAAAATATCAATCGTGTCGAATACAAAGCGATCAATTTAGATACCCTACAAGCTTTAGCTGAATCAGCTGGATTAAAGGTGATTAATTTTGAAACACTTTATTCAAACGGTTTAGTATCTAAATCTGATTTAGTGAAAATCTTAAGCAGGGGTGCATTAACATCTGCTTTAGAAATTCATGCAAAAGGATTTTCTTCAGCCGCCATTGCCGCTATTGAAGCTGCAGGTGGAAAAGCAATTGTTGATTAATCTTCTATCCAAGACGAATGAATAAGTTAATAACAACTTTTAAGCACATCTTTTCGATTGAGGAATTAAGAGGCCGTATACTTAATACGTTACTTTTTATTGCCTTTTTCCGTTTAGGTTCTTATGTAGTTCTGCCTGGTGTGGATGCTACAAAATTAACTCAAGCAGGTGACGGTGGGCTTTTCGGCTTATTGAATATGTTTTCTGGGGGCGCTTTAAGTAATGCATCTGTTTTTGCATTAGGAATCATGCCTTATATTTCTGCTTCTATTGCGATCCAATTATTAACCATTGCACTTCCGTATTTTCAAAAAATGCAGAAAGATGGGGAATCTGGGCGTAAGAAGTTAAATCAGATTACACGTTATTTAACCATTTTTGTTACGGCAGCTCAAGGATTTACATACTTACAAGTTACTATTCCGAGTGAGGCGATTATGGTTGACCCATGGTTTTTTAGATTATATGGGGTAGCTATTTTGATTGGCGGAACTATGTTGTGTATGTGGTTAGGAGAGAAAATCACGGACAAAGGGATTGGAAATGGTATATCCATGTTGATCATGATCGGTATCGTTTCTCGTTTTCCATCTTCTATTTTACAGGAAGCGGGATCACGTGGCATGTCAGGAGCGTTAATGTTTGTTATTGAAATTATAGCTTTGTTTTTTGTGGTAATGGGCGCTATCATGGTGACTCAGGCGGTTCGTCGAATACCTGTTCAATATGCGAAGCAAGTAGCTGGAAGCAAAATGTCTGTCGGTGGTGAGCGTCAATACATCCCTTTAAAGTTAAATGCATCGGGTGTAATGCCTATTATTTTTGCACAGGCCTTGATGTTTATTCCTGGTTTAGTATCTCAATCTTTTGCAGAAAAAAGTGAATTTGCTTCCTCGGTGGCTCAGGCTTTTGGTGATTTCACGACGTGGCAGTACAATGCTTTATTTGCTTTTTTAATTATTGTCTTTACGTTCTTTTACACGGCTATCTCGATTAACCCTACCCAAATATCAGATGATATGAAGCGTGGAGGTGGTTTTGTTCCAGGTGTTAAGCCGGGTGAAGATACGTCTAATTTTATTGCCAATATTTTAGATCGAATTACATTGCCGGGCGCATTTATGTTATCGGCTATTGCGATATTACCTGCTGTTGCCAATTTATTTGGTGTCACACGTGGATTTGCATCGTTTTTTGGTGGAACATCTTTGTTGATTTTAGTAGGAGTAGTATTAGATACGTTGCAACAAATTGAAAGTTATTTGTTGATGAGAAAGTACGAGGGGTTAATGCAATCAGGACGCATAAAAGGTCGTTCTGAGGTGATTACTCGTTAAGATGATTTATTTAAAATCTTCTGATGAAATGGCCATTATTCGCGATAATGGAGATATTCTAGGGAGGTGCCATGCGGAGGTAGCGAAGGCCATTAAGCCCGGAGTTACTACGTTGGAATTAGATAAAATAGCTTATACGTTTATATCAGACCATAAAGCTCATCCTTCTTTCCTGAACTATCAGGTTGGAAATAAGAAATACGCATATTCTTTATGTATTTCTGTGAATGATGTGGTAGTGCATGGATTGCCGGGTGATTTGACTTTAAAAGAAGGAGATATCATCTCGATAGATGCGGGTGTCTATAAGAATGGGTTTCATGCCGACAGTGCCTATACGTATGGCATTGGGGAAGTGAAACCAGAAGTGATTAAATTATTGCAAGTGACGAAAGAGTCCTTGTACTTGGGTTTAAAGCAAGCTCAAAACGGAAAGCGAGTTGGTGATGTTGCTTATGCTGTTCAATCCTATACGGAGTCATTCGGATATGGAGTAGTTCGGGAGCTAGTGGGGCATGGTGTGGGTAAAAGCTTACACGAAAGTCCTGAAGTTCCTAATTATGGACGAAGAGGTGACGGAGCTAAATTGAAAGAGGGAATGGTGATAGCCATTGAACCGATGATCAATTTAGGGAAGCGCCAGATCTCAGTAGATAAGGATGGCTGGACCATCCGAACTCAGGATCGCAAACCTTCGGCTCATTTTGAACATACAATAGGTGTAAGTAAGGATGAACCGTTGATATTAACTACGTTCTCCTATATAGAAGAAGTAATTAAAAGCTCAACAATATTGTTGAATATTTAACATAAAACTATGGCCAAACAATCTTCGATAGAAGTAGATGGAATAATCTTGGAAGCTCTTTCGAACGCGATGTTTCGGGTTGAATTAGAAAATACGCATCAAGTGATTGCCCACATATCGGGTAAGATGAGGATGCACTACATTAAGATTTTACCAGGAGATAAGGTAAAATTGGAAATGTCGCCCTATGATTTAAGTAAGGCAAGAATTGTTTATCGATATAAGTAAATGAGGGTTTTGGCCCATAAATTTTAATAAAATGAAAGTTAAAGCATCCATTAAAAAGCGTAGTGTAGATTGTAAAGTGATCCGTAGACACGGCAAGCTTTATGTTATAAACAAGAAGAATCCTAAGTTCAAGCAACGTCAAGGATAATTCGAATAAAATTAAATGAGTAATCACAACAATTAATTACCTATATGGCTCGTATTGCAGGGGTTGATATTCCCGACAAAAAAAGAGGAGAGATTGCATTAACTTATATTTTTGGTATAGGTCGCAGTACTGCTCAGAAGATCTTAACGAAAGCAGCTGTTTCTTATGATAAGAAAGCTGGTGAGTGGAATGATGCGGAAGCAAGTGCTATCCGTGCAATCATCGCCGCTGAGTTTAAAACGGAGGGTCAGCTTAAGTCTGAAGTCCAATTAAACATTAAGCGTTTGATGGACATCGGTTGCTACCGTGGTTTGCGTCATCGTAAGGGACTTCCCGTTCGTGGCCAACGTACTAAAAACAACTCACGTACTCGTAAGGGACGTAGAAAGACAGTTGCTAACAAGAAAAAAGTAACTAAATAATAATCGAGGTAACACCTCATCCCTTTTTGATTAATTAAATTATGGCACAAGCAAAAAGAAAAGATAAAGCGAAGAAAAGAGTTGTTGTAGTTGAGCAAGTAGGCCAAGTACACATCAAAGCTTCCTTCAACAACATCATTATTTCCATTACCAATTCAGCAGGTCAAGTGATTTCTTGGGCTTCAGCAGGAAAGATGGGTTTCCGTGGATCTAAGAAAAACACTCCTTATGCAGCACAAATGGCTGCATCTAACTGCGCTGCAGTAGCTGTTGAGGCTGGAATGAAAAAAGCAGAGGTTTTTGTAAAAGGGCCGGGTGCTGGACGTGAGTCTGCTATCCGTACCATCCAAAACTCAGGAATCGAAGTATCGCTCATTCGTGATATTACTCCGATGCCTCATAATGGATGTCGTCCTCCAAAACGTCGTCGCGTTTAACGATTATTTTGTGTGTTAGGTAATTAGTAATTATTTTCTCTAACACTTTTTTTTCACTTAACTAATTACTTCACTGGGCACAAGAGGCCTAGTGACTTTTAAAAAGATGGCTAGATATACAGGTCCAAAATCCAAGATTGCACGTCGATTCGGTGAAGCGATTCTTGGTCCGAGTAAAGCATTATCTCGTAAAAACTATGCTCCCGGAATGCACGGTAAAGGAAAACGATCAAAAGTTTCTGAATACGCGGTGCAATTGAAGGAGAAACAAAAAGTTAAATATACCTATGGTATTTTAGAGCGTCAGTTCGAAAATCTATTCCACAAAGCTGCTGTTAAAGCGGGAATCACTGGTGAAAACTTGATTAAATTGTGTGAGGCAAGATTAGACAATGTAGTATATCGTTTAGGCATTGCTCCTACTCGCCGTGCTGCTCGCCAATTGGTTATTCACAAGCATATTAATGTGGATGGCGAAGTGGTTAACGTGCCTTCATACTCTTTACGTGCGGGCCAACTAATCGGTGTTCGTGAAAAGTCAAAATCTTTAGAGGTGGTTTCAGCTTCTTTAGATGGTCGTTCTCCAAAACGCTTCAACTGGTTAGAGTGGGATGGTGTAGAAATGGTAGGTAAGTTTATTGCCCTTCCAGAAAGAGACCAGATTCCTGAAAACTTTAACGAGCAGGCAATCGTCGAATTATACTCTAAGTAATCATTAACGAATTATTAGAGATTTTAAATAGTACCAATAACGTTTTTTCAGTATCATTTTAAGCTACGAAATATGTCAATATTAGCATTCCAAATGCCCGAAAAAGTTGTAATGGAGAAAGCCGATGACTTTCACGGGTTATTTGAGTTCAAGCCACTCGAAAAAGGTTACGGTGTTACCATAGGTAACGCTCTTCGTAGAATTTTACTTTCCTCACTGGAAGGCTACGCAATCACTAGTGTGAAAATATCAAGTGTTTTACA
>JBIKRO010000152.1:0-14000 GCA_044349095.1 Aquirufa sp. | reverse complement strand
GTTATTTAGGAGCGCTACCTATTCCTCCCTTGGTTTTGGGTTGGTTAATGGCTGCCATTATTCGGGTTTGTGTGGGATCAGCCACGATTGCTGGGTTAACGGCTGCAGGAATGATATATCCTTTAGTTGCTGGGGGTGGTGTGGATCCCAACTTAATGGTTTTAAGTATTGGCGCGGGGAGTTTAATGTTTTCTCATGTGAATGATGGAGGCTTTTGGCTCTTCAAAGAATATTTTAATCTAAGCATTTCAGAGACGATTCGGTCTTGGTCAGTCATGGAATCCATTGTCTCGGTGGTCGGATTAATAGGCGTGTTAGCTTTGAATGCCATTATTTAAATAAAACCAAGGGCTTTTATATCCATAAGATCTAATTTTTCGCGATTCACTATGTCGTGAATTTGATTGGTTTACAGCAACATAAAACGATATTAAAATAATATAATAACGGCTCATTTTGCTAACATGATTAAATGATATTTTTTCACCAAACATTGTTTGGTTTTAACATCATTTCGGCATATTTAATGCGTTATAATGCAATTTTTTAGCAATATTATGTAATTAAATTATCAATATATTGATATTTTGAAATCATTTATTTAAGTTTGCGACCATTTTATATAATTCTTTCATTAAATAAACGAATCAACATGAAAAAACTACTACTCGTATGGGTTTTAGTGATGGCTTTTCTAAGCACATCCTTAGCTCAAACAAGGCAGGTAACCGGAAAGGTCACTTCTTCTGAAGATGGTGGCGCCCTTCCTGGAGTTAGTGTCAGCCTAAAAGGTACTTCTCGAGGTACTACCACATCTTTCGATGGAACATTTAAAATTTCGGTTAGCAATTCCGAAGTGCTTGTTTTTAGCTTTGTTGGCTTTAAGCAACAATCTATCACCGTAGGAAATCAGTCGACCATCAATGTGGTTTTAGCTTCAGATGTATCTGAACTTTCTGAAGTGGTGGTTACCGGTGCGTATGGGTCGAAGCGAAATGCAAGATCTACGTCTAATAACGCACAGGTAGTAGACCAAAAGTCATTGAACGTGATCCGTCAGACTAACCTGAACAATGCTTTAGCAGGTAAGGTTTCTGGTATCCAAGTTCGTTCTCAATCGGCAGCGGCCTTAGGTCGTTCTACGGAGGTTCGTTTACGTGGAGTATCGGGTTTTGGTTTAGGATCAGGTGCTTTGTATGTAGTAAATGGTACTATTCTGCCTAATTCAGATGACATCAACTTAGATGACATTGAAAACGTTTCTGTACTACAAGGTGCTGCGGCTGCAGCGCAGTTTGGTTCTCAGGGAGCGAATGGTGCGATCGTTATTACCTTGAAAGAAGCTACACCGAACCAACAAGGTATCGGAGTCACCTTGAATACAGGTATTTTATTTGAGTCACCTTATATCTTGCCAAATTATCAGAATTCATACGCCGGTGGTGCTGTGGGTGATTTGATGCAGTATAAATATAAAGCAACAGATCCAGCAGAGTGGAAAGCTTTAGATGGTAAATATTACCATGACTATAGTGATGATGCTTCTTGGGGTCCTCGTATGGTAGGCCAAGAATACATTCCTTGGTATGCATGGTATGGTGGTAGCAAATATTCCTACAAAACGGCATCTTTGACTCCTCAGCCAAATAACGCTCGTGATTTTTACCAAACAGGGGTAACAAAAAATAATAGTTTTACCATCAATTCATCTTCGGATAAATTG
Organism: Aquirufa sp.; assembly: GCA_044349095.1. Classification (GTDB taxonomy): domain Bacteria; phylum Bacteroidota; class Bacteroidia; order Cytophagales; family Spirosomataceae; genus Aquirufa. The sequence goes on along the minus strand of JBIKRO010000152.1, from coordinate 12,277 downwards.
AAGTTTAAACTAACTTATGGTAATCAAGCTATTGATGGTTTGTTAGCGAACACTTCATTAAATAAGAATACATTAAACGTGATGACCGCTTATAATTTGAATAAGCACTTTATGGTGAGCGCCGACATCAACTATGTAAGTCAAATCCAAAAAGGTGAGATTGACGATGGTTATTCAAACCAATCTTCTGGAGCATTTAACCAGTGGTTCCACAGGAATTTGGATATGAACATTATGAAAGAGTTAAAGGATTTAAGAACTCCTGAAGGAATTTATGCTTCTTGGAATAAAGCTAATCCAGATGCTTATGATGCTTCAAACAAAAGAAATTTTTATGCAGGTAACTATTGGTATAACTTTTTCTCATGGTTCGATTTAGTGAATCAAACGAATCAAAGAAATCGTTTATTCGGAAACGTAGCCTTTACGTACAAAGTGAATGACGATTTGAAATTTACAGCTACCTATAGAAAGCAACAAAATACAGGTTTAACTGATTATCGATATAGCTCTCGCTTAAATGAGAGTGGTTTGCAAACGACTGGTAATTCACCAGAGGCTAAAGGGTATTATTACACAGGCCAAACCTATTCAGATCGTACGAATATGGAATTGTTTGCCAACTATTCTAAAAAGATCAAAGATTTTACGATTGATGCCAACATAGGAACTGACTTTTTCGAGTGGACTTATTCAAGCAATAGCGCAAATACCAACAATGGTTTAAGTGTCGCTGACTTGTACACAGTTTCTAACTCAGTAGACCCAGCGACGATTGGCAATGATCGTTTGTTAGAGAAATATAAAGCAATAATAGGTAAAGGTACTTTTGGATACAAAAATTTCTTATTTGCAGATATTACGTTAAGAAATGACTGGTATTCAACTTTACCTAAAGAAGCCAATTCAGTGCTTTCTAAGTCAGCTGGACTTTCATTTGTTTTCAGTGATTTAATTGAGAAGAGCTTGCCATGGGTGAGTTATGGTAAATTAAGAGGATCGTGGGGAGAAATTCCTAAGGCTTTGGGAACTAGCAATGAGAGTTTTGGAGCTTACCGTTTCCCAGGTTCTGCGTATAACTTAGGTCAATACAAGTGGCAAAGTGATTTCTTGATGTCAGCAGCTAACACGTTAGTTGACCCTAACATTAAAGGATCTGTAGTTACTCAAGGTGAAATTGGTTTAGACCTATCATTCTTGAATGATCGCATTGGTATCTCTGCTACGGTATGGCAAGGCGCTGAAAAAGATTTCCCTTATGCGTTAAGTGTGAATGGAGCGAGTGGTTACACTTCTTTATTGACCAATATCGGAGAGATTTCCAAGAAAGGTTTAGATATTCAATTGAACGGTCGCCCGGTGGTTTCACCTAATTTTTCTTGGAGAATTTCAGGAACGGTTTCTAAATTGATCCAAAACGATGTTATTTCATTGAGTCCTAAATATGGTATTACACAAACTGCTGGAGTACAAGGTGTTTGGGGTACAACGATGCCTTATTTGGTTCACTCGGAAGGAAAGCGTTGGGGTCAATTGTATGGTAACGGAATTAAGCGTATTAATGGCCAGCCGGTACTTGACGCAAGCGGATTCTATGTAAATGATCCAAAAGTGAATTTTGGTTCAGTGCTTCCAGACTACACAGGAGGTTTGCAAAATTCATTTACCTTCTTTAATGATTTCACATTGAATGTCAATATTGACTTCCAGGTAGGTGGAAAATTTGCTTCATTATCTAATATGTGGGGTTCATTCTCAGGCTTAACTGCTCAGACAGCAACGGTGAACGATAAGGGTAATCCAATTCGTGATGCAGTCGCTGACGGGGGTGGAGTTCATACGAAAGGGGTGAATGCGGAAGGTAAAGCAGTTGATTTTTATGTAGAGGCACAGGATTACTTCCACAACCTATATAACAATAAGACTTTTGATCCATACATCTATGATTTAACTTTTGTTAAACTTAGAGAATTAGCCCTAGGGTATAATTTGCCTGTGAAGAAATTGGGAATGAATAAATATTTCCAATCTGTTAATATTTCTTTAACAGCAAGAAACCCAATACTTCTTTATGCGACGACAAAAGACTTTGATCCATCTGAGATCTCAGCGGTGAGTGGGGAAACAGGACAGTGGCCTGGATCTCGTGGATATGGTGTCAATATTAGATTTGGGTTTTAATTAAAGTTAAATTTTAAAGACATGAAAAAGAAAATCATATTAATATTCTCTACCCTAATCTTATTAAGTTTAGGTGGATGCCAAAAATTGGATGACTTTGGTGATACCAACGTGAATCCAGCAGCTACCTCTGAGCCGACAATGTCCGCATTATTAGCGAACGTTCAAGCAGGTTTAGGTGGTTATGCTGCTTCTACTCGACCAGGGTTATACGGTCAGTATTTCTCGGAAACGCAATATACAGATGCGTCGCTATACAGTTTGCCTCAAATTGAGTTTTCAGGCGAATATGCAGGTTCTTTAATGGATTTGCAGATTATTATTGACCGCAAGGAAAGTAATAATATGGTGCAGATTGCGAAGATATTGCAACAATACATTTTCTGGACGATCACAGATCGCTGGGGAGATGTACCTTATTCGCAAGCTTTATTAGGGGTTAAAAATGCAAATCCTAAATATGATCGCCAAGAGGATATTTATAAAGGGATGATTGATGCATTGACAAAAGCAGCTGGTGCATTCGATGCTTCCGCTGTAAAAGGTGATTTGATTTATGCAGGTGATGTAACCAAATGGAAGCGCGCAGCTAACTCATTACGTATGTTGATGTCTCTACAATTATCTAAAAGATTTCCTGCAGCAGGTGGTTATGCGGCTACTCAGTTTGCCGCGGCTTTGAATGATCCTGCTGGATACATTCAGAATAATACCCAAAATATGACTTTGAATTATCCGGGTGGTAACTTCAAATCTTCTTGGTTTGCTTTATACAATGGTCGTAAAGATTATGGTGAAAGCAAGACCATGACTGATTTAATGGGAGCTTTGGGTGATGGACGTCAAAAGGCTTTTGGTGGAGCTACGCAAGATCAGACGGCTGGTAATGCCTTAGAATCTTCAAATGTGGGAGTTCCTTTCGGTTTAGTTCGTGCAAAAGTGGAGGCATTCACTTCCGCTAACGGTAATTGGGCTCGTATTTTACGTGGTGATTTCCGTAAGGAAAATGGAAGTATCGTTGTGATTTCAGCTGGCCAAATAGCTTTGGCAAGAGCAGAAGCAGCAAATTATGGTTGGACTTCAGAGTCTTTACCGACCACGTATAGCTTAGGTATCTCATTGTCGTATGAGCAGTGGGGACTTAAATTGGCCACTGATTATTTAGGTCAAGCTTCGGTCGCTTTAGATGCTCCAGGTGCAGCGGGTAATTTGAAAAAGATCGCAATTCAACGATACATTGCGCACTATCCAGATGGAATGCAATCTTGGAATATTTGGAGAAAGACAGGATTTCCTGAATTAACTCCTGCTCCTGATGCGACGAATTCTTCTAAGCAAATTCCTAGAAGATACACGTATGGCTCAACTGAGTTTACGTCTAATAAAGCAAATGTAGAAGCTGCGGTGGCTGCATTAACAGGCGGAGATACTCAAGATGCTAGAGTGTGGTGGAATAATTAATGATTCACCTTTATATCATTTTAAAATATTAATTATATGAAAAAGATAAAAATAATCCTTTCGCTGATGTTCTTAGGAGCATTTGTGATGCAATCTTGTATCAAGGATGATATGGTTGCATTAGGAGATACTGGTTCAGTATTTGTTAAAATTAACGATGGCCCGACGAAGGCTTTGTATTACGAGCCATTTACTACCAAGAAAAACGTGGTTGTCTTCAATGTTCGTAGAGATGTGAATTCTGCTGCGGAGTTGGCTAAAGCGGCTACCGTGTCTATTATTGACGCACCTGAATTAGTAGCTGCTTATAATAAGGAGAACGACGAAAACTTTGAAGCATTGCCGACCTCTATTTTTACTTACGTAACGGATCCTTCAGTGACAAAATCGGGTAATAAGTTTACGGTTACTTTTGCGCCGAATGAATTTGCGAAGAATATTGAAATCAGCTTAGATGGTTCTAAGTGGGATTTGTCGAAAAAATTCGCGATTGGTTATAAGGTGACTGAAGCTCCAGGGGCTAAGATTTCTAGCGCTCAGAAGCAAATTGTCACTTTGATCAGTTTGAAGAACAAGTATGACGGGGTTTATTTGTTGACCGGTGCGCACAACCGTGTTCCTTACAACTTCCCATACAAAACGGTTGTTTACATGATGACAGCGGGTGCTAATTCCGTTATTTATTACTGGCCAGATGCAGGATCCTATGGTCACCCGATCGGATTGGGCCCAGATCCTGAAAATGACTTGAGCTGGTATGGTCCTGGTATTTCTCCAGTAGTAGAATTTGATCCTAATACAGACGAGGTAGCTCGTGTGTTTAACAACCCACCCAATGCTACCGTCATTACTAAATTTACTTTAGCCGGTGTAGCAAATTCAAATCGCTATGATGCGGCTACGAAGAAAATGTATATTAGTTGGAATTACAATGGTAACCCACTGCGTGCATTTGTTGATACCTTGACATTCATTAAGCCAAGGCAATAAACACACTCAATTTATTTGTTGAAAAGGCAGCGATTTATCGCTGCCTTTTTTGTTTCATGACCATTGAATCAACCTAATTTAAAATATTAAAAATCAAATAATGAATTGAACTTTATGGTAGATCAGTACAAAAAATTAATTGTATTTGGCTATTAACTTGAAAAAATACAAAATGATTATTTGGCTTATTTCTAATTTACCCAATTTTATAATTAAATAAGCTATTTTTTTCAATTTTTTCTTTGGCTTATATGGAAAAATTCATAATTTCGAAAACTTTAAAATTATTTTTTCATTAACAAACAAAAAAACATGAAAAAACTCTTACTCGTATGGGTATTTGTGATGGCTGCATTCAGTTCATCTCTAGCTCAAACAAGGCAAGTAACTGGAAAGGTTACTTCTTCTGAGGATGGTTCTGCTCTTCCGGGAGTTAGTGTCAGCCTAAAAGGTACCGCTCGTGGTACTACGTCAACATCTGACGGTTCTTACAAAATTATGGTAAGTAATTCAGATGCGCTCGTTTTTAGTTTTGTTGGCTTTAAGCCTCAAACAATCAATGTAGGATCTCAATCCACGATCAATGTTGCTTTAGCTTCAGATGCTTCTGAGTTAAACGAAGTGATTGTAACGGCATTGGGTTTGACCCGTACAAAGAATTCATTGCCTTATGCTGCTCAGCAGATAAAAGGTGAGGAACTTACTCGGGTTCGTTCGGGTAATGCATTTTCACAACTTTCTGGTAAAGTATCAGGTGTGCAGATCACACAAGGTAACTCGATCGGTGGATCTACGAACGTAGTAATCCGTGGTTCGAAGTCCTTGACTGGTAACAACCAAGCTTTATTCGTTGTGGATGGAGTTCCTATTGATAACTCAGTAACGAACACTACTAACCAACGTACAGGTCGTGGTGGTTATGATTATGGTAATGCAGCTGCGGACATTAACCCGGATGATATTGAGTCTATGACTGTATTGAAAGGTGCTGCGGCTACGGCTCTTTACGGTTCTCGTGCTTCAAATGGTGTGATCATGATCACTTCTAAAAAAGCAAAGAAAGGTTTAGGTTTAACCATCAATACGGGTCTATCAGTAGGTACCATTGATGGTACTACTTTTCCAAAATATCAAAATCAGTATGGTGCAGGTTATTCGGATCCATATCAAAAAGATGGTTTCTTCTTTTTCGATGCAAATGGAGATGGGAAAGATGATTTAGTTGTTCCCACTTCGGAAGATGCTTCTTATGGAACGAAGTTTGATCCTAGCTTGATGGTTTACCACTGGGATGCTTTTGATCCAGCGGGTCCTAACTACTTAAAAGCTAAGCCTTGGGTAGCTGCGGCAAATACGCCGGAAAAATTCTACGAAACGGCTATTTCAAATAATACAAATATCTCTTTAGATGGAGCGACTGATAAAGGTAGTTTCAAATTAGGATTTACGCGTAACGAAGATCGTGGTACTCTACCTAACTCGAAGGTTACTAAGAATATCATGAACCTTTCAGGGACTTATGCTATTTCTTCTAAGTTAACTGCATCTGCTTCGGCTAACGTGTCAGTAGTCGAAGGTTTGGGTCGTTATGGTTCAGGGTATGATGGATTGAACGTGAATCAAAACTTCCGTCAGTGGTATCAAACCAACGTAGATATTTATGAGCAAAAAGATGCGTATTTCCGTAACAAGAAAAACGTAACATGGAACTGGTCAGATCCTTCTACAGCAGCAGGTTTAAAACCGATCTACACAGATAACTACTATTGGACTCGTTACCAAAACAATCAGAACGATACTCGTACACGTATGTTTGGTAATGCCATGTTGAACTACAAACCAACAGACTATTTAAACGTAATGGGTCGTATCACGATGGATAGCTATGATGAATTCCAAGAGGAGCGCATTGCTGTAGGTTCTACTGATATTCCTGAGTATTCTCGTTATGATCGTCACTTTGAGGAAATCAACTATGATTTAATCGCGAATTTTGATAAAAACATAGTGAAGGATTTAAACTTGAAAGCATTAGCTGGTTTAAACTTACGTAAGTCTTTGAACCGCTCGATTTATGCCATTACAAATGGTGGTCTAATCGTTCCAGGTTTATATTCTATCGCTAACTCGAAAGGAACTGTTTCAGCTCCATCTGAATCATACAATCCTCGTGAAGTATTCGGTTTATTCGGTGGTGCTACATTAACCTATAAAGATTTCTTAACCTTAGACGGAACAGTTCGTCAAGACAAGTCATCTACGTTACCGGTAGAGAACAATGCTTATTTGTATTATGCAGGTTCAGCGAGTTGGTTATTCTCTCACCACATTGAAGATTTACCTTGGTTAACTTCAGGTAAATTACGTGCAAACTATGCAACGGTAGGTAATGATGCACCTTGGGGTGCGATTAAAAACGTATATGATCAACCAGCTCCATTTGGTTCTACTATTTTATTCTCAGTTCCTGGAACACAGAACAATCCTAGTTTGAAACCAGAGCAAACTATTTCGAAAGAGATCGGTTTAGAAATGTCGTTTTTACAAAATCGTTTAGGTTTTGATTTGACTTACTATCAAACAAATACATTGGATCAAATTATGCCTGCTTCTGTTACGACAGCAACGGGTTATAATTCGACATTTGTCAATGCGGGTAACATCGAAAACAATGGTATTGAATTAAGCCTTTATGGTTCTCCTATTAAGACTCCAGATTTCGCTTGGAATGTAAATGTCAACTTCACTCGTAATCGCAATAAAGTATTGAGCCTTTATAATGAAAGCTTAAACTTACAATTGGCATCTTTTCAAGGGGGCGTTACGTTAAATGCGACAGTTGGTGAGCCTTATGGTATCTTAAAAGGTAGAACTTGGAAGTATGTGAATGGCGAAAAATTAGTGAAATCAAATGGCCGTTACGATATGACTACGACTACTACGAATAATATCGGTAATGTTAATCCTAACTGGATTGGTGGTATTAATAACTCGTTCCGTTACAAGAACGTTACATTAAGTTTCTTAGTCGATGTGAAGTCTGGTGGTTCTGTATTCTCGTTAGATCAGTACTATGGTGCTGCAACAGGAGTATTAGCAGAATCAGCTTTATTGAATGACAAAGGAAATCCATCTCGTAGTGATATTTCTGAAGGTGGTGGTATAATCATGCCAGGTGTGTTAGCAGATGGTTCGAAAAATACAATCCGTGTAGATAACTATTATGGTACTTACGGGTATGCATTTAATCCTCAACACGAATTCGTTTACGATGCGAGCTATGTGAAATTACGTGAAGCAAACATCACTTATTCTTTGCCTCGTGCAGTTGTCGCGAAGCTAGGTGGAATCAAAGGAGTGGACTTATCATTGTACGGACGTAATTTGTGGATTATTTACAAAAATATTCCTAACTCCGATCCTGAAGAGAACCTTTCTGCTGGAAACGTGCAAGGGTATCAGTCAGGTGCATATCCAACGACGCGTTCGATTGGATTCAATGTGAAATTATTGTTTTAATCATCCTTAATTATATACAGATGAAAAGAATATTTTTAGTTTTTGTACCGCTTTTGTTTATTGCATCAGCTTGTACAGAGGATTTAGCGTCCTTAAATGTTGAGACTAAGAAGCCTGCTGCAATTCCAGCACCTACTTTGTTCTCTAATGCGGTTAAGTCTCTATCAGGAAACTTAGCTTCAGCGAGTGTGAACACAAATGTGTTCCGTTTTACCACGAGTCATTGGGCTATGGCGGTATATCAAGATGAGGCTCAATATGATTTCGCTACCCGTGCAATCCCTAATACTTGGTGGAATGCAATGTACCGTGACGTATTAGCTGACTTACGTGAGTCATCTCGTTTAATTAGCGCGGATGCTTCTTTGCTTCCAAAAGAAAAAGCGAACAAATTAGCTATTTTGGATATTATGGAAGTGTATACTTTTGGTATTCTAGTTAATACTTTTGGTAATATACCATACAAAGAAGCTCTGAATGCAGCTATTTTATTCCCAAAATACGATGATGCTAAAACGGTTTCAGCCGATTTAATCACTCGTTTAAATGCGGATATCTCAAAACTTGACGCGAATGCATCTGGATTTACCTCATCTGAGGATGTTGTATATAAAGGTTCAGTGACCAAATGGGTTAAGTTTGCTAACACCTTGCGTATGAAATTAGCTATGATTGTAGCAGATGAAAATTCAAGTGCGGCAAAATCAGCAGTTGAGGCTTCTGATGCCGGTGCAATTAATGCAGCTTCTGATAATGGTTTATTCACTTATTTATCAGCATCTCCTAATCAAAACCCATTATATGCAGATATCGTGTTAGGTGGTCGTCAAGATTACATCGCTGCAAGGGATTTGATGGTTAAATTAGCGGGATGGAATGATCCTCGTAAAACAGCTTATTTCTCCACAAACAATGCAGGTAACTACGCTGGTGGTGTAGTGGGAAAAGTAAATACGTATGTTGATTTTTCTCGCGCAGGTGCTAAAGTAATTGCCGCTGATGCTCCTTACGTATTAGCTGATTATGTTGAGACTGAATTCTTACGTGCTGAAGCAAAAGAAAGAGGGTTTAATGTAGCAGGTACCGCTGAGCAACACTATAACAATGCGATTACTGCTTCAATTATCTATTGGGGAGGTACTGCTGCACAAGCAGCTGCTTACTTAGAGCAAACTGATGTGGCTTATGCTACTGCTGCAGGAAACTGGAAGCAAAAGATTGGTACACAGAAATGGATTGCTTCATACAACCGTCCTTATGAGACTTGGACTGAGTTACGTCGTTTAGATTTCCCTGTGATTACAGCGCCAGTAAACGCTAAGTCAGGATTTCCTAATCGTTTAACTTATCCTAACACAGAGCAAACTTTAAATGGAACTTCTTATACTGCGGCTGCTTCTGCTATCGGTGGTGATGTGGTTACAACTAAATTGTTCTGGGATAAGAACTAATTTTTTTTGATTGTTTGATTCATTTGAACAATTAGTACATGCAAAAAGGCGACTCAAATGGGTCGCCTTTTTGCATTTTTCCATTATTGGATATTAAGTGTTTGTAAACAATTTGTATTCTTATTTTGTTATGAGGTTGTCAAAATTAAAATTAATTATTTTTTATTTCGTTTTCAGCGCATTTAGGCATTAAATTTTAATTATAGTAACACTTTCTTTACTTAAAGTAAATTAAATTTGCAATAAAGGCATATTAACAAAATATAATTTTTTAATTTTGTTGTTAACATTCATTTAAATAAACAAACATGAAAAAACTCTTACTAATTTGGGTTTTAGTAGCAGCTAGTGTTAGCTCGTTATTTGCTCAAAACAGAACAGTAACAGGGAAGGTCACTTCTTCAGAAGATGGTGGCGGATTGCCTGGTGTCAGTGTTAGCACTAAGGGTTCCAACAAAGGAACTACATCAAGTGTAGATGGTTCTTATTCCATTTCGGTGGGTGAAGGAGCTTCATTGGTATTTAGCTTTGTAGGCTACAATGCTCAAACAGTTACAGTAGGTAATCGTACGGTGGTTGATGTTAAATTGTCCATTGACAATACCCAACTTTCTGAAGTAGTTGTAGTAGGATATGGCACCAAAAAGCGTGTTGAATTTACCGGTGCAGCTTCTACCATTAAGGCAGCAGCTATCGCCGAGCGTCCTGTACAAAGTTTTTCACAAGGTTTAACGGGCCAAGCAGCAGGTGTGAATATCACACAGCCTAATGGTTTATTGAATAACCCTCCAGTGATTCGTGTACGTGGTTTAAGTTCATTATCACTTAGCTCATTTCCTTTGGTAGTGATCGACGGTATCCCTATTTCTACAGATAACGTTTCGGCTAACTCGACGACCAATAACCCATTAGCGGATATTAACCCATCTGACATTGAGTCGATTGACGTATTGAAAGATGCTGCTTCTGCCGCTATTTATGGATCTCGTGCGGGTGCTGGTGTTTTATTGATTACCACAAAGCGTGGAAAATCAGGAAAAGCTAAGGTGTCGATAGATTCTTGGGCTGGTGTTAGTGACGCAGTTCGTTTGCCAGATGTGTTAAATGCTGAGCAATATATGTACCATAAAAATATGGCCATTGGAAATGCATTGAAATTAAATCCAAATGCAGTATCATCGACTCAAAGAAATTCGGCTAACCAATCTTTCTTGCCAAATTACAATCCGGATGGATCTTTGATCGATACAGATTGGTCTAAAGTAGTTTATCAGACAGCCTTTTCTCAAAATCATAACATGACGATTACAGGGGGAACCGATAAGACTTCTTATTACTTCTCTGCTGGGTTTTCAGACCAAGAAGGTTTTTTACGTAGCAATAGCTTCCAACGTCGTTCTGGTCGTTTCAATATGGATCACCAAGCAACAAACTGGTTGAAGTTTACAACTAATTTCAATTATTCAAATACGTATAATATGGCACCTATGTCGGGATCAAATCCTGGTGGTGCATTTAATACGTCAGGATTAGGTCGTATTGCGGTGGCTCAAGTACCTAACTTGCCAGCCTATTTACCAGATGGCAATTATAACCTAGAGAACAATACGGTAGGTCGTATGAATAACTTGCTTCCAGCACAGTTCCCTAATCCAGCGGTTGTACGTGATTTAGATAAAATTACTTCTGAAAACACGCGTTTAATTGCAAATTTAGGTGCTGAGATTAAAATTACAGAAGGATTGAATTTTAGAACAAGTTATTCATGGGATCGTAGAAACACAGAAAATATCCGTTTCTTCAATCCATACAATGGAGATGGTTGGGCTGCCAGTGGTGATGCTTACAACAATACAGCTCGCTCTGACAACTGGAACTTAATTAACACGCTACAATACAATGTGAAGTTGGGCGAAAACCACAACATCTCAGCGGTTTTAGGTTCGGATTCTCAAAAAACACGTGTGTTAAACTGGGGAGCTCAACGCCAAGGATTAGCTGACTTTTTCTTCACTGATTTTCAAGGAAACTTTGGAACTAATTTAGCGGCTGGAAATGGAATTTACCAAGTATCTTATGAAGCTTATTTAGGAAGCTTTAGTTACAATTATGCTGGCAAATATTTCTTAAGTGCTAATTACCGCCGTGATGGAAACTCTGCTCTTTCTGCGGATAACCGTTGGGGTGATTTTGGTGGAGTATCAGCCGGTTGGACTGTTTCAGAAGAGAAGTTCTTCAAAAATACTAACCTAGGTAACAAAATTTCTAACCTTCGTTTGAAGGCATCATGGGGTAAAGTGGGTAACGGTAACGTTCCAAATGCCTATGGTTCTTATTCTACTTTTGGTTCTGGTTTGTATGGTGCGGCGCCAACATTGGCGTTTAACCAAGCAGGAAATAAGGATTTGAAATGGGAGACTAGTGAGCAGTCCAACTTTGGTATTGACATTAGTTTCTTAAATGATCGTATTTCAATTGAGGCCAACTATTACAACAAGGATATCAATAATTTGATTTTGAACGTTCCACAAGCACCTTCAAAAGGTATTCCAGGGAACTCGATTTTGGCCAACGTAGGTTCGATGTATAACCGAGGTTACGAGTTAGCGATTACGGCAACTCCGATTAATAACGGTGGATTTACTTGGACTACGAACGTCAACTTTGCAACCAAT
>JBIKRO010000015.1:0-42042 GCA_044349095.1 Aquirufa sp. | reverse complement strand
TGAATAATAAAAATTTGAATTTGGTTCCTTGGTCTGTGCCCAACTTTCAAGTCTTGGGAACGGCTAAAGAAAGCGACTTGTCTTTACATGTGTATCCAAATCCTAGCCAGGATGTCATTCATGTTTCTTGGAATGCCGGAGTACAAAATGAGGTTGATTTCAAAATTATAGATAATTTGGGTCGTAAGATTTTATCAAAGACGATTCCTCAAATCCCAAATCGCTTGAATGAGTTTGAATTTTCTAAAACAGACTTATTGAAAGCCGGTATCTATTTTATTCAAATGGGTAATGAAGTTCGGAAATTAGTGGTGGAGTAGGGAAGGGGTTTAGGGATTAGGTAAAAGGTAATAAGTATTAGGTAAAAAGTAATAGGTATTAGGTAAAAGTAGGGACGCGATACCTCGCGCCTTTTATTCCTGGAATTTACAATCGTGTTCGTAAAAAAATTTCTGTCGAGCTTTTTAGAGCCTCCAAAGAATTCATACTTTTACGAACTTACTTATCGATAAAATCAACTTTTGAACTGTATTTAAAAACAAACAATCAACCATGAAAAAATCCGTGCATTTGATTCTGTTGTTTATTGCGTTACTTAATTCCGCTACCCTCGTCGCACAAGAACGCTACACAGTGAAGCCTGGAGATCCCAACGGCATCAATAAATGGTATATGGGGCGACAAATCGCACATGTGATGAGCCATTTTGGTATCGAATGGCTTGAAAGAAAGGAAAGGGAGATGGAAGAAAATACGTCGCAGTTATTGAAAAACCTCGCCATACAACCAGGCACGGTCATTGCGGATATTGGTGCTGGAAGTGGCTACCATAGCACTTTGTTATCAAAAATGGTGGGGGACGGTAAAGTGTATGCCGTGGATGTGGAGAAAGAAATGATTGCTTACTTGAAAAACAGAATTAAGCTTGAAGGTTATAAGAATATCATTCCGGTATTGAGTACAGAACAAAAAGTTTCCTTGCCGGCCAATAGCATTGATGTGATGTTACTCGTGGATGTATACCATGAATTTTCTTTTCCTTACGAGATGACACTGTCCATGTTGGAAGCACTCAAACCCGGTGGTAAGCTGGTTTTGGTCGAGTTTAGGGCTGAAGATCTAAATGTACCCATTAAAACCATCCACAAAATGAGTCAGCAACAGGCGGTGAAGGAGTTTAAGGCTTTAGGCTTTTCTTTTGAAAAGAATATTGGCAACCTTCCTTGGCAACATTGCCTGATTTTCAGGAAGCCCCAAAAATAGTAATATGTTAATAAAATAATTGTTCAACAGACGAAACTTGTTAGAAAACAAGTAAAAGCCCTTTAAACAAAAAAGCCCGACATTTCTGTCGAGCTTTCATGAGCCTCCTATCGGGATCAACGCGGAATGCAATTCCAATGCCCTACTGTTTTAAACAAAAAAGCCCGACATTTCTGTCGAGCTTTCATGAGCCTCCTATCGGGATAAACGGGGACGCCCAGTCGCGGAATGCAATTCCAATGCCCTACTGTTTTAAACAAAAAAGCCCGACATTTCTGTCGAGCTTTTAAGAGCCTCCTATCGGGATCGAACCAATGACCTACTGATTACAAGTCAGTTGCTCTACCAGCTGAGCTAAGGAGGCTTAAATTGGTTTGCAAAAGTAACCGAATTAGGTTAAAATGCCAAACCTACCTTGAAAAAAATTACTCTTTTTTCAATTTTTCTAATTCCGCTTCTGCTTCCAAAATCTTTTTCTCCACTTCAGCTCTAAACTTATCCGAGTTTTTCGACTTAGCAAAAAACTCTAAGTTATTGGTTAACACGGCGATATCATTTTCTAAAGCCTGGATTTTTTTACGAGAATCAGGAGCAGCGGATTTTCTTTCTTCTGTGTTGTGATGTGTTTCTGCCGACAATGATTTCAATTCAAATCCCCATGCTGCTAATTTTTCAGCCGGTTGGGTTCTCGCAAAATCAATTAAGGAGTTCCAAGAATTTCTGAATTTCTCTTGAATATTCTTAACATCTTTTCTTGGTACATAACCGATGGCATCCCATTCTGCTTTGATGTTTCCTAAATTGGCCAACGACTCAGCGTCTTTTAACATAGCTTGCATGGTGGATAAAATACCATTTTTAGCCGTTAGATTAGCTTCAAATTCCTCATCCTGTGGTCCTTTGTTTTTCTCTCTCTTTAAATTAAAGTAAGCATCACAAGCAGCCTTGAATTTAGCATAAATTTGATCTTTTTGCTTTTCAGGGACATGACCGATTTCTTTCCAACGCTTTTGAAGCCCAATCACCATGTTGGTAATTTCAGGGGTTTCTGTGCCCGTTTCTACGATTCCATTAACTTGGTCTACTAACAATTGCTTAGCCGCCAAATTAGCTTTTCTTTCCGCATCAATCTTACTGAAAAATTCACTCTTATGTTTAAAGAATGTTTTTAAGTCAGACCAAAAAAGATGACTCACTTCTTTCCCACCTTCACGCGGCAGCCCACCTTTCAATTTCCCCCACTGCTCTTGCAAGGCTAAAACAGCTTTGGATGTTTGATTCCACTCCGATATACTGATCGAAGTAAAGGACGCATAGGTATGCATCAAATCGGATAATTCTTTTTTGACGGCTAAGTTTTCTTGATATATGCCTTTTTGAGCCTCATTTACTTGTCTTTTTTGCTCAAATAAAACATCAAGTGACTTCTTAACTCGCAACCACATGGCCTCATTCGCATCTCGATGCGCTGGCCCAATGTGTTTATATTCTTCAAATAATTCTTCCGCCTCTTTTAATAATTTTTGTAAAGCTCCACCCGCCTGAATGGCCTCGGCCAACTTTTCAAGTTTGGCTGCAATGGCTTCTTTCGCCTGTAAATTCTTTTTGCGATCTAATTCCAATAATTCAAAAAAGATACTCCGATTGCTATAAAAACGATCCACTAAGGCATGATAACTTTGCCAAAGCGTTTGATTCATATTTCCCTGAACACTACCTAAGCTCTTCCACTCATCCTGTAACTTTTTAAATGCTTTAAAACTTGCATTTACATGCGCTGGATCAGAATTATCATCCGCATCTGCCAACACTCTAAGCTCATTAATTAATCTTGTCTTTCCTTCTAATGCCTTTTCCCTCATTTTTTCCATTTGTTGGAAAAATGTCTGACGCTCCCCACGAATAAACTGAATACAAGAATCGATTTTTTGATTTATTTCATCTCCTTTGAACGAAAATCCTTCTTCAGATTGTTCATTGGATTCTTTGAAACTAGCCAGCGCCTCATTCTTCTCTCCAAATTTTATTTTTTCAAAAGCGATTTTGGCCTCTTTCGTAATTTCGTCAATTTTCTTGAACGTACTTGATGCGGCTTGCGCTTGGATAATAGCTTTAGCCGACTCGAAAAATGCCAATAAACTTTCTTTTGAAAGATTGCTGTAATCTAATACTGGATATACGATCGTTTTATCTTCAGTTGCATGTTCTTGCTTAGGCAATTGGATATCTAACATTTCTGAAGTAGAATTTACTTCTGGTTCTGATATTTCGACTACAAGCTCTTGGTTTTGAATTTCTTCTGCAACCAATGCTATTGGGGTTTCCAAAGCGATTGTTTCCGGTTCTTCAACAGCAACGGTCTCGTCAACAATTTCTTGAGGGGCTTCTTCAACAGCAACAATTTCTTCAATAGCAACGATCTCTTCAACAATTTCTTGTGAGGGTTCCTCTGCAACGATTGCGTCAACCATTACTTCTTCGGATTCCAATGAAGGAACATCTTCTTGTTCAATGGCTTCTTCTACCGCAGCGTCGGATTCAGTTTCAATGCGCTCTGGTGCTGATTCTATATCAGCCGTCGGCGTGTCTGTTTCCGGCTCTGTAGCCATGGATTCTTTTAAAACTTCTAGGTTTTCCGCCTCTGAAGCTTTTTGTGTTTCATCATTTTCTTCCGTCATCATAATCGTCGTTGTTTGCGTTTTTACTAAACTAATTTTTCAAAAATACGCTCCATCGATACAGCATGGCCAATTTTCTCTTTTAGGTCTGCTATAGAAATGCGCTCCTGACTCATTGTGTTTCGATCACGGATCGTTACCGTTTGATCTTCCATCGTTTGATAATCAACGACCACACAATAAGGGGTACCAATTAAATCTTGACGAGTATAACGCTTGCCTATGGCGCCGCCCTCATCATACGTGGTATTAAAGGCAAATTTAATCTGATTCACTATTTCTTGTGCTTTTTCAGCAAGTCCATCTTTTTTAACCAATGGCAACACCGCTACTTTTACGGGGGCTACGGCCGGATGGAAATTCAAATATACACGTTGTTTTTCTTGTTCTCCTTCTCCCACCGTTTCTTCGGTGTAAGCATTACAAAGTATCGCTAAAAATAAGCGATCCGCGCCTACCGAAGTTTCAACTACATAAGGAATGTAGTTTTCGTTGATTTCTGGATCGAAATATTGCTGTTTCTTCTTCGAAAGTTCTTGGTGACTCTTCAAATCAAAATCAGTTCTAGAATGGATGCCCTCCATTTCCTTAAAACCAAATGGGAATTTGTACTCGATGTCGACGGCTGCGTTAGCGTAATGGGCCAACTTATCATGGTCGTGGAATTTTAGCGAATCAGCGGGTAAACCTATGGCCTGATGAAATTTCATTCGCGTCTCTTTCCAAGTTGCATACCAATCCATTTCAGTGCCTGGACGAACAAAAAATTGCATTTCCATTTGCTCAAACTCACGCATTCTAAAGATAAAATTACGTGCTACAATCTCATTACGAAACGCTTTGCCAATCTGAGCAATCCCAAAAGGGATCTTCATACGGCCCGTTTTTTGTACATTTAGGAAGTTGACAAATATCCCTTGAGCCGTCTCTGGCCTTAAATAAATCAAGCTGGCATCCTCAGAAACTGCTCCCACTTGCGTTGAAAACATTAAGTTGAACTGTCGTACTTCTGTCCAATTAGCCGTATTGGATACGGGGCAAGTAATATTTTGATCGATAATGAGTTGGCGCACCCCCTCTAAATCTCCCGCATCTAAACATTTAGCCATACTTTGCATCAATGCCTTGGCCTCGTCCGCTTTCCCTTGATCTTCCAAAAGCGCTGATCTTTCCTCTAATAAAGTATCTGCCCGATATCTTTTTTTGGAATCTCTATTGTCAATCATGGGATCATTGAAGGAATCCACATGGCCAGAAGCTTTCCAAGTTAATGGATGCATGAAAATGGAAGCATCAATTCCGACGACGTTGTCTTGCAACATGGTCATCGCTTTCCACCAAACTGTTTTTAGATTATTCTTTAATTCAACACCGTTTTGACCATAATCGTATACCGCTTGAAGTCCATCGTAGATCTCTGAGGACGGGAAAACAAATCCATATTCTTTGGCATGCGAAATAATATCTTTTAAAGCTGAGGCTGTATCGGTCTTTTTATTTTCCATTCAATCAATCAAATTAGTTCGCAATTTACCGAAAAGAATGAAAGTTTGAGGCTTAGAATAGATTTTTCTTAATTTTGCATCAAATAAAATTCATGAAAAAAATTCTGTGCATTCGATTTTCATCCATTGGGGATATAATCTTGACGACTCCGATCGTTCGTGCATTGAAAACTAGCTACCCTGAAGCTGAAATTCATGTTGTGACAAAAGCTCAAAATGTCCAACTGTGGGATGAAAATCCTCATGTTTTTGCCGTTCATGCCTATGAAGGAAGTATCTGGAAATTGGCCAATAAACTGCGAAAAATCGGTTTTGACGCGATTGTCGACCTACATAAAAATCTTCGTTCACATCTTTTGTGTGCTCTTTTACTTAAATGGCCTTATCAAATTGACAAATTTACGGCTGAGCGAAAATTGCTGGTCAAAAAGAAAATCAATCATATACCTAAGAAACATTTAGTGGATCGAAATTTTGATGCTTTGAAATCGTTAGGAATTAAAAATGATCAACAAGGTTTAGATTTTTTCATTCCCCAAAACCAAGAACTTAATCCTGCTGATATCGGTGTTAAAGGGAAATACATCGTGTACGCCATCGGTGGCCAACATATCACTAAGGTACTTTCTTATCCAAAAATGATCGAGTTATGTGATCAAATTGATGCCCAAATTGTGTTGATTGGTGATGAATGGGATGCGCATTACGGCTATCGATTATCGACCTTGTTTCCTGAAAAAGTAATTGATTATTGTAATAAAACGACCATCGCGCAATCAGCAAGTCTGATGCGTCAGGCAGAGTTTGTCATCACGCATGACTCGTCGATGATGCATATTGCTGCTGCTTTGAAAAAGAAAATATTTGTCATTTGGGGCAGTACGCATATTGATTTTGGCATGTATCCTTATCAAACTGAATTTGTTTCTATCTCAAATGAGGATTTGGCTTGTCGGCCTTGCACAACTCAGGGGACTAATTTTTGCCCTCTTTACCATTTTGATTGTATGAATAAAATATCTTTGGAACCCATTATAAGCGCTGCAGCATCTTTATGAAAAATGTATCATTTGCCTTAATCCAATTATCCTGCGATGAAGATCAGTC
The DNA here is from genome assembly GCA_044349095.1 of Aquirufa sp. Taxonomy (GTDB): domain Bacteria; phylum Bacteroidota; class Bacteroidia; order Cytophagales; family Spirosomataceae; genus Aquirufa. The sequence goes on along the minus strand of JBIKRO010000015.1, from coordinate 35,489 downwards.
AAAAAATACAGAAAAAACATTTTCTGCGATTCGTGACGCGGCATCGAAGGGAGCCCAAGTTATTTGCCTTCAAGAATTATTTCAGTCGGTCTATTTTTGCTATGAAGAAAATCCTTCTTTCTTTGATTTAGCGCAATCGATTCCTGGTCCATTGACCAATCAATTAGGAGATTTAGCGAAAGAGTTAGGGGTGGTAATCGTCGCATCCATGTTTGAAAAAAGGGCAGCGGGTATTTTTCACAATACCACAGCAGTGATTGACGCAGATGGCCAATACCTAGGAAAATATCGAAAAATGCATATTCCAGACGATCCTGGGTACTATGAAAAATATTACTTTACACCGGGCGACTTAGGGTATTTAGTGTTTGATACGCAATATGCCAAAATAGGTGTGCTCATTTGTTGGGATCAATGGTATCCTGAGGCGGCCCGTTTAACGGCCTTGAAGGGTGCGGAAGTTTTGGTCTATCCTACGGCGATTGGTTGGGATTTAGAGGAAAAAAACAACGAAATAAACCGAGAACAATATCAGGCTTGGCAGACCATACAGCGTTCACATAGTGTGGCCAATGGAATTCCAGTGGTTTCTGTAAACCGAGTAGGAATAGAGCATGGACAGCAATTTTGGGGTGGAAGTTTTGTTTCCAACGCTTTCGGCAGAGTCATTTTCCAAGCATCTCATGATCAAGAGGAAATAGCCATTGTGGAAGTAGACGTGGATTCAAGTGAATATTACCGGAAAACGTGGCCATTTTTCAGGGATCGTAGAATTGATTCTTATGGCGATATCACCAAACGGTTTAATGATTAATTACTCAATTAGATCCCCTAAAAACATTAGGTAAGGAGCGCCTGGACCAGCGTCTATGTCCTTAAATCTGTGGTAATTACCTGAAATCAGGTTCAATAAGGTCTTTTTTAGTCTTTGCCAACGAGCTTGCGGAAGGTTTGCTCGTCGATTATAATATTCGATTTTAGTTTCCAAAGGTTCGAACGACTGATTTGGAAATTTTTCGGCAATCGCAATTTTCAACTGGCTTAAGTAATCTAATCTTTTTTCATAGGGACCTACTTTTTCTGAATGAGGTCTTTTCATCCTTTCCCAAAGGGTAGGAGGAGTTCCTTGAAAACCTAATACTCCTACTTGTTGCTCAGAATGTTGGCGATATTGTACATAGGAAGCCGGTATAAACGAAATTTTATTTTCTAACGAAGCGGCAATGCCCATCCAGGCGTCATGCAAAAAATAACTAGGCATATTGGAAGGGAAAGGAGATATTTTTGTAAAAAATGATTTCCTGATACACATCGTACAACCTGTGACCCGATTTCCATCTAATAATATTTCTAAGGATTTACCCGCTTTCCATTCATTTTGCTGCTTTTCTCTGAATCGAAAAGTAGACCAAAGCTTCTTGCCTGATATTTGGCCAAATTCATCCACCAACACAGCATCCGTGAATGCTACGTCAATTTCAGGTCTTTGATTTAAATACGTGACAATACGTTCAATTTTTTGACTGTCCCAAAAATCATCTTGATCTGCTGGAAAAATATAATCTCCCGTACAAGTCGAAATAGCTTTTTCAAAATTTCGATAGGTTCCTAATCGAGTGGCATTTTGATGAATTTGCATGGGCAATCGATCCTTATACTGCAATAGGATTTCCATGGTTTTGTCCGTTGAACCTTCGTCAAAGACAATAAGCTCATCGATTTGCATGGTTTGGTCGACCAAACTTGCCAATTGAGTTCTTAGGAATTTCTCCCCATTAAGGGTACAAAGTGCAACTGATATTCTCAAAACAATCTCTTTTTAATGGGCTTCAAGCCAGTTGGCTCCCACGCCAATTCCCGTTTCCATCACCACGCCCAAATCTAATGCATGACACATAATGTCATTTATTTTGTCACGAAGGTAATTAATTTCACTAATATGTGCATCAAAAACCAATTCGTCATGCACAGTTAAAATCATTTTGGACTTCAATTTTTCTTTTTCTAAGAAATTCTGAATCTGTATCATGGCGACTTTAATCATATCTGCGGCTGAACCTTGAATAGGCGCATTGATCGCATTTCGCTCTGCAAATCCCCTTTCATTCATGTTCGCCGACATGATATCACGCAAATACCTCCGTCTACCCAAGACCGTTTCCACATACCCTAATTCCTGTGCCGTATGAACGCAGGTATCCATATATGTTTTTACCTTAGGGAATTCTACAAAATATTGGTCGATAATTTCTTTTGCCTCAGTTCTCGATATGGCTAGTTGGCCCGCCAATCCAAAGGCCGAAACCCCATAAATAATTCCAAAATTGACCGTCTTAGCTTTTCTACGCATATCGGAATTAACCTCTTCCAACGGCACATGAAATACTTTAGCCGCAGTAGCTTTATGTACATCTAAGCCGTTGTTAAATGCTTCCAGCATCGAATCATCTTGCGAAAAAGCAGCCATAATCCGTAATTCTATTTGCGAATAATCAGCGGATAATATCTGATATTCTTCGTTTCTTGGGATAAATGCTTTTCTGATTTCACGACCCCTAACCGTTCTAATGGGGATATTTTGCAAGTTGGGATCCTTAGAAGACAACCTTCCTGTGGCCGTTACCGCCTGCATAAATGAGGTGTGAATCCGACCCGTTTTGCTTGAAATCAATTCGGGTAAAGCATCTACGTAGGTCGACTTTAATTTTTGAAGTTCGCGGAAATCTAAAATGAGGGAAGCGATCGCATGCTCCGATTCCATTTTAGAAAGAATTTCTTCCCCCGTCATGTACTGACCCGTTTTTGTTTTTTTCGCTTTCGGATCTAATTTTAATTTTTCAAATAAGATCTCTCCTAATTGCTTCGGTGATGCGATGTTAAATTCTTGCCCCGCCGCTTCATAAATTTTTTGTTGGACCGCTTTTGAATCAACCTCCAATACTTTCGACATCTCTTTCAAAAACGGAATGTCTAAATTTACGCCCTCTCTTTCTATCGATGATAATACACGTGATAGTGGCATTTCAACCTCCTGTAAAAGCGTTATGGCCTTAGGATTTGATAATAGTTTTTTGTCTAAAATGGGTTTTAATTGGAGGGTAATGTCGGCATCCTCAGCAGCATATTCCTTGACAGCCATTACATCAGCATCCCTCATATTTCCCTGCTTGATTCCTTTTTTGCCGATTAAACTTTCGATCGACATCGGTTCGTAGTTTAAATAGGACATGGCCATGGCGTCCATATTATGGCGTTTTTCGGGCTCGATTAGGTAATGAGCCAACATCGTATCATAGATATCTCCTTTGATTTCGATGCCATAGTTGGCCAATACACTCATATCATATTTGATATTTTGGGCCACTTTTTGGATGGCTTCATTGGCAAAAATTTCCTTGAATAGGTCAACTTGCTTTTGGCATTCTTCTTTGTTTTCAGGAAAGGGTACATAAAATGCTTCAGCCTTACGGTAGGCAAATGACATTCCCACAAGCTCCGCTTCCACAACAGATAAGCTAGTGGTTTCCGTATCGAAACAAAATGAACTTTGTCGGGCTAAAAAACCGATCAGCGATTTGATGGCTGCTTCCCCCTGAATTAAATGATATTGATGTTTTGTGTTTTGTAAGTTATTGAAACTGAAATTCGCGGGCTCGCTAACGCTCTCGTCTATACTTTTACCAACCTCATTTGCTTGTGGTGCAGCAGATATGGCAAACATATCCATTTGGTTTGCGTCCTTCTTAGGCGCTACCTTAGGTTCTGCGCTGGGTGCTGGGCTGTCTTCTCCTAAAATTCTTTTTCTTAATGTTCTAAATTCTAACTCGTCTAGTAGAGGTTCTAAAAGTGCGCGATTAGGTGGCGTGGCCAATAATTTCTCCTCTTCATATTCGATGGGAACTTCGCATAGGATACGTGCAAGGTGTTTTGACAAGATTCCTTGCTCTTTAAAATTGATCAAGTTTTCTTGCAATTTCCCTTTCAAAAGATCCGTATTTTCCAATAAATTTTCCAAAGACTCAAATTCTTCCAATAGTTTTTGTGCCGTCTTTTCTCCGACTCCTGGAATTCCTGGAATATTATCTACAGCATCTCCCATGAGGCCGAGCATGTCGATGACCTGGTCTACATTTTTTATATTCCAACGTGCGCAAACCTCTTTGGGACCTAAAACTTCAACTCCTTTTCCCATGAAAGCGGGTTTGTACATTTTGATTCGTTCCTCAACTAATTGACCATAATCTTTATCTGGCGTCATCATGTAAACGACTATTTCCGGATTTGCTTTGACTGCTTTTTTGGCAATGGTTCCGATGACATCATCCGCTTCATAGCCGTCTAAAATCAAAATGGGAATATCTAAAGCTTCCACAAGGCGCTTAACATAGGGAATCGCAATGGTGATGTCTTCCGGTTGTTTCTCGCGCTGTGCTTTGTATGGTGTGTATTCGATGTGCCTAAAAGTAGGAGCGGGGGTATCAAAGGCAACGCCTAAGTAATCAGGTTTTTCTTTTTGAATGACTTCTAAAATGGTATTAGCAAAGCCAAAAACGGCACTGGTATTAATTCCTTTTGACGAAATTCTGGGTGTTTTAGCAAATGCAAAATGAGCTCGATAAATGAGTGCCATTGCATCAAATAGGAATAATTTTTTCATAGAATTTAACTAAATTTGTTGGGCTTTACCTTGAGTAAAGATATGAAAAAAATGATCGAATATGAACTTAGCTGAACTCAGAATCAATTATCAAAAAGGAGAATTATTGGAATCTTCCGTGGATAAAAATCCTTTTGAACAATTTAAAAAATGGTTTTCTGAGGCGAAAGATAGTCAGGTTCCTGAACCCAATGCCATGCATGTGAGCACCTTAGGAGAAAATGGGATGCCAAATGGACGCATCGTGTTATTGAAAAGTGTGGGCCAAGGATTTTCATTTTACACGAATTATCGTTCAAGCAAAGCTGATGCATTAGATAAGCATCCTCAGGCTTGCATCACTTTTTTTTGGGCCGAATTAGAGCGCCAAATTCGAATTGAGGGGATCACCCAAAAGGTAGATTCAGCCACGGCTGAGATATATTTTAAAAATAGACCACGTGCCTCGCAAATAGGCGCCTGGGTTTCCGAACAAAGTGCCCGTATTGAATCCCGTGATATTTTAGAATTGACTTTCAAGGAATTAGAAGCCAAATATGAAGGTCAAGAAATACCCAAGCCACCACATTGGGGAGGTTTTGAATTGATTCCTTCTTATTTTGAATTTTGGCAAGGACGTACTTCTCGATTGCATGATCGAGTGATATATGAGTTGGCGGGAGAAAATAATTGGAAAATAGGCCGACTAGCGCCTTAATGTTAACTAAATAAATTCGTTACCTGCATCGTCTTTTGGCTTTGAAAGCCTTCTCCATATTTAACCCCTATTTTATGGCCCATTTCCTGGGCTCTCGCCTCAATAAAGGACAGGAAATCAGGACTTGAAATATAGGAATTGGGTTCTGTGGATGTTGGATCAAAAAACTGGCTCCTAAAAGCACGGATCGATTGTTCTTTAGTTTCCCAATGTTCGGTAATATCAATCACAAAATCAGGTTCTAAATAACGGTCTTGAATGTAATGATATACATGTTTAGGACGCCAAGCAGATTGATCTAGTTTTGATTGGGAATCAATCGTATTGATCATTCTAAGTCCTGATAAAAAACATGCGTCGATGGCCAATTTAGCGCCTTTTCCGTGGTCAGGATGCCTATCTTCGAGTGCATTCGCTAATACTATCTCGGGTCTATATCGCCTAATTACTTCCATTAAGATTAATTGGCTTGCTTGGTCATTTTGGAAAAAACCATCAGCTAATCCCAAATTTTCTCTGGCATGCAATCCTAAGATTTTGGTTGCTTCATTCGATTCTTGCAAACGGATTTCAGGAGTGCCTCTTGTGCCCATTTCGCCTCTGGTAAAATCGACTATGCCGACCTTTTTTCCTTGCGCGATGTAGGATAGAATAGTTCCAGAGCAGCTTAATTCCGAATCATCAGGATGCGCGGCCATGACCAAGATATCAAGTTTTATAGCCATATTAATGAATTCTTAAACGTCTACCGGCCCGTATCGTAGACGACAATCGCAAACCATTTAATCGGGCTAATTTAGAAACGGACATCCCGGCTCTTTGAGCAATTGAATACAACGAATCTCCATTGCGTACTCTAGTCCAAGCTTTTCGTCTTGTTCTAATTTTTTCCCCAGCACTTCCATATTCGTTTTTAAGCGATAAAGCTCGGGTGTTAAATGTTTGAGCCGTAATCAGTAAATGATCAGACAAAGGTTCACCGGTACCAAAATTAAATACTTGATTTGGGTTAAATGGGTTTCCTTCAAAACGAGTCTCAAAATGTAAATGTGAGCCTGTACTTCTACCCGTATTTCCACCTAAACCTATTTCATCCCCAGCTTTCACAAAAGTTCCGGCTTCTAAGGATTGCTTGGAAAGGTGTCCATAGAGCGTTTCCAGTCCATTATAGTGTCTGACCACCATAAACTTTCCATATCCCCCCCAGTCGACACTCGCCATTCTCACAATTCCATCAAAGGCTGAATAAACAGGATATCCCGTTTCTAAATCGAGATCTACTCCTGCGTGCAATCGACCCCAGCGAGGTCCAAAAGGACTTGTTTGTTTAATAGAAGCTAATGGAGCGGACCAATTCTTGCCAGTGGCTAAATTATATAATTCCAAATCTACTGGTTCGTCGAAATCTTTGGCATTGATATCGTAAGGATCGATACTTTGTGTATCCCAAATCGAATAATAAGAGGCAACGGAAACAAAATCTTCACTGCCTTCCGGTGCATTTTCTTCTTCTATTTCCACCACCAAGGCTTCTCCTTCGTCGATCGATGTCGTATCAAAATTACTGATGGTCTTATTAATGACTTTTAAAGGCTCATATTTTCGCTCTTGCATCTCTGAACCTCCTAAAGCAGTAGACCCGGACTCCGATTCAGTTCTAAACTGTAAAGGAGGTAATTCGTCTAAATCACTCTTTTTCGTTTGTTCTTGATACAGTTGCGCCTGACTTTTGTTTTCAATTTTAGTGTTCTTTTTAAACAATTTCTTTTCCTGTGCTTTTGATAAAAAGCAAGGAAATAAAAAGATTACACCTAAAAAAATCGTTTTAAAATTCATCAGAATGATTAATGTAAATGATTAGCGGCTAACCACCTTTCCGCGTCTAATGCAGCCATACAACCTGTTCCAGCTGCGGTAACCGCTTGTCGGTAGGTCGAATCTTGCACATCTCCGCAAGCAAATACGCCTTCCACATTGGTTCGAGTACTTCCTTTTTCTGTGATTAAATATTCTTGATTATCCATGGCTAAAACATCTTTAAAAATGGACGTGTTGGGTTGATGCCCAATCGCGACAAAAAATCCTGTCAAGGCAATTTCTTCGGTAGCTCCACTCACTCTATTTTTTAGACGAATACCTGTCACGCCTGTTGAATCCCCTAAAATTTCTTCGGTTTCTGAATTCCAATGAATTTCAATTTTAGGATTATTTTTAACACGATCTTGCATGATTAAAGAAGCTCTCATCTCATCTCTGCGGACAATCATGTGAACTTTGGTACATAAATTAGCCAAATAACTTGCTTCTTCTGCGGCCGTATCACCAGCTCCCACCACGGCAACGATTTGATTTCGATAAAAGAATCCATCACAAACAGCGCAGGCCGAAACGCCTAAGCCATTATAGGTCGTTTCTCCTTCTAAGCCAAGCCACTTAGCTGAAGCTCCCGTAGCTATAATGATGGAATCTGCTTCAATTTCATCGCCATTGTCAATCCAAACTTTTTTTGGCTGAGAGGTAAAATCCACTTTTTCAGCTAATCCATGACGAACATCCGTTCCAAACCGCTTGGCTTGATTTTCTAAATCAATCATCATGGTAGGCCCATCCACACCTGTTGGATATCCTGGAAAATTATCTACTTCCGTGGTTGTGGTCAACTGTCCTCCTGGTTGGCCCCCCATGTACATCACTGGATGCAAACCTGCACGGGAAGCGTAAATAGCAGCTGTATAACCTGCAGGACCCGAACCTATAATTAAACACTTGATTTTTTCTGACATAAAATTTGAAATTGAGGCAAATAAATAGCTTGCAAAATTCGGCAAATCTGAGCAGAATCCCAAACGATGTTTTATTATCAATAATTATTACTTTTGCCTAAACCTCTTATTAACGTATGAAAAAGAATAATATTACATCAAACCTCACTTTCTGGGTCCTTCTTTCTATCGTTATTGGTGTTCTTGTAGGTCATTTTCGACCTGACATTGCGCTATACCCTGTATTTGAAAAGAAAATTAATTATTCCCTGTTAGGAACCGAAATTTCTTTTGGTCCTTCTTTAAGTGAAATGTTTAGTGGGATATTTATCAGTTTAGTCAAACTATTTATTCATCCAATCATTTTCTTGACGATCAGTTTGGGAATTGTCAATATGGGTAATTTGAAAAAGGTAGGCCGAGTAGGTGGAAAGGCATTATTGTATTTTGAAGTCATTACGACTTTGGCTTTAGTAATAGGATTGGCAGTTTCTAAATTTCTCCAACCAGGAATTGGGGTTATTCGGGATGATGTGGCCGGTGGTGATATTTCAAAGTATACTCAAAAAGCCGCAGATTTTAGTTGGCTCATGTTTTTAAAAGAAAATTTCACGATCCAAGTATTGATTTTCTCTCTGATTTTTGGTGTCCTCTTAACTTTCATTACTCGAAAGGCAAAAATGATTTCAGGCATGCACCAAGCCTCAGATTGGGTTTTCAAAGGCTTACATTTTATTATGTATTTAGCCCCATTGGGCGCTTTAGGAGGAATGGCTTTTACGATTGGAAAGTTTGGTATTCATTCTTTATTGCCACTCGCTAAATTGATGATTTCAGTTTACGTGACGATGGGAATATTTGTTTTTGTTGTGCTAGGCTTTGTGATGCGAAGTTGCGGCGAACGAATTTGGAGCTTTTTGAAATTCATTAAGGAAGAATTATTAATTGTATTAGGCACTTCTTCGTCTGAAGCAGCTTTACCGTCGCTGATGAAAAAATTAGAGAAAATGGGTTGTTCGAAATCGGTTGTAGGTTTGGTGGTTCCAGCGGGATATTCGTTTAACCTCGATGGAACAAGTATTTACCTATCCATGGCTACCTTATTTTTAGCGCAGGTATATGGCATCGATTTATCCTATGGCCAATTATTGACAATCATTGGAGTTTTAATGGTGACTAGCAAGGGTGCCGCTGGGGTAACTGGCAGTGGATTTGTGGTGTTAGCATCGACCTTAACCGCACTTCAAGTAATACCCTTGGAGGGCTTGGCGCTGTTATTGGGCGTGGACCGATTTATGTCAGAAGCCCGTGCCATCACTAATTTTATAGGCAATGGGGTAGCCACTGTTTGGATTGCCAAGCATGAAAAAGAATTTATAGCGCCCGTAGCTGAAATTAAGGATTAGGCTTCATCCAATCTTCCCGCAATTTGATTTGCTTTCTTGAAGGTAAAATAAGTTCATTAATGGATTTTCTGCTCGATTGGATCGTCAACTGAAAGGGGGCAACTAATTTAATCGTTTCAAATCCCCCTTTGTCATTAGACCGTGCAATTTCTAAGGTTAATAAATCACCGGGTTTAATTTTTGACAAAACTTGTTGGGTATTTTTGACAAAATTAGGTAGGTCTACGGGCAATTCATTTACGGAAACCAGTTCGTCTTTGGCTTTTAATTGGAGTGCATTCCCAAATGGATTAACACCTAACTCGCTTCCAATAAATGCTCTCTTCGTTTCTGAATTAATGTTAAGTGTTTGAAAATCAAAGCCTAAGGTTTTAACCGTATCTTTTTTGTTCGGATCAATTTCATATCCAATACTATTAAGCCAATCATTTAATGGGATTTTTTTGTTTCCTGCCACGTAGTTATTGAAGTATTCTTTTAGACTTGGAATCTTGGTTACCTCAATTAATTGATCAAACAATTCATCGTCTTTAAAGGATTTATTGGGACCATAAATTTTGGCTAAATCTTGCATCATTTGTTGGGTTCCATAGGCTCCATTTGATTGCTTTCTCAACAACAAATCTAGTCCAAAACCTAATAAAGCTCCTTTTTGGTATACATTGCTATATTGGTCTTTATAGGTATCTAATACCTTTTTGCTCATGTCGGTAAACGGGATCTTATCGTCAAATTGCATTTGCATCGTCTCCCATTTCTCTTGTATTGTTTGCATGAATTGGGGCAATTTGACAAGATCATATTTCAATTGCATATGGTGGGCCGCATATTCAGTTAGGCCTTCATATAACCATAAATGTTTTGACATTTTGGGTTGGTTAAAATCAAAATTCCCAATCTCCTCCGAATGAATATTTAATGGGGTTACAATATGGAAAAATTCATGCGCGCAAATGTCTAAAATAGTTTGGCCTAAACCTGTAATATCCCCCTCAGGTAAATAGTAAAAAGAGGATTTAGCATGTTCTAGTGCACCATAACTGCCATTTTTCAGGTTATCCGATAAAATGATTAAAAATGCATAGCGTTGGATTGGTAAATTACCTCCCAAATAATTTTTTTGAGCCTCTAAAAGCGGCTTAATTTTTTGTGCTATTTCCTCTGAGATTAAGGTTTTATTGGGACTAAATAAGGAAATAACGATTTCTACGTTTCCAATTTTTAGTAGGGTCGTATCTGCCTTCGCATACATAAAAGGGGAATCCACGATTTCATAGTATGAATTTGCCTTGAAAATATCTTGGGTGGGACTGCTTTTACTGTCGCTTTTCAACGAGGAAGTGCCCACCATAAATGTGGGTTTATTAATTTCTAATTCGATTTTATTTTTTTCAAATCCTTTGAAATAACCTAAAAATCCATGTGTGTTTAAGGCAAACAAAGTATCTTTTTGGAAGGAAGTTCCCGCGGGTTCAAAAACATATTCGCCGTCAATTTCCGGGCTATCCCAAGTGTCATCTACTTGGTATGTAATGCGAGTTAATTTACCTGCATTTTTAATTTGGTATTGATTCACATTCTTTTTTACGACCGATAAACTTTTTCCCTGTGCATCAAAGGCTTGGAAATCACTAATAAATCTCCCAAAGTCATAATTGGCATACGTACCCGGAACAATTTTAGGGAAGAAAAAGTCAATTTGATCTTGCTTGAATTTGGGTGTTTTTACTTGGACACTTAATTTATCGTTGGCGAGTTTATTCAAATCAATGGAATAACCAATGGAATTTTGTCCAGATAAGTAAATGCTGAAGAGAAGGAACGAAGCGATGAATAGATATCGAACGTTTTTAACTTTTGTAATTGATTGCATCTTTGGGTTCTATTTTTTTTATAAATAATGTGGGTATGGTGATGGTAAGGGCGACTAATAGACATGTTCCTACATTGACATATATCCAGGTAGGTGTATCCCAAAGTATGGGTACAGAGTTCATATAGTAATTTTCAGGATCTAATGGGATCAGTTTATAGGTAAATTGAACGTAGCAAAAAAGAATGGCGATGATATTCCCTATCACTAATCCTCTGAGTAAGATAAAGAAACCGTTCCACCAAAAAATGGTTCTTATTTGTTTTTGAGAGCTGCCTAATGCTTTTAACAAACCCACCATGGGTATTCTTTCCATGATTAATACCCAAAGTGTGGCAATGAGGTTAAAGCAGGCGACTACGAGAAGCAGGGAAATAAAGATGACAATGTTGCGGTCCAACATATTCATCCAGTCAAACAAGGATGGATACAATTCTTCAATGGTCTCTAATTTCCATTCGGTGGGCAAATCCTTTTCTAAATAATAGGCCGATTGGTTCAAGTCAGCACCTTTTTTAAGAATGATTTCATAACTACCTAGGGAATCAGAACTCCAGCCATTCATTTTCCCTACCCAATCACGATCTGCTAGGATAAAAATTTTATCTAATTCATCTAATCCCGTTTCATAAATCCCGGTTACGTTAACTTTTCTGGGTCGCTCCGGTTGGCTTAAGAAGTATAAAATTAGACTTTGATTGATGCTTGTTTTTAATTGTTTGGCCAGAATCTGGCTAATGATTACATCTTGAGAATTTTTAAGGTAGGGGAGACCTTGAATAAGGTTTTTTTTGATTTGCGCTCGTGGCATATCCTGCCCAATGCCTTTAATGACAATACCTGAAAGCCCTGTTTTGCCAACAAGAATACCAGGTTTCTGAATGTGAGATTGGACATGATCGATGTAGGATAGTTGGGCCACGGACTTTTCCCAATCTGTGTTTTTATAAATCGGACTTTCTGAAACCGAATGATTCCCACTGATTTTACTTACGCGTATGTGTCCTGAAAAACTAGTTAATTTTTCCTGAATGGCTGATTTGAAGCCAAATAGAATGGAGAAAGCAATCAGAATAATGCTTATGCCTAGTGATATTGTTCCTACGCCAACCCACGTAACGGTCTTAGAAAATGAAGTTTCTTGTGTGTTTCTAATCCGACGAGCTACGAATAAGGGGAAATTCATTTTTAAATCACAAGTTTATAATGCTAAAAAAATATCTGATATTTGACCTGATATTTTAACACGCAAAGAAAATGCTATTGCTTCGATTCTACAAGCTAATCTTGTTATTGTTCATTTTTTATTCATTGCCAGGCCAACAATCTGGCAATCCTATGCCAGGTGCTTATTCCACAAGATCGTATGTGCATTTATTGAAGAACAAAAAGGTAGCCCTGGTAGTCAACCACACTTCTTTTATTTTAAAGACACATTTGGCGGATAGTTTATTGGCTTCCGGCATTCAGGTGACTAAAATTTTCGCCCCGGAGCATGGATTTAGAGGAAGCGCAGATGCTGGGGCACATGTGGACGATAGTGTAGATCAAAAAACAGGATTGCCCATTGTTTCCTTATATGGATCACATAAAAAGCCAAACAAGGAGGATTTTAAAAATGTGGAGATGGTTGTTTTTGATATTCAAGATGTAGGCGTTCGGTTTTATACGTATAGTTCTACGCTTCATTATGTGATGGAGGCTTGTGCTGAAAATAAGGTGCCATTGCTCATTTTAGATCGTGCAAATCCTAATGGTCATTATGTTGATGGGCCCGTTTTGGAACGTCAATTTGCCTCATTTGTTGGCCTAAATCCCATTCCAATTGTGCATGGTTGTACGCTGGGAGAGTTAGCGAAAATGATCAATGGCGAAGGTTGGTTAGCGAATCAGGTAGTTTGTGATTTGAAAGTTATTCCGGTCCAGAATTATTCGCATGACGCTTTTGTGCACATTTCGATTCCTCCATCCCCTAATTTACCCAATGATCAATCTATTGGTTTATATCCTTCACTTTGTCTGTTTGAAGCGACGCCCGTAAGCGTTGGCCGAGGAACTAAAACGCAATTCCAAGTAGCTGGACTTCCTTTGGACGGCGCGGGAGATTATCAGTTTACACCTGTGCCTATGGCTGGAGCGATGGATCCACCGCAAAAAGGTAAACTTTGTTTTGGGTTTAATTTGACTACGGTACCTGTGCGCCAATTGGGTTTCAGTTTAAAATACTTGCTTTATTTTTTCAATAAAATGGGTAGAAGTGAAAGTTTCTTTTCTAGTCCATCTTTTTTTGATAAACTGGCCGGCACAGATACATTACGCAAGCAAATGATAGCTGGCCAAACGGAATCTCAAATTCGTGCTTCTTGGGAACCCGCTTTAAAAGTTTATTCTCAAATGCGCTTACGTTATTTATTATACAAATAGATTTTTCTAACGGAATAATCGGTTTTTGATTGAAATTTCCGACCTTTGCTGTTTATTTTTTATCAATTCGTATGACGGAAAAGATTATTATCCTTGACTTTGGATCTCAAGTAACTCAGTTGATTGCTCGGCGTGTCCGAGAAATTAAAGTTTATTGTGAGATACACCCTTTTAATAAAATCCCAGTTTTAGACGATTCTGTAAAAGGGATTATTTTGTCAGGTAGCCCTTGCTCGGTTCGTGATGCGGATTCGCCAAGCATTGATTTGACTTTATTTGGTGATCGACCTGTGTTGGGTATCTGCTATGGAGCTCAATTATTAGCTCATTGGGGAGGAGGATCTGTGCAGGCATCTGCGCATCGGGAATATGGAAGGGCACACATGGATTCGAAAAAGCCAAGTGCCTTATTGAATGGATTATCAGCAAAAAGCCAGGTATGGATGTCTCATGGAGATACCATCATGGATTTGCCAAAGGAATATGAGGTGATTGGAAGTACAGAAACGGTGCGCGTGGCCGCATTTTCACATATATCCAAACCGATATTTGGAATACAATTTCATCCTGAAGTGACTCATTCTACGGAGGGAGGCGAATTAATTAAGAATTTTGTTGTGAGTATATCTGGATGTTCACAAACTTGGACTTCTGATTCCTTTGCAGAAACTTCGATTGCCGCTTTAAAGGAAAAATTGGGAAATGATAAAGTTGTTTTAGGCTTATCAGGTGGAGTTGACAGTTCTGTAGCGGCCGTTTTATTGCACCGGGCGATCGGTAAAAATCTATATTGTATTTTTGTCGACAATGGATTATTGCGTAAAAATGAGTTTGAACAGGTGTTAGAATCGTACCACACTTTGGGATTAAATGTGAAGGGAGTTGATGCCAAAAAGCTTTTTTATGATGCGTTAGCTGGACTTTCTGATCCGGAGGAAAAACGTAAAGCGATAGGGAAAACGTTTATTGATGTTTTTGACCAAGAATCTCATTTGATCGAAGGTGTTTCTTGGTTAGGCCAAGGAACTATTTATCCGGATGTGATTGAAAGTGTCAGTGTAAATGGTCCTTCGGCCACGATAAAATCCCATCATAATGTGGGTGGTTTACCTGATTTCATGAAATTAAAGGTGGTGGAGCCTTTGAATACATTGTTTAAAGATGAGGTGAGGTTAGTTGGCAAGACGCTAGGCGTTCCTCAAGAAATTTTAGGACGTCATCCCTTCCCTGGACCTGGTTTAGCTATTCGAATTTTAGGGGATATCACTCCTGAAAAAGTAGATATTTTACAAAAAGTGGATGCTATTTTTATTAATGGCTTGAAGCAAGATGGTTTATATGATCAAGTCTGGCAAGCTGGAGCTATTTTATTGCCTGTTCAGTCGGTCGGAGTGATGGGTGACGAACGTACTTATGAGCAGGTTGTAGCTTTGAGAGCTGTGACAAGTTTGGATGGAATGACGGCAGATTGGTGCCATTTGCCCTATGAATTTTTAGGACGTATTTCCAATGAAATTATTAACCAAGTTAAAGGAGTGAATCGAGTGGTCTATGATATTTCGTCTAAACCACCGGCAACGATTGAGTGGGAGTAGTTTTTTTAGGTAATACCTCTTACCTAATACTTCTTACCTAATACCTCTTACCTAATACCTATTACCTAATACCTCTTACCTAATACCTATTACCTAATACCTCTTACCTAATACCTCTTACCTAATACCTATTACCTGATACCTCTTACCTAATACCTCTTACCTAATACCTATTACCTATTACCTAATACCTAATACCTAATACCTTACCGTGTACAGTTCTGCTAAATACAGAATGGTTTCAGTAGCTTTTTGCATATCCTGAACGGAGACCCATTCTTCTTTGCTATGAAAAGCATGTTCACCAGCAAATATGTTTGGACAGGGCAATCCCATAAACGTCAATCTTGAACCATCGGTCCCGCCTCGAATGCTCGTTGTTTCTGGTGTTAATCCAGCTAATTCCATAGCTTCCATCGCTAAAGAAATACATAATGGATGGTCTTTTAAGATCTCATTCATGTTGCGATATTGTTCTGTTTGAATGAAATCGGCTGTGCTGTTTGGATAATTCTTTAATACATTGGCGGTAATTTCTTTGAGTAAGTTGCCGTATTCAATCAATTTCAATGTATCAAAATCCCTCAAAATAAAGTCTATTTGAGCTTCTTCCACATGACCCTGAATATCCACTGGATGAATGAATCCTTCCATTTTTTCGGTTGTTTCCGGACTTATATTTTCTTTAGGAAGGTTTGAGATAATGTCAGCAGCTATTTTTATGGCGCTTTCCATTCGACCCTTGGCAAATCCTGGATGCTGCGAAATTCCCTTAATTTTAATCGTAAATCCATCTGCAGAAAATGTTTCATTTTCAAGATGTCCTCGTTTCTCGCCGTCCAACGTATACCCATATACGGCATTTATTTTTTGAATGTCAATGTGGTCCGTTCCTCGGCCTACCTCTTCATCAGGAGTAAAGACGATCGAAATAGGACCATGCTCAACACTCGGATATTGTTGCCAAAAAGCCACCGCATCCATGATTTCTGCAACTCCTGCCTTATTATCCGCTCCTAATAAAGTTGTTCCACTCGCTGTAATGATATCATTTCCTATTTGTTCTTGTAAGTCGGGATGTTCATTGAGTCGGATGACCACAGAAGGATCATCGGGTAAAATAATGTCTTTTCCTTGATAATTTTCATGTATAATCGGCTTTATCCCCAAGCCAGAGCAATCAGGGGAAGTGTCCATATGAGCACAAAAAAAGATCGCCGGGATATCATTGGATACATTGGATTCAAGATGTGCGTAGACATATCCAAATTCATTGGTATGCGCATTCGAAATTCCTAAATCATGTAGCTCCTTGACTAAAAGCAATGCCAAATCTTTTTGTTTTTCAGTACTTGGACTAGTCGTAGATTTCGGGTCGGATTGTGTGTCAATTTTCACATATGTCAGAAATCGATCTTTTGAACTAAATGAGTATTTAGAAATTAGTTGGCGTAAATGCGTCATAGAATCAAATATTTTTGAAATATCTTTAGAAAAAATTGTGTTAATTAAATTAATTTTTACTGGATCAACAAAGGTACTTAACCTTTCAAAATTACGTATTATCTTAGTGCTTCGATTTCAAAATTTTACAAATACTTTTTGGAATTGCAAACCATTTGCCATTATACAATTAATATTATGTCTCAAAATTCAGTTATCAATTTAGACGGTCAATCATTTGAATTGCCAACATTTGTAGGTTCTGAAAATGAAAAAGCGATCGACATTGCTAAGCTTCGTGATTTATCAGGTTACGTTACATACGATCCAGGTTACAAAAACACAGGAGCAACTAAAAGTGCGATTACCTATTTAGATGGTGAGGAGGGAATTTTAAGATATCGAGGTTATAGTATTGAAGAATTGGCCGATAAATCCACATTTTTAGAAGTGGCTTATTTGTTGATCCATGGCGAATTACCCAATAAAGCTCAATTGGATTCATTTGAAAGTGAAATAAAGCAATATACTATTTCCAATGAGGTTTTGAAAAAGATAGCTGATTCGATTCCGAATTCAGTTCATCCCATGAGTGAAATAGCTGGTTTAGTGGGTCTTATGTCCGCTTTTCATTCCACTGAAGAGGCTGGCGATGACGAAAAAAACATGATGCGTTTGATGGCAACATTGCCTATCATGGCTACCTGGAATTATAAAAAAGGTTTAGGCCAGGAGGCTAATCAACCGGATACCTCTTTGGATTATTGTTCTACATTTTTACAATTGATGTTTGCGAAACCTGGTGATCCTTTTAAAGGGGATCCTGTCGTTTCAAAAGCTTTGAATAAATTATTAATTCTTCACGCTGATCATGAGCAAAATTGTTCTACGTCAACGGTTCGATTAGTGGGTTCTTCTCACGCCAATGTATTTGCATCCGTTTCAGCAGGAATCCAAGCACTTTCTGGTCCGTTACATGGGGGAGCAAACCAAGAAGTTATCGAGATGTTAGAGGCAATTAAGGCCGATGGGGGAGATACAGATAAGTATATTGCCATGGCCAAAGACAAGGCTTCTGGATTTAGATTGATGGGTTTTGGGCATCGTGTATATAAAAACTTTGACCCAAGAGCTAAAATCATTAAAAAGGCCGCTGATGATGTTTTAAAAGCATTGGGAGTGAATGATCCTGTCTTATCGATCGCGCAACATTTAGAAGATGCAGCTTTACATGATGAGTATTTTGTCGCAAGAAAATTATATCCTAACGTTGATTTCTATTCTGGAATCATTTACAGAGCCTTAGGGATACCAACCAATATGTTTACTGTGATGTTTGCGATTGGCCGTCTACCTGGTTGGTTAGCGCAGTGGAAAGAATTAAAGACCAATAAAGAGCCTATAGGCCGACCAAGACAAATTTATACGGGATATACCTCGCGTGCGTTTGTTGACATCGCCAACCGATAAGAATTAAAATTTCTTTGTTAAAAAGCTCTTTGTTAAAAGAGCTTTTTTGTTTTATCCGCTAGGACTTACCTTTATTATGATATCACCCATTTTAAAAATTGCCATTCTTTTTTTCGTATTACATCTACAAATATTTCATGTTTCAGGCCTTGACAACAGCCAAACAGGAAATGCCACGTATTATAGTAGTCGATTTTGGGGTGTTAAAACGACGAGTGGTGAGAGGTACAATCCCTATCAATTTACAGCAGCGCATCGCTATTTTCCATTAGGGTCCTGGGTGGAGGTAAAATTCCCAAAAACGAATAAATCAACTATTGTTCGTGTCAATGATCGAGGTCCTTATCGACGAGGGGCGATTATCGACCTATCGCTTGCTGCTGCCAGAGAAATTGGATTGGTGCCATTTGGTGTTTCAAAAGTGGCTATAAGATTAATTCCCGAGATAGAAATCACGGATTCATTACGTGCTGCTTGGGTAAATAGAGACTCGACTAACGCGGGCTTACACCCTTTTGTGGCTAAAAAAGTTTTCAAAAAGAAAAAGAAACGAGTTCGAAAAAAATCTAGGGCAAAATAATTTCAATTCTTCTATTAGCTTTTCGCTGTTCGATACTTGCATTTTTAATTTTGGGTTTAGTGTTCCCAAATCCCTTCGTTAAGATGCGAGAAGGTTCAATGCCATGGTTAACAAGAAATGTTTTGACAGAAAGGGCTCTTCTTTCCGAGAGTTTTACATTGGCAACCGAATTTCCCACTTCATCCGTATGGCCATGTATTTCAATATGTTGATGGATATTAGCCGTAAGAAATTCGACTAAATTCTTCAAACTCATCGGAACGTCCATCGGTAATTCAGCTTGATTTATTTTAAATTGAATATCCTCAAAACTTAATTCAAAAATTGGCAATGGCTTTGTTTGGACTATTTCTGGTTCGGGCGCTAGCGGTTTTTTAATCCAACAATAATCTGGAATGATGACACTGTGTATTTGAAGATCTTGATTGGGATCACCCACTTTTTTGGAGATAAAATACTGATTTTCGATAATGGCTTCAGAAAATCCAGCTTCGTTGGACGGACTATTGATCTCATAAATGGGTACAGATTTAGACCAAATACCTTCATAAAGTAAACTTTGATGAAAATCTAAACCTCCTAACCCTCCATTCTGATTACTTGCAAAAACCAATATGTCTTTGGATTGTATGAAATAAGGCCCTTGTTCATCTTCAGTGGTGTTGATCACTTCTCCCAGGTTTTTGGGCTGGCCCCATTTGCCATCTTCTTCCATTCGGGACAGCCAAATATCTCTTTTGCCCTGTCCGCCAGGTCTATCCGATGAAAAGAATAGCATTTTTCCATCGGAACTTAATTGGGGTTGACCTTCCCAATCGTGCGAATTTATTTTATACCCTAAATTTTTTGGCCTAGTCCAAGATCCTTCGACCCATTGACACGCATATAAATCACAACCACCAAATGAATTAGGATAATCACAACCTGAGAAAATCATGGTTTTGCCGTCTTTAGAAAGGGTAGGCGTGCCCTCATTGTTTTCTTGATTTAATTCCTCAATAGGCCAAGGAGCCTCAAAATTTTGGCCATTCCATTTTGACACAAATATTTCTTCATCGGAATTAATGGCTTTTCTGACCGTTAGAAACAGTTCTTTCCGACTAGCCGAATAGGTAGGGAAGTATTGAGTTCGATAAACATTCAGCTCTTTTACAGGAACAGGGACAATGGGAATGCTATCCCTTTCGGATAAAAATGAAAATAAAGGGATGATCCAGAGTCCAATCATTTTATGGAATTTGAAGAAACTTGTGCGTTTGTATCGAAATTTTCCAATGAGGATTTGATTTAACAAATTCAACAATGATGGGATTCATTTCTGCTTGCTTCGACCATTCCGGTTGCAAATATAATTCGGAATGCTTGGGTATTTTTGGCTCAAATTCCTGAGCCCAAGCAATATCGGATTTATGGAAAATGACAATTTTCAACTCATCTACTTGGTGAAATATCATCGGATTAGCCTCTTTAAATTTTTTGGGTGAGAAGCAAATCCAGTCCCATACCCCTGTTACAACCTCACAAACCCCAGATGTCTCTATATGTGTATTGAAGCCAACTTCCTTAAAGGCCTCCGTTAAGGGACCTAAATCATGCATTAAGGGTTCTCCGCCTGTAATAACAAGCAATCGGCCTGGGAATTGCAAAGCATCCTTCACTAAACTTTCAACTGTTTTTTTAGGGTGGGTATCTACGGGCCAAGAATCTTTTACATCACACCAATGACATCCTACATCGCAACCTCCCAACCGAATGAAATAGGCGGCATGTCCTTGATATTTACCTTCACCTTGAATCGTGTAAAAAGATTCCATGACAGGATATTCAAAAACATCTCTTTTTGCAACTGATTTTATATCTTTGGGATTGAATTCCATTTTAACTTTTAAATTCGTAGTAAAATTAAGAGTTGATTTGTAATTTAACTAATTAGAAATCGTTCTAACGTTTAGAATCATTTTTTTAAATAGAATATTTCCCATCATGCACGCATTTCGTTTCTTTTCAATTCTCATCTCTTGCCTACTTTTATGGGCCGGAATGAGTAGTTGTTGGTCCGCCAGGTGTCCAAGAGAAACTTGCCGAGTGCGTGTTGAGCATCGGCATGGTGAATCATATTTTAGACCTAGGGAAGCATTCTCTTGGATGTGGACGCCCCGATACAAGCATGTAAGAACGCCTAATTATGCTTTAATGGGTGCACCAGGTGCACAAAAGAAAAAGGTTTGGTATCGTTTCCTTAGTCGCAATCCTAAAATTACTACCCAAAAACCCCGAAAATAAATGCCAAGAATAATCGTTGGTTCTGGGGTTGTTAATCAAATCCCATTAGATTGGGAGGGTAACTTCATGCGTATTTTAAACGTAATCCAAGAAGCTCAACAATTACAGGTTTCCATCTTATGCTTGCCTGAGCTTTGTTTAACTGGTTATGGCTGCGAGGATCAGTTTTATTCTTCATTTACCGAAGACCAATCTTGGTCGTATTTATCCAAATTGATTCCCCATACCTCTGATATTACGGTTTTTGTTGGCTTACCGATTCGCTTTGCAGGTAAGCTATATAATGTTTCAGCTTGTATTTCCAACAAAAAATTAGTGGCCTTAATTCCTAAGCAGCATTTAGCTAACGATGGAGTACATTATGAGGCTCGTTGGTTTACCCCATGGCCGGCTGCCCAAAGAAACTATATTGTCAAAGATGGCCTCAACATTCCTTTGGGTGATTATCGGGTCAACGTTGGAAATGGAATTTTACTAGGTGTGGAAATATGCCAAGATGCATGGGAAGGTGAAAATCGCCCGGCTATTTCGTTGGGCCAACGAGGGGTTTCGTTGATTTGCAATCCTACAGCCTCGCATTTTGCTTTTGGTAAATCACAAATTAGAAAAAAATTAGCGATTCAAGGAGCTGAATTAATCAAAGGCGTTTATTTGTTTGCCAATTTATTGGGCAATGAATCTGGCCGAGTGATTTTTGATGGAGATGCTTACATTGCTCAGAATGGCCAAATTATAGCTGAGTCCAATCGTTTTTCATTTGCCGACTCAAATTTAATTTATGGTGCGGTTGACCTTCAGGCTTTTTCAACCCAAGCAGACGATATTATTGGGTCAAATACAGAGGTTTCCGAAACGAATCAACCAGTTATAGAAAATACAATAAATCCATGGGAAGATTCTGAATTTATTAAAGAAGAGGAATTTGCTCGGGCGATTTCATTAGGTCTGTTTGATTACCTTCGAAAGTCTAAATCCTTTGGATATGTAGTTTCCTTATCGGGGGGTGCAGACTCTTCAGCCATTAGTTCGCTATGTTTTATGGCGATGCGGTTGGCAGAAAAAGAATTAGGATTTGAGGGACTCAAGCAAAAGCTAGCCTATATACCTTGGATGAATTCGGTTTCAGACATGCATGGATTACTATCAAAATTATTGACAACGATCTACCAAGGGACAGTTAATTCGTCCACTGACACGCGTCAGTCAGCCAAAGAATTAGCTGAATTTATAGGCTCGACTCACTTTGAAATCGATATTGATGCATTGGTGAAAGGCTATAGAACCTTAATTGAGGGCGCTATTGATCGTACCTTATCTTGGGAAACAGATGATATAACTTTGCAAAATGTACAAGCTCGGGTAAGAAGTCCAAGTGCATGGATGTTTGCCAATATTAACAATGCGCTACTTTTAGCTACTTCAAATCGGTCAGAGGCGAGCGTAGGCTATGCGACGATGGATGGAGATACTTCGGGATCTATTTCACCCATTGCCGGCATTGATAAAACATTTTTGAGAAAATGGTTGACCTGGGCGGAAACGCACGGCACTGTTGAATGTGGTAAAATGGCAGGTTTACACAGGGTCAATTCCCTTGAGCCGAGTGCTGAGCTTAGGCCATTAGGAAGTCACCAAGTAGATGAGGAGGATTTGATGCCGTATCCGATTTTAAATGACTTGGAGCGATTGGCTTTTTATGATCGAAAATCTCCCGAGGAATGTCAGAAACTTATTATTGAAATGTATCAATCCAAGTTTTCAAAGGATAAATTAATAGAATTTACACATCGTTTTTATCGGCTTTGGGCAAGAAATCAATGGAAGCGGGAGCGTTATGCACCGGGCTTTCATGTGGATGATTACAGTTTAGACCCTAAATCTTGGTTAAGATTCCCCATCTTATCTGCAGGCTTAGAAAAAGATTTACCCGCTTAATTATGCTATTAGTCATTGACATTGGAAATACGGATATCGTATTTGGATTTTACGCCGAGAATACGTGGAAAGCAATTTTACGGACTCCTACGCACCAGCCATGGAGCCCTTTACGCTTGCAAATGTGGTTAGTGAAGGAATTGAAAGAGAAGGGATTTGATTCCTATCAACCAGATTCCATCTTAATCAGTTCGGTCGTTCCATCGGTCTTACCTCAAATTCAGAAAGGAGTTGATTTTTGGTCGGGTAAGAAATCCATTTGCATGGGCACTGAATTGTATTCGAAATTGCCCATTGAGGTGATTAGCCCAGATGAAATTGGCTCAGATTTAGTTGCTAATTCTGTCTATGCCCATTTAAATTACAAAACAGATGTACTCATTGTTGACTTTGGTACTGCTTTGACGTTTACTTTGGTGGACGCAAAGGGGAAAATGCAAGGTGTTTCTATTGCCCCAGGATTGAAAACTGCGGTTAAATCTTTGTTTTCACAAACGGCCCAGTTGCCCGAAGTACCTCTTGAAATGCCTGAGTCGGCCTTAGGATTTGATACGGTTTCTGCGATTCAATCCGGAATATTATGGGGTTATGTGGGATTGGTCAAGGAAATGATATTTCAAATCAAAGCTGAGAAAGGTGCTCACATAAAAGTATTAGCTACGGGAGGATTATCCTCTATTTTAACCCCTTTAGAATCCTCATTTGACGAAGTAAACAAGTTAATAACACTTGAAGGATTAAGGTTAATCGCTTCTTTATAATTTCATTGGCATGACTCCAAAATCACAAGGATATTATTTTCCTCCCGAATGGCATCCTCATGTGGCCACATGGATTACTTTTCCACATAATGATCATTCATGGCAAGCAGAAAAATTGCATGACATGTATCCCGAATATTTTCAGTTGATAAAGGCGATTTCGCTAGGGGAAAAAGTAAATATTAATGTCCATAATCTCGCTTTAAAAGAGTTTATAGAGGGCCAATTACCTATATATGGGATTAGTGCTGATCAAATAAAATGTCACATTAGGCCGACGAATGATGCATGGTGCCGAGATCATGGACCTGCGTTTTTAATCCATCAACATACTGATTCTCGAATGATTGTGGATTGGGAATATAATGCATGGGGTGGAAAATATCCGCCATTTGATGATGATAATAAAATTCCTACTCAGATAGCTCAATCTCTAAACTTGCCGTTTGTCCAGCCCAAAATCATTATGGAAGGCGGTTCTGTTGAGTTTAATGGAGCGGGGACTGTATTGACCAGTAGGTCTTGTTTATTGAATACTAATAGAAATCCTCATTTAAATCAAGGTCAAATTGAACAATACCTCATAGATTACTATGGTGTGGACCAAGTGCTTTGGGTGAGTGATGGGATTGTAGGGGATGACACGGATGGACACATTGACGATACGGTTCGGTTTGTGAATTCAGACACGGTCATTGCCATGGTGGAGCCTAAAAAATCCGATGATAATCATGCGGTGTTAGCGAAAAATTTATCTGAATTATCTCAGATGCGTTTAATTTCAGGGAAGCAGCTGAATATTGTTGAATTACCCATGCCAGATCCTGTGATCATTGATGAGTTTAGAGCGCCTGGTTCGTATGCCAATTTTTACATTTCCAATGCGGGGGTTTTAGTACCCACCTTTGATTGTCCTCAGGATGAGATCGCTTTAAATCTATTAGGGCAATTATTTGCCGATCGACCCGTTATAGGACTGTCGGCCAAAAAAATTATTTGGGGGCAAGGAAGTTTTCATTGTTTGACCCAACAAGAACCTCAGGGAAATTAATGCATAAATTCATTATATTATTGTTTTGCTTGAGCTTGATAGGGTGTCATTCGGCTAGACATATGTCCCCCAAAGCAAATTTACCTACGCAGAAGGTTCAGCTAAAAAGCAAGCAAGTCGATTTAATCCTGCAACCATTAATCGCAAACGACATACAAGAAAATTTAACGCGATATGATGAGTTATTTGTCACCTATAGTCTGAGTGTGGTGGATCACGATTCGGTAGTTAAAGCCGCTCATGGGACAAGGCACTTCGGTAAAATCAAAAAAGGGGCTAAAATAAGTTTGGATTCAATACCTGGCCTCCGTTTGGATGTAAAAGAAGGTCAAAAATTGGGTATTCAAATAGCCCTTTGGGAAATCGATGATTATTCAAAGAGTCAAAATTTTTTTAACAAGGTGAGTTCATACAGTGAAGCACTTCAAATTCCACTGGCATTGGTAGAATGGAGCTCTGTCAGTAATCCTTTAGGTTGGTTTTTATGGGGCACAAGATTAAGTTCTGTGGGATTGGATTTTTTAGCCTCTTTAGATCGAGATGATTTATTGGGTATTTCTGAAGTGGTATGGACTTGGGATGATTTGTCTCTTCAGAACAGACCCAGAGTTAAACGCATTCATTGGAAGGGCAAAGATTCAGCCATAAATTCTTTTCATTATGAATTTGGGTATGAAATAAAGGTCAAGGATATTGTCAAATAGATCACTTTATCAATGATTTTTCGTAATTTTATCGGCTTATCTAGGTCAAAAAAGACCAAAAGATTTTAATTTTTATGCGTTTAAAAATACGGTTTCTATTTTTATTGTTTTTGGGAGTTGGCTTGTTGTCTCATATTTCTAAGGCTCAATCAGATTTTGTGCTGCAAATTGGAAATAAGAAAATCAGTTCATCCCTTTTTGAGAAAGATTATAGGCGACTATTAGAGAGTGATAGTATCAAATCAGGGAATAAGCAAAAGTTTTTGTCGGATTACATTGATTATCAAATCAAGATATTAGCTGCTGAGGAGGCTAAAATACCATCATCTCCTGGATTTCAGGATGAATATCAAAGTTTTAGAAAGGAATTAGCAAGTCCCTATTTGATTGATAACGATCAATTGGAGACATTGGTTAGGGAAGCTTATCAGCGGTCTAAATTTGAGAAGCAGATTTCACAGATTCTCGTGAAATTACCTATAAATCCAAGTGCAGCGGACACTTTGTTGGCCTTTCGGAAAATGGACAACATTCGTACAAAACTGTTAGCTGGGGAAGATTTCCAAGCATTAGCTACTAAGGTTTCTGAGGATGAAATGTCGGCTCAAAGGGGAGGTCTATTGGGCTATGTGTCAATTCTTCAGACTAAATACCCGCTTGAAAATGCCATTTATTCACTAGAGAAGGGCCAAGTTTCGGGTATAATTCGAACAGAGACGGGATATCACATCATCAAAGTTTTGGATATTCGACCTAATCAAGGCAAGATACGTTTAGCTCATATTTTAATTTCGGTTCCAATCACGGCTCCAACAAATTTACAAGTGGAGGCAAAGAATAAGATAGATCAGGTACAAAAGTATTTAGCAAAAGGAGAGGATACTTTTGAAACAATTTGTAGAAATTTTTCTGAAGATCCTTATTCAAAGGGTAGAGGAGGCGAATTAAGGCGTTGGTATTCTTCATCTGAATTATCCGAAGAACTTCAAGATAAATTATTTGGGATTCAACGACTCGGTGATTTTACGGAACCTATCCGGACAAATTTAGGTTGGCAAATCTTTAAATTATTAGACAAAAAACCGTTGTTGAGTTATGAGGAGATGGCTGAATATTTAAAGCAAAAGGTCTTAACAGATGCTGATCGCAGTGCGATTATTAAGTCATCGTTTATGAAGCGTGTCCGTCAAGAAAATAAAGTGTTACTTAATGAGGCTAATAAAAAAATTGCTTTAGAGCGTTTTGCTCAAGACCGCGTCGGGGATGAGGTTTATTTAAATTTGCCTTTATTTTCTATCGATCAAAAGTCTTTTACCGTAAAAGATTTTTATGTTTTTATCGTCGATCAGCAAAGAAAAAAAATTAAGGCTTTGGGGTATTTGCCAACGATCTCTGAACAGTTTTGGTTGGATGAGTTTATTGATTTGTATACACTTCAGGCAGAGGAGCAGCATTTGGAGGTAAAATATCCAGCTTTTAAAGATCAGATGAAGGAATTCTATGAGGGTAGTTTGTTTAGTAAGATTACAGAAAGGGAGATTTTTGAACCCTCGTTAGATTCGGTACGCCAACAAAAATATTTTACGTCCAATGAGTTGAAGTTTACATTGCCCACTCGATTGGAAGCTAAACTAGTGAGTGCAGATAACCCAAAGACTCTTTCTGATGCTTTAGAGCTATTAAAATCAGCACCCTATCCGATGAATAAGCGGTTTCCTGATCTTTTGTTTCAGTTCGGACAAAGTCAATTGGCAGACGCGTCTACTAAACTTTTACAGGAATTGTTTATTTTAATGGCTAAGAATAGAGATTATGTGATTGAAATTTCTGGACATCATGATTCAAGTGAAATGGATAGTTTGGCTCAAGGAAGGATTAATCGGGTAGCTTCGTATTTAAATAAAAAGGGAATTGCAAACACTCGGATAATTGAAAAATTAGAGGGAAATTTGAAGTCTGCTTCGAAAACAGATAAAACGAAAAATTCGCGTGTTTCAATAAAGTTTTATTCTCAATCGATGGAGGATGTGGTGAAACGCTTTAATGCGATAAAACCATTGAGTCTTATCGCTGAAGAAGGTTTTTTTAAACGTGGAGAAAATGCGATATTGGATAGCATTCCGTGGGAAGTGGGAAAAAGGAATTTTGAAAAAGCGGGTAGGTATTATTTTGCCGACGTAAAAAATATTGAAAAAGAGCGATTAAAGAGTTTTAGTGAAGCTAGAAGTTCAATCATTCGAAATTTACAGGCTGATTTAGAACAAAAGTGGTTATTAAATTTGAAACAAAGTTTTCCTATTATCCGACAAGAGGATGAGTTAACTAAAATAATGCAATAGAAATATGAGGATTAAGAATTTATTTTTAGGAGTAGTGGGTTGTTTGATTTCGATCACCAGTGTAGCTCAAGAAGCAAATACGGCCCAATTGTTGGATAAAATTATTGCCAAGGTGGATAATCATTATATCCTGAAATCAGAGATTGAGCAACAATTTCAGCAATATCAATCCAGTGGGCAAGCCAATACTCCAGACCGCTGCCAAATTTTGGAAGGATTAGTGATCAATAAACTTATGTTGGCAAAAGCTGAAATTGACTCAGTGATTGTCGAAGATAAGCGTATTGAAATGGAATTGAGTTCTCGAATGGATCAAATGGAGCAACAATATGGGACTGCTAAGAATATTGTGGAGGCTTTTGGTAAGCCTATTGCTACGATGAAAGAGGAGTTGAGGGCCAATTTGAAGGAGCAGATGACGGGTCGTAAAATGCAAGACAAAATTACGGATGATGTAAAAATAACGCCTAAGGAAGTCGCTGCATTTTTTGCTACGATTCCGACGGATTCCTTGCCATATCTGCCTTCTGAAGTTGAGGTGGGTCATATCATTCGCCTAGCCCAACCCAATAAGGATCAAAAAAATGAATTAATCTCTCGTCTATTAGATTACCGCAGGCGAATTGAAAAGGGGGAAAGTTTTGAAGAATTAGCAAAGTTATATTCGGAAGATTTGGGGAGTGGAAAGCGTGGGGGAGATTTAGGTTTTTCAAAACGTGGTCAGATGGTTGCTCCTTTTGAAGCAGCGGCCTTAAAATTAAAGCCAAATCAAATGTCAGAAGTGGTTGAAAGTGAGTTTGGTTTTCACATGATTCAGCTATTGGATGTACGAGGTCAGGAGTATCATGCGAGGCATATTTTGCTTAGACCTGATTATCAAAAATTAGATTTAACGGAGCCTACTAAATATTTAGATAGTATCCGGGTTTTAATCCAACGGGATTCTGTAAAGTTTGATGCGGCTGCACGCGATCATTCTCAGGATAAGGGAACGCAAGATGCTGGAGGTTTAATCATGGATATGGGCAGTCGTTCATACCGAATTCCTTTTGACGGAACGATGGAACCAGGTTTATATTTTTCTATTGATTCCATGAAAGTGGGGACTATTTCAACGCCTATTCCTTACCGGACAGAAGACGGCCGCAGTGCTGTTCGTATTTTATATTTTAAGGCCAAGCATCCTCCTCATTTTGCTAATTTAAAAGAGGATTATCAAAAGATTTCAAATATAGCCTTGACTCGAAAGAAGAATGATGCGATTGAAAAATGGTTTATGAAAGCTAAGGAAGACGTTTTTATTTATATTGATGATGAGTTTAAAAGTTGCAATACGCTTGGGACTGTTGGCGGATCATCGGGTGGAGCTTCTCAATAAAAATGATGAACGACGTTAAACTTGCCGAAACATTTTTTGAAGACATACAGGCTTTAAAATCGGCTATTCATCAAAGGATAGTGGGTCAGGATTTAACCATTGAATTAATGCTTAATGCATTATTTTGTCAAGGTCATTGTTTATTGGTCGGAGTTCCAGGTTTAGCAAAGACTCGTTTAGTCCACACTATTTCTTCATTGGTCGCTTTGGATTTTAAACGAATTCAGTTTACACCCGATTTAATGCCTTCTGATATCATCGGCTCTGAAATCTTAGATGCTAATCGCAACTTTGTATTTAATCGCGGTCCTGTATTTACGAATTTAGTATTGGCAGACGAGATTAATCGCACTCCACCCAAAACCCAATCAGCGCTTTTGGAAGCTATGCAGGAGGAAACGGTCTCTGTCTCAGGGACAAGCTTTGAACTGCCTAAACCTTTTTTGGTGTTTGCTACTCAAAATCCGATTGAGCAGGAGGGGACTTATCCCTTACCTGAGGCCCAATTAGATCGTTTCTTATTCATGATTAAGTTAGGATACCCTAGTTTTCAGGATGAAATAAACGTGGTTCGCATGACGGAACAAACTAGGATGGATGATGATATTAAACCGTTGTTGACGATTAGTCAGTTATTAGCGTATCAAGATTTGATTAGGCGTGTTCCCGTTTCTGATCATGTGGTTGAAGCGGCTGTTACTATGGTGCATAAAACGAGGCCAGACAATGATTTGGCAACGGAATCTACCAAAGAATTTATCACTTGGGGTGCTGGACCACGTGCTTCTCAGAATTTAATATTGGCTGCAAAATGTAGGTCATTGATGCATGGTCGATATTCTCCTAATGTAGAAGATGTTCGAGCTGTTGCAGTTGCTGTGTTACAACACCGTATTATTTTATCCTATAAGGCAGAATCCAAAGGATATTCTGCTGCCGATATCATCGAAATGATGATTGACTAAATAGCTACGGGTGCTTTAATGCCTGGGTATGGGTCGTAATTTTCTAATGTAAAATCTTCATACACAAAATCGAGTAAGTCTTTCTTGTCAGGATTGATGCGCATGGTGGGCAATGGGCGAGGGCTGCGCTGTAATTGTAGGTCAACTTGTTCCATGTGATTGCTGTATAAATGCGTATCACCACCGGTCCATACAAAGTCGCCTAAATCCAAATCACAAACTTGGGCTACCATCATTGTTAAAAGTGCGTAACTGGCAATATTGAAAGGCACACCTAAAAATACATCGGCCGACCTTTGGTACAGTTGGC
Source organism: Aquirufa sp. (assembly GCA_044349095.1). Classification (GTDB taxonomy): domain Bacteria; phylum Bacteroidota; class Bacteroidia; order Cytophagales; family Spirosomataceae; genus Aquirufa. The sequence continues at coordinate 4,856 of JBIKRO010000015.1, read as the reverse complement.
ATGACAATTTTCCATCTGCCACATAAAATTGGAAAAATGCATGACATGGCATTAGAGCCATTTTAGGTAAATCAGCGACATTCCAAGCACTTACGATAATTCTCCTGGAATCAGGATTTGTTTTTAGGGTATGAATAACATCTTTAATTTGGTCGATTACTTGGCCGTCAGCGCCTTCCCAAGAACGCCATTGTTTGCCATATACAGGGCCCAAATCTCCTGTTGGACTAGCCCATTCATCCCAAATGCTGACATTATTTTCTTTTAAGTAGGCTGTATTGGTTTCTCCTTTTAAGAACCAAAGCAATTCATAAATAATGGATTTTAAATGTGTTTTTTTTGTGGTGACCAATGGAAATCCATCGGCTAAATTAAAACGCATTTGATATCCAAAAACACTCGTTGTCCCTGTACCTGTCCGATCAGATTTATAAGTGCCTTTTTCTTTTATGTGGTTTAGTAGATCTAAATAAGCTTGCATATTAGGCTATAAATTGATTTGAGTTTAAAACTAAGGTATGAGTAATGGTAGCACTGGGTTCTAGTTGGGCCGTTGCCGAGCAATATTTCTCCATGGATAATTGGATTGCTTTTAGGGCTTTATTTCCATCAATGGCGCCTTTTAGTTCAAATTGAATATTGATTTCACGAAATGGAGTTTTTTCGGTTCCTTCTATTTTTTCTCGGGTTCCTGAAATTCTGATTTGAAAATCTTCGATCGATTGGCGTTGTTTTTTTAGAATTAAAATGACATCTATCGCGGTGCATCCTCCTATGCCCATGAGCAATAATTCCATGGGCCTTGCCCCTGCATTATGTCCACCTATACCCTCTGCGGCGTCTATATGGACTGGAACGGAAGAGGTACCCATTCCTTCAAAATGAAAATCATCGTCCAACCTTTTTAATACTACTTCCATCTTATTTTAATCATTTTGAATTTCCAAACGATTCTATTCATCCTTGGTATTTTTTATAATAACGTATTTTTTATCAGCTAAAATGCGTTAATTATTTTTTGACTCAAAGCGATTATTTTAGCATGATATCAACAAATGTGTTTAAGTATTTCATTTGATGATCATTTTAAGGCTATATTTGTCGCTAAATTTAATTTCAATGGCATATTATTCCATTCAAGGTATTCAGTTAACGGACTTGGCCCAACAATTTGGAACGCCCCTGTATGTCTACGATGCAGACAAAATTAGGGAAAAAATTTCAGTTCTTCGTGGGTCATTGAAGGGATTTCCTTTATCCATTAAATATGCGTGCAAAGCGAATACTAATTTATCTATTTTGCGCATCATGCTGCAAAATGGAGTGGATTTAGATGTTGTTTCTCCCCAAGAATTAGAATTAGGCATCTTGGCTGGTTATGTTGGCAACCAAATTACGTTTACTCCCAGTGGAGTTGATTTTTCAGAGATTGAATTTGCCGTTGACAAAGGTGCCATAGTTAACCTGGACAACCTTTCTGTGCTTGAAAAGTTTGGACAAAAATATGGATCAACTAAGCCATGCCTTATTCGCATTAAGCCACATGTTTTTGGTGGTGGAAATGAAAAAATCATGACGGCTCATCCTGAGTCTAAATTTGGCATTTCAATTCATCAAAAAGAGGAAATTTTAACGATTGTCAATCAATATAAAATTCATGTGATTGGTTTACACCAACATACCGGTTCGGATATCAAAGATGGTAAAACGTTTCAAGAAGCTGCATCTGCACTTTTTGACTTTGCGTATGACTTTAAGGACTTAGAAATTATTGATTTAGGTGGTGGTTTTAAGGTACCTTATTCACCCGAAGATCCGGGGGTTGACATGCAGGAAGTGGGCCAATTAATGAGCCAATCCTTTCTTGAATTTAGCCGTCAATATGGTCGAGAATTAAGGCTTTGGGTGGAACCAGGTAAGTTTTTGGTGAGTGAAGCTGGCACTTTTTTGGCCCAGGCCACAGTGGTAAAAAATGATCCGATCAAGACTTTTTTAGGAATTAATACAGGCCTCAACCATTTGATTAGGCCCATGATGTATGGTTCCTATCATTATATTTTTAATGCTTCAAATGCTAATTCAGCTAGCCAAAAAACGTACCGTGTGGTCGGAAATATTTGCGAAACCGATACTTTTTCATTTGATTTCAACGGAAAGCAAGATGAGAGAAATATCAATGAGGTACAAGAAGGTGATATTATTGCGTTAGCAAATGCTGGTGCCTATGGTTTCACTATGGCATCGCACTATAATTCTAGATTTCTGCCAGCCGAAATTCTAATTGACCAAGGCAAAGCTATTGTCATTCGGAAGAGGGAGACTTTGGATGATTTGACAAGAAATCAGATCTATTAGGTAATAAATTTAGGTAAGAGGTATAAGGTAAGAGGTAATAGTAAAAAAAGATTTACCTGTTAATTATTAATCAATCCAGCTGTCAACCTATTTCAGGTCAAGTCACTATTACCTATTACTTCTTACCTATTACCTATTACCTCTTACCTATTACTTCTTACCTCTTACCTCTTACCTTTTACTTAATAAAGCACCCAAGTATCCTTGGAACCTCCTCCTTGAGAGGAGTTTACGACTAAAGAATCCTTGCGCAACGCCACTCGAGTCAATCCCCCCGGCATTACATTTACGCCATCTCCGTATAAAATATAAGGTCTTAGGTCCACGTGCCTGCCTTCTGCATGGTCATCGATTAAGCATGGCACTCGAGATAATGAAATCGTAGGCTGAGCGATATAATTTCTTGGATTAGCTAATATGTACTTTTTGAAATTTTCTTGTTCCTCTAGGGTTGATTTTGGACCGATCAACATTCCGTAGCCACCTGCTTCATTGGCTTCTTTAACGACTAAATCACCTATATTTTCTAACACAAATTTCAAATCATCTGGCTCACTGCAGATATACGTTTTTACGTTGTCAATAACGGGATCTTCCCCTAAATAATATTTGATCATTCGAGGTACATAGGCATAAATAACTTTGTCATCGGCAACTCCCGTCCCAGGAGCATTGGCTAAGGCCACTTTTCCTTTTTTATATACATCAAATATTCCTGGAATTCCAATTAACGAATCCGGATTAAAAGTTTTAGGGTCTAAGAATGTATCATCAATTCGTCTGTATATGACATCTACTATTTTGAAACCTTTCGTAGTTCGCATTTTTACGTAACCTTCATGTACGACTAAATCACGCGCGTCTACTAACTCGACGCCCATTTGTTGGGCTAAATAGGAATGCTCAAAATAGGCTGAATTATAAATTCCAGGGGTCAGTACCACCACAGTAGGTTCAGGCCTGTCGCTAATAAATCGCAACATTTGCAATAGCTTATGCGGATAATCAGCTATGGGCCTAATTTGTGTTTTTGCTACGACCTCAGGAAACGTTTGCTTTAATAACTCACGGTTTTCCATCATATAGGAAACGCCGGAAGGGCACCTTAAATTATCCTCTAAAACCATATATTCGCCATCATTTCCCCGAATTAAATCCGTTCCTGTGATGTGAATCCAAATATTTTTAGGAGGTTTAATGCCCATGCATGGTTCTAAAAAGTTTTTTGAAGAGTAAATGACCTCTTTGGGAATGATGCCATCTTTAATGATTTTTTGATCGGAATAGATATCCGCTAAAAATAAATTTAACGCGGTAATTCGCTGAATTAATCCCTTTTCCATTTTCTCCCATTCCTTAGCGCTGACAATTCTTGGGATTATGTCCACTGGCATGATACGCTCGGTTCCCTCATTCTCTGAATAGACATTGAACGTAATGCCCATGGCCATTAATGCTCGCTCTGCGGAAATTTGTCGCCTCATGAACTCTTCCTTAGTAAGCTGTTCTACACGGTCTTTAAAAAATGTATATCCTGACCTTATTTGTCCGTCTGATGTAAACATTTCGTCAAAAAAGCCCTCTGTGTTGTAGTTATCAAATGTGAAATTCATAGGCTTGAAAATTATAAATTGCTTGATTATTTCAATAATTTAAAATTTTATTTTTGATTTAATTTTCAAAAAGAAATATTTTTTTAATTCTTTCCCTAATTACAATTTTTATTATTGGAAATTTACCATTTTCATTTGATAATATGCTCATTTTTAGGCCAATGAGTCATTTATTTAACAACAATTTTGCCTGCGCTTGAATTAATAACTTACAATATATGTATTAATTTATCCTTTGAGGATGATATATTTGTACATGGAAAATGATGAGTTAGTTGATGCGTTGGAGTTGTTAGTCAAGCTTTGGGATGTTCATGGCGTGAATGAGTTTAAAGCTAAAAATCTTTCTTTTGCGGTCCGAGGATTAGATAAGTTTCCGGGTTTAATTAACCAGCTGACTACTGATCAATTACTATTAATTCCTGGTGTGGGAAAAGTGATTGTCCCATTGATTTATGAACTTGCACAAACAGGTACTTGTAAGGAACTCGAGGAGATAGTCGAGCAAACGCCTCCCGGTCTATTAGATCTTTTAAAAATTAAGGGTTTAGGGGCTAAAAAAGTTCGAACTATTTGGCAGGAACTGAATGTGTCAACTTTTGAAGACTTGAATACCGCATGTCAAAATGGCCAAGTAGAAAAATTAAAGGGATTTGGCTCAGCGATACAATCTTCCATTCAATCTCAAATCATTTATATTCAAGAAAATAGAAAAAAGCTCAGGTTAGATAAAGCGATATTTTTAAGTGATCGAATATTGTCCATGTTGAATTTGTCATTTGACAAAATTGCCATTTCTGGTGAATTAAGGCGCAATTGTGAGATTATTACCTCCTTAGTTTTTGTTGTAGAAACAGATGATATTTTTGGAAGTCAAAGCCAGATAAC
>JBIKRO010000151.1:0-2575 GCA_044349095.1 Aquirufa sp. | reverse complement strand
CTTCAAGCCTCTTCTCCTTTTACTTGGCGTGGTTTTTATGAGGATCATTTAATCCCGATTGAAATTCATTTGGTTGATAAATCTGAATTTATATCAGCCTTGTTTCAACACAGCGCTCACGAAAATCATTTGGAATCTATAGATTTTTACCATCAATTTCAGGGCAAAACCTTATTGACCGAGGAGTCTATTTACCAAGAAAGGAACCTGCCATTTATTGTACCCGAAATGCGTGAGGGATTGCAAGAGTTTGAGTGGGCAGGCCAACATACTAACTCGGATTTGATCAAGGATCAAGATTTGCAGGGTTGTTTGCATAACCACTCCGTTTATTCAGATGGAAAAAATACACTCCAAGAAATGGCCGAGGCTTGTCGGAGCTTGGGATTGCATTATTTTGGAATAGCGGATCATTCTCAATATGCAGCTTATGCTGGTGGCTTGAAGGAAGAAGACGTTCTTAGGCAACATGAGGAGATTGATCGCCTCAATTTATTGTGGTCTGATTTTACCATATTGAAAGGAATTGAAGCGGATATTCTACCGGATGGATCTTTGGATTACAATGACCATATATTATCCCAATTTGATTATGTGGTGGCTTCGGTGCATGCCAACTTAACCATGGATTTGGAAAAAGCGATGGCTCGATTAATTCGTGCCATTGAGAATCCACATACGTCTATTTTAGGTCACCCAACGGGCAGACTATTGCTTTCAAGGCCTGGTTATCCTTTGAATACCGATAAGATTTTAGATGCTTGCCTCGCTAATGGGGTCAGTATTGAGTTGAATGCAAGTCCATACCGACTCGATTTAGATTGGCGCCATCTGTATGCTGCGATGGATAAGGGAGTTTTTGTATCGATTAACCCAGATGCCCATAAAATCGAAGGATTAAAAGATATGAAATATGGCGTTAAGGTTGGTCGTAAAGGCGGTCTCCTAAAAGCACTCACACTTAACGCATTACCTCTGAACGAATTGAAAGCCTTTTTTACAAAGAATTAGAAGTTGGGCTTCAAGAGATATTTTGCGTAAAAATCGTCAATCACTCGGACTGCTTCGGTAGGTGTATCGACTAGTGCAAATAATTCAAGATCATCTTCATGGATGTTCCCATTTGGAATCATGGTGGACTTTATCCAATCTAATAATCCTTTCCAATATTCAGTCCCCACTAAGACCACTGGAAATCTGCCGATTTTATGCGTTTGGATCAACGTAAGAGATTCAAACATTTCGTCCAGCGTTCCAAATCCCCCAGGCATAATAATAAATCCTTGTGAGTACTTGACAAACATCACTTTCCGAACAAAAAAGAAATCAAAATTGATATTTTTGTCTGAGTCAATATAAGGATTAGGGGTTTGTTCAAAAGGTAATTCGATGTTTAAACCTACGGAGCGTCCATTTTCTGATTTGGCACCTTTGTTGCCCGCTTCCATAATTCCGGGACCACCGCCTGTAATCACCCCATAGCCATGTCGGACTAATTTAGCAGCGATTTTTTCGGCTATTTGGAAGTATTTATCCTCAGGTTTCGTTCTGGCTGACCCGAATATTGATACACAGGGGCCAATTTTAGATAATTTGTCAATGCCCTCGACAAATTCGCTCATGATTTTAAATATTCTCCAGGATTCTTCCGATTTAATTTGGGACCACGTTTTATCGTCAAATGCTTTTTTTATTTTCTCGTCTTCTTCTTGCCACTGATTATCTGTCATATTTTAATTGTTTTGTCTATAAATGTAAATAATATCCCTGTACATTTGCATAAATTAACAAATACTAAGATGGATTCTCAAATAAGTTTTGCTGTGGGCGGTGATCATGCAGGTTTTGATTATAAAGATCAATTGATTGATTATTTGAAAAGCTTGAATATCAAGGTTCAGGATTTTGGAACTTATTCTGCTGATTCCGTAGACTATCCTGATTTTGCACATCCAGTGGCAGAGTCAGTTGAAAAAGGAGAACATAATTTTGGCTTGTTATTGTGCGGAAGTGCTAATGGTGTGGCCATTACGGCCAATAAACATCAAGGGATTAGAGCTGGCTTAGCGTGGAATTCAGAGGTGGCCCAACTAGTTAGGCTTCATAATGATGCGAATGTGCTTTGCTTACCTGTTCGTTTTATTAGTTTAGAGGAAGCTAAAATGTGCCTTAAAACATTTATTGACACATCTTTTGAAGGCGGTAGACACCAAAATCGAGTAGATAAAATTACCTGTTGCTAATTTTTTTGTACAAGTGCGCTTCAATCAATGAGTATTGATTTGTTAATTCGGGTAGGTAGTACCCTAATTTCTTAAAGTTATTTTCTGGGTCATAAATGTACGTAGGCATGTCTTTGGCAAAATATTCATGCATCATAATGATTGTTTTGTATTGATTTAGGTTGGTGAAAAGGGATTTCGATAGTTCCCAATTCACAAATGGGCCGGTCATTTGATTGTTTTGATACTCCTCAATTTGCGGACCTAAGACCATCAACTTTTCGTTTCTAATCTTTAGTTTTTGTGTCAATATTCGTTGTTGGCCCACTTCATTCCACTCATTTGACAGGCTA
>JBIKRO010000072.1:0-14094 GCA_044349095.1 Aquirufa sp. | reverse complement strand
AAGGATTCAAAATCATTTTCAGGTGTTTGATTTTAGGGGAAAATGATAGTTATTTGAAAAAAATATGGAGTCTGTGCAAAAAAATAAATTTGATGCCATTGTCATTGGCTCAGGAATTTCTGGAGGATGGGCCGCTAAGGAACTCTGTGAGGCTGGTTTAAAAACGTTAGTCCTTGAACGAGGGCGCGATGTGAAGCATATAGAGGATTATCCCACGGCCATGAAAGATCCCTGGGAATTTACCTATGGAAATAAGATACCTAAACGGGAGGCTAATCCAATCGTTAGTAAATGTTATGCCTATGATGCGGGCACAGAGCAGTTTTTTGTTAAAGACGAGAAGCATCCCTATGTTCAAGAAAAGCCATTTGATTGGATACGCGGATACCAAGTAGGTGGAAAATCCTTGATTTGGGCAAGGCAAACGCAGCGTTGGAGCCAACATGAATTTGACGCACCTAAGCGCGATGGATACGCCGTCGAATGGCCCATTTCCTATCAAGACCTTGCCCCTTTTTATACTCAGGTTGAAAAGTTTGTTGGCATCAGCGGCAACTCCGATGGAATCCCAAGCTTGCCCGATGGTCATTTTTTGAAACCATGGGAACTAAATTGTGTCGAAAAGCATGTTCAATCCCGAGTGAAAGAATTTTACAAAGGGAATCGACATGTCATTATTGGCCGATGTGCTCATTTAACTTCACCCGAACCTCAGCATATTGAACAGGGAAGGGGCCAATGCCAAGCACGAAATTTATGTTATAGAGGTTGTCCGTATGGAGCCTATTTTAGCTCTAATTCTTCCACACTTCCTTGGGCCGCTAAAACAGGAAATTTAACGTTGAATCCTTTTTCTACGGTTGAATCCATCTTGTATGATGAGAAAAAACAAAAGGCGATTGGCGTCCGAGTGATCGACACGCAAACGAATGAAGTAAGTGAGTATTTTGCCAAAATTATTTTTGTCAATGCCGCTGCGCTCAATACCAATTTGATTTTATTGAATTCAAAATCCAATCGATTCCCGAATGGCCTTGGAAACGATTCCGGGGTATTAGGTCATTACATTGCCTTTCATAATTACCGTGGAAATGCGGGGGCTGATTTTGAGGGTTTTGAAGATTCATATTATTCAGGCAGGAGGCCTACATCTGCATTTATGCCGACTTTCAGGAACTTACACCAACGGGATACCGATTTTTTAGGGGGTTATATGGTGGCGTTTTCAGCGGCTAGAGGCGGTTGGAACAGGGATCAATCTGGATTAAGTTTTGGGGAAGATTATAAAGAAAAAGTTACGAAGCCAGGACCTTGGCATATTTTTATGATGATGCAAGGGGAGACCATACCGATATTTGAAAACCATGTGAAATTGGACCCCCTAAAAAAAGATGCTTGGGGGATACCTCAATTAGTTACCTCGGTGGGATACACGGAAAATGATGTTAAAATGTTTACAGATTTTCACCAACAAGCCAGAGAGATTTTGGATATTTCCGGAGGTAAAAATATATCGACCTGGGATACACATCAAAATCCGGGCTTAGATATTCATGAAATGGGGGGAGTCAGAATGGGCAAGGATCCCAAAACTTCCATGTTAAATAAATACAATCAAATGCACGCATGTAAAAATGTTTTTGTCACGGATGGCGCCTGTATGACGACCGTCGGCAATCAAAATCCTTCCTTAACCTTTATGGCATTAACGGCCCGCGCTGTGAAACATGCCATCTCAGAAAGTAAAAAAGGACTTTTGGGCTTACTCATTTTTCTTACTTCTTTTTCTTCTCTTTTTGCTCAATCGACGCCCATCGTCGACTATGATGTGGTTATTTATGGAGCGACTTCCGCCGGGGTAATTGCGGGTTATTCGGCTCAGAAATTGGGCAAAAAAACATTGGTTATTGAATCTTCAAATCACCTAGGCGGGCTAACTTCAGGGGGATTGGGCTTTACTGATATTGGAAATAAATTTGCCGTAACAGGTTTGGCTCGGGATTATTACCGCCGAATTGGTAGCAGATATGGGGTGTTTGAAAAATGGACTTTTGAGCCTAGTGTTGCCCGCTCCATTTTTGAAGATTATATCAAAGCGGTTAAATTGAACGTGTGGTACCAATCTGTTTTGAAAAAAGTGGTCAAAAGTGGGACAGTCATTCGCTCTTTGGAAATTCAGACTCCCTCAGGCACGAAAATTGTTCGAGGAAAACAATTCATTGATTGTACGTACGAAGGTGATTTGATGGCGATGGCAGGCGTTAGTTATACGGTAGGTCGGGAATCTAACCAAACTTACGGAGAGACTTGGAACGGGGTTCAGTTGTTAGATAAACATCAATTTCCTGATTTTGTTGACCCCTATCGAGTGAAAGGAAATTCATCGAGTGGCTTGCTTTGGGGAATTAGCCCTCAGCCTTTAGCCGCTAAAGGTTCAGGCGATTCACATATACAGGCGTATAATTTTCGAATTTGTTTGACGGATAGTATTGAAAATCAAATTCCCATTACGAGACCTTTGGGGTATGATTCAACTCAATTTGAACTTTTATTAAGGTACATCGAAGTGAAAAAGCCACATGAATTAAATTGGCTATTAATGCATTTACAGCCGATGCCTCATCGTAAAACGGACATTAATAATTCCGGTCCTTTTTCTACTGATATGATTGGCGAGAGTGATGATTTTGCGGAGGCTTCCCCAGAAAAACGGAGAGAAATTTTTCTAAAGCACCAACGCTATAACCAGTCATTTTTGTATTTTTTAGGCCACGACCCTAGGGTTCCTATCCATTTACGCAAGGAGATGCTGACCTACGGTTATCCCAAAGACGAATATGTTAATCATGGAAACTGGTCTCCTCAAATGTATGTTCGCGAAGCGCGAAGAATGATTGGGGAGGAGGTCATGACGCAGGCACATTGTGAAGGAAAAATTTTAGCAAGGAAGCCGATTGGCATGGCAGCTTATACGATGGATTCACATAATTGCCAGCGCCTTGTTGTCAAAATTAATGGGGTCGACATGGTTAAAAATGAGGGTGATGTGCAGTCGGGTGGATTTGGTCCTTACCCGATTGGATATGGCGCTTTAGTTCCCAAACGTGCTGAATGTACCAATTTAATTGTGCCAGTTTGCCTATCTGCCAGTCATATTGCCTATGGTTCCATTCGAATGGAGCCAGTATTTATGGTGTTAGGTCAAACGGCGGGTGTCGCTGCCGTGTCCGCAATTAACAATCAGGTAGCGATCCAAGAAGTTGACGTCAGCAATGTCCAACAAATTTTAACTTCAAATCCATTATTGGACGGAAGTAAACCCGAGATTTTAATTGATGACGCTCAAACTTCCCAAGTACAGACCGTTGGAAACTGGACCAAAGAAATGAATAAAAAAGGTTGTTATGGCTCTTCATTATTGTTGGCAAGCCCGACGGCCGATCAAAATACTAAAGCCACTTTCAAATCGCCAAACCCTTTAAAAGGCAATTATGCACTCTATTTTTATTTACCAAACTTGGAGAATAACAGTACCATTTTCAATTGGGATATTAAGGAAGGATCTAAAAAATCTGCGATCCAAATAAAATTGGATGGTTCTAAAAGCAATTTAAAAGGAGAATGGGTTTTGCTGGGCAACTTTAATTTCAAGTCTCAAGTGAAACCGGAGGTTGTTTTATATACAAAAGGAGCTAATGGATTAGTTCCTGCCGATGCTATTTTGTGGGTACCTATTAAATAAAAAAACGTCGGGGTTTTCCCGACGTTTAATTTTCAAAATTAGGCGAATTGAATATTAATCTACTTGAACTCTACGTACCGCCCCATCGTTAGATTGAGTTACTCGGACAAAATATACACCAGCACCGGATTTCTTTACATCGATCTGTCCAAGATATAAACCAGAAAAGTCCTTTATTTGTTCAGAAGCAATTTCCTTTCCATTCACATCGGTCACCGAAATGGTTACATTTCCTTTTTCTGGAGCCTTAAAGCGAACATTTAATTTTCCGTTGAAGGGTTTATTTGGGTATGAAATTAAACCATGAATCGTTTTTGATCCATTTTTTTGATGCTCAAAACCCATTTTGTTTTTGCCGCCCACTCTTCCCAATGCCATTGCGCTCCTCATTCTTTTTCCTCCTTTCATAATTTTGCCAAATGGGGGAGGACCTTGCATGTCAAAATTTCTTCTTGGACCCATGTTCGGGTTTATGGAATCATTGTCTCTAAAAATTAAAACGTCTGCAGGATTTTCACCTTTATTCATCCTCCGTATAATCATTCTTCCGGCGCCAGGTCCACCGGGTCCCATATCACCTTTGAAATCTTCTGTAATGATATTTAATTCCTTGCCTTCTGGTCCACCACCGCGGCGATCATTTTTATTGACCTCTATTCGAACAATTTTATTCTTCTTGTCGCCGCTTGACATTTTCATGTCTAACGAATCAGATAATTTTTTAATCTCAGCGTCCGCCTTTTGGATGTCAGAGTATTTTCTTTCAATCACTTTTTCTTTTCCATTTTCAATAACTACAATTTTTATTGTAGCTTCTTTTTTAGCTTCCTGGGCAATGGAACTGATGCCTAGCAAAGTTAATAGTGAGGTTAACAATAAGCTTTTCATGATTTTTTATTTTTGATGTGGTGCAAACTTACAAAATCCTTTTTGTTCAAAAGTGTTAAGAAATGTTAAGTTGGCCGCCAACTTACTTTTCATCACATTAAAGTTTTAAATTTGTGAGCTTTTTAATACCATGACACAGAAAAAAATCAGGCTGATTATAAGTCTTATGTCCTTTGCCCTGCTTGGCTTAGTTGCCTTTCAGGCCTATTGGCTCGGCTTTATGATGGAAACAAAGAAGGAACAATTTTCTTCAGATGTTCGTGGTGCGTTAGAACAAGTGGTTCGTAAACTGGAAAAGCAGGAATTGATTATTTTGGCTCAAAAGCAAAGAGATTTACAAGGCCAACAAGATAAATTAGCTTCCATGGCTAAAGAATTGAAAGCTAAGAAGAAGGTTAAAATACCTAATAAGGATCTTGCTGAGGGATTAAATGCGGATCAATTAGCAGAAAATTTTTCTCCAGATCATTTATTGAATCGTGAATTGCAAAGGCAATTTCAATTAGAAATCCCTAATGATATTGTCTATGTGCGTAAGTCTTTTGTTTTACCCAATGGCCAAATTGCCGAAATAACGGAAGAATATCAGGTCAATGGCGGGCAAAACGAACTTAATCGTAGGCTAAGGGAGGAGCAACAATTAAATGAAATTTTTGGTGGCCCCAGGCAAAGACCGTTGAAAGAATTTAATCGCTTGAATAAGAATAGGAATTCGAACCGATTAAACAGAAGGCAGCTTGAAAATAAAATAGCCACTGAAAAGGTTTATTCCGACCTGAAAAAACAAAATAATATTGCGTCAAAAAAAGTTGAGGATGAAAAACGGGCTTTACAAAAAGTCCTTCAAAAGACTGAAATGGCTAAAGAGGTTTTTGCTGATTTCCTTTTTAAAGAACGCCCTATTGAGCAACGGGTGGCTCCTAAGTACATCGATAGTTTATTGACCCGCGAGTTTAAAGCAAAAGATATTCATTTAAAATACGTTTTTGGGATTGGCGGTAATCAAAAAAAGAGTTCTTACGTATATGTCTCTTCCTCTACTTTGAAAAATCCAGACATTCAATCTGCGACATTTTTTACACCGCTTTTTCCTAACGATTTAAAAAATTCAAACCAGTTGTTGCAGGTTTATTTTCCTGGCCAGCAGGAGTTTATTTGGCAGACCATGGGATTTAGTTTTATGGGTTCAGCACTTTTATTAATGATCATGATCGGTTGTTTTTACATCGCTGTTAATACCATTTTGAAGCAGAAGAAATTAGCTGAAGTGAAAAATGATTTTATCAATAATATGACTCATGAGTTTAAAACACCTATTTCTACGATCTCTCTCGCAACCCAATTAATTCAAGAGGAAAGTGCAGTGGCTAAAAATGAAACGATTCTACGTTATTTAGGCATCATTAAAGAAGAAAATATTCGATTAGGGAATCAAGTAGAGCGTGTTTTGCAGACCGCTCAAATGGAGAAGGAGGAAATTGTTTTAAGGAAAAAGGACATCGATATTCATGCGCTAATTCAACATGTGGCAGATAATATCAATCCTATTATTCATGCCAATCAGGGAAATTTGACCTTACATTTGGAAGCTAAACCCTCCCTTTTGGCCTTAGATGAGGTACATATTTCAAATGTGATTCATAATTTATTGGATAATGCGATCAAATATAGTCCGAATCAATTGCATGTTGAAATTCAAACTGAATCCAATGCAGCTCAGTGTACGATCAAAATAAAAGATCAGGGTATTGGAATGGAAAAAAGTGTTCTTGAAACGGTTTTTGAACCTTTTTATCGCGTGCCCACCGGTAACATTCATAATGTCAAGGGATTTGGTTTGGGACTTAGCTATGTCAAAAAGATTGTTGATGCCCATGGAGGGAAAGTTAAAGTAGAAAGTACCTTGGGTGCTGGAAGTACATTCATCATCACCTTGCCCTATGGAAATTAATCATCAACTGAGAATTTTGTTGGCCGAGGATGATCCCAATTTAGGATTATTGCTATCAGAATTTTTGAAGAAAAAAGGCTTTGAGGTTACTTGGGCACAAAATGGGGACCAAGCCTTAGATTTTTTTGTCGAAGGCCAATTTGATTTATGTTTGTTGGACGTCATGATGCCCAAAAAAGATGGCTTTTCTTTAGCCAAAGATATTCGTGCCAATCATCGCCAAGTGGCTATTATTTTTTTAACGGCGAAGGCGATGGAAACAGATACTTTGCAGGGATTTAAATTGGGCGCCGATGATTATTTGACGAAGCCTTTTTCAATGGAAGTTTTGTTGGCCCGAATTCAAGCCGTTTTACGTCGTACAAATACGGGTAAAATGTTGCCAACCTTAGCTGAACAAATCCATTTAGGGCAGTATATTTTTTATCCGCTCAAAATGCGAATATCCTTGGGGGCGGTTGATCTAAAATTAACGCCCAAGGAAAATGAGTTAATGAAATTGCTTTGTGAAAATTTGGGCCAACCGGTAAGCCGGAGTTTTGCCTTAAAATTAATTTGGGGCGATGATACCTATTTTAACGCGCGCAGCATGGATGTCTACATGACCAAATTGCGAAAAATTTTAAAGGATGATCCATCTGTCCAACTCATCAACTTGCATGGTGAGGGTTTCAGACTGAGCGTAGAGGGAATTAATTAATGTGTGTAAATCCAGTATAAGGAACCAGGATTTCGGGAATTTTAATGCCGTCCGGACCTTGATTATTTTCCAATAAAGCAGCTACAATTCTAGGAAGTGCTAAAGCCGAACCATTTAAGGTGTGACAAAGAATCGATTTGCCATCTATTTTGGTTCGCAATTTTAAACGGTTTGCTTGGAAAGTTTCAAAATTCGAAACCGAACTTACTTCTAGCCAGCGATTTTGAGCGCCTGACCAAACTTCCATATCATATGTTAGCGCTGAAGCAAAACCCATGTCGCCACCGCAGAGGCGTAAAACACGGTAATGCAGATTGAGTTTTTGCAATAACCCTTGGACATGCAATGACATTTCTTCCAAAGCTTGGTAGGAAGTTTCAGGCTTATGGATTTGAACAATTTCAATTTTGTCGAATTGATGCAATCGGTTTAGTCCGCGCACATGGGCACCCCAAGATCCTGCTTCCCGACGAAAACAAGGCGTATGCCCTACGTTTTTGATCGGCAACTCTTTCTCATTAACGATGACATCTCGGTATAAATTGGTGATAGGAACCTCTGCCGTAGGGATTAAAAAAAGGCCTTCTTCTTTCGTAACGTACATTTGACCTTCTTTATCGGGCAATTGGCCTGTTCCAAAACCTGAATCTTCATTAATTAAAATGGGGGGTTGGATTTCATAGTAACCGACCTTGATGGCCTCATCCAAGAAAAAATTAATCAAGGCTCTTTGGAGACGCGCTCCTTTCCCCTTGTAAACAGGAAAGCCTGCACCCGTAATTTTATTTCCTAAATCAAAATCAATGATATCATATTTTTTGATCAAGTCCCAATGCGGTTGCGCGTCTGCTTGCATGTTAGGCAAGGAACCCCAAGTTAAAACTACTTCGTTTTCTTCTGCCGTTTTTCCTTCCGGAACTGAGCTATGTGGGAGGTTGGGAAGGGTGACCAATAAGTCGAGCATTTGTTTCTCTGCTGCCTTTGCCGCCTCTTCTTTTTCTTTTATTGTACCTTTTAAAGCAGCTGTTTCTGCTCGTTTACCTTCTGCCAATTCTTTTTGGCCCGATTGCATGAGTGAACCTATTTCTTTTGCCGCTGCATTTGATATCTCCAACGCGGATTCAGCTTGTTGCAACAAGCTTTTGCGGTGGTCATCCATCGCAATCAATTGATGCACAATTTCGGATGCATTTGCCACATGCTTTTTTGTCAATCCCTGGATGGTGATTTCTGAATTTGCCCGAATGAAAGGAATGGTTAGCATAATTTATTTTTTAAAAAGTCCGTCGTTTAATGCATTTAAGGCATCATTTTTATGCTTTGCATCTACAAGTAAAGAAATATTATGTTCGGATGCACCATAAGAAATCATTCTGATTGGAATACTTTTAATAGCATCCAATACTTTAATGGCTATACCCTCTTTATCTGCCCAGAAATTTCCCACGATGCAAATAATCACTTGGTCTTTATCCGGGTTTTCTAATTCGGCAAATTCCCTTAAATCGCTCATGATGGCATCTAAATGGGTAGTTTGGTCGATAGTTACAGAAACTGAAACCTCTGAAGTCGTAATCATGTCGACCGGTGTTTTGTATTTTTCAAACACTTCAAACACGCGTTTTAAAAATCCATAGGCATTTAGCATTCGGGTGGAATGAATGTAAATGGCTGTAATGTTATCTTTGGCTGCAATGGCTTTAATTTCAATATCAGTTGATTTTTCCGAAATTAACGTGCCAAATGCCGTGGGCTCCATCGTGTTTTTCAATCGCACGGGAACTCCTTTCATTTTAGCCGGAGTAATCGTGCTTGGATGAAGAATTTTTGCCCCAAAATAAGCTAGTTCCGCCGCTTCGGCAAAAGACAATTCACGGATTGGAAATGTATTTTTAACGATTCTAGGATCATTGTTATGCATCCCGTCGATGTCGGTCCATATTTGAACCTCCTCGGCCTGAATGGCACCGCCAATAAGTGATGCGGTATAATCGGACCCTCCACGCTTTAAATTGTCAACTTCCCCAGACGGGTTTCTACAAATAAAACCTTGGGTGATAAAAATTTGTTTTCCTTTGTGTGGAGCTAATATTTCAGCAATGTTTTTTTCTATTTTCCACATGATGGGCTCATTGTCTTCGTCGATCACCATGAAATCAAGGGCCGGTAAAAGCAATGAATCAACACCCTCTTCCTGAAGATACGCTTCAAAAATCTGAGTTGACAATAGTTCACCTAAAGCCACCATTTCCTTTTCTTCTTTGATGGTATATGGGGTGGTGCCAATCAGCTTTTGTATATAAGTAAACTCACGGTTAATTATTTCTTGACCTGTATTCAAGCCTTTTTCTGTCAGATATAATTCACGAATAAATGAATCATAGTGGTCTTTTAGAAACGTAGCCTTTGCCTCAGCCTCAGTTATGTTGTTCGAGTTTACAGACTCAGTGATGGATAACAATGCATTGGTGGTACCTGATAATGCTGAAAGCACCACAACTTTCGGTTGGCCATCCTCGGTGATCAGTTGGCGTATCGATTTCATTCTCTCGGGCTTCCCAACGGAAGTTCCTCCAAATTTCCAAACTTGCATATCGTAATAATTAAAAAGCTAACATTTTTATGGCGGTTATAGCCGCTTCATCTCCTTTATTTCCATGTTTTCCTCCTGCTCGATCCATCGCTTGTTCCTGTGTATTTGGGGTTAATACACCAAAAATGACAGGTTTATTAAATTTAATGCTTACATCTGTGATCCCTTGGGCAACCGCGTGGCAAATAAAATCAAAGTGCTTTGTTTCGCCTTGAATTACACATCCTAAACAAATGACTGCGTCTACTTCTGGTTTTTGAGCCATTTTTTGAGCACCTAAGGTCAATTCAAAACTTCCCGGTACCGTTTGGGTGATGATATTTTTTTCTTGCGCCCCATGTTTCAATAGCGTTTCATAAGCTCCTGAATACAAGGCATTAGTCACCTCCTCATTCCATTCAGAAACTAAAATGGCAAACTTTTTATGTTGAATTTCGGGTAATTCATTGGTTTGAAATTCACTTAAATTTTTATTTGCAGATGACATGCTTATGGGATTAAAATAATAAGGGATAAAAGCGTTTGCTCTTATCCCTTAAAACATCATTACATATTTTTTTATTCAGAGATAGAGCTTTCTATAAGCGCTTTGTATTTTTTTGCAGGTATGGATTCAGCTGATTCAGGGAATTTATCCGTGATTTGTGAATAAGCATCTAACGCTTCTTTTCCTTGTTTGTTTGCTTCAAAAGCAAGTGCTAATTTTAACAAATAGGTAGGAGTGAAAAACTTGTTTGGTTTGTAATCAGCCGCTTTTTGGTAATACTCAATGGCTTCTCCAAAAGATTTTTTTTCTGCGTAGGCATCCCCAACTAAAGAATAAGCACGAGCCTGAACTAATAAATCTGAACTACTGAAGTTCTTTAATTTTTCAATGGCTTGGTCATATTTGCCTTGTTTCAACAAAGTAATTCCCAAATATAAGTCAGACAGATTCTGTGTGTTACCTCCAAATTCATCAGAGATTTTGGCCATTTCCTTAGCGGCTGCTGACAATGAATCAGATTCAAATGCGTAAACCGCTTTGTATAATTTCTTCTCACCCTCCACATCCTGAGAAGTTTTGTACCATTGGTATCCAAAAAATCCAGCAACTAAAGCGATTAAGGCTACCCCTGCTCCCAACGTGGTCGATTTATTTTTTTCAAAAAATCCAGTCACTTTGGAAACTTCTTGCTGAAGTGCCTCTGGACTTTCAATGATTTCCATTACATCTTTTTTTTCTTTCTTTGCCATAATAATCCAGTTACTAGAATCTAATTTAACGCTCTTTTAATTTTAAGCAGCTACGATATTTTTGGTAGCTAACCCAAAGGACTGCAAAATTATAAAATCTCTTCCATTTATATCAATATTAATGGAATCTTTTGCGTTTTATTTTATCTGATATTAGTAATTTGCCTATTATTTATTTGAAATTAAATTAATAGATGTCATTCAACCGCCAAGATCAATTCAAAAAATTATCCGACTCATATGATATTTGTGTGATCGGTGGCGGGGCTACCGGAGCAGGAGTTGCTTTAGATGCAACGCTTCGTGGGTACAAGGTTATTGTGATTGAAAAGGGAGATTTTGCTTCACAAACCTCCTCAAAATCAACTAAATTAGTGCATGGAGGCGTTCGTTATTTGGAACAAGCCGTTAGGAATTTAGATTGGCAGCAATTTAAAATGGTCTATAAAGCGCTTCATGAGCGAAAAATCATGCTACAAAATGCCCCTCATTTGGCACATCCATTAGCTTTATTGACTCCTTGTTATTCTTGGTTTGACCGCGCATATTATCGGATTGGGATGTGGTTGTATGATAAAATAGCGGGTTCCACAAATTTGAAGGATTCGCGTGGATTGAATAAAAAAGAAATTCAAAAGGAAGTTCCTGCGTTAAATTTGAAAAAAATAGTAGGCGGTATTTTGTATTACGATGGCCAAATGAACGATGCTCGGTATGCCTTGTCGATTTTACAGGAGGCGGAAAAGTTGGGTGCCACCGTTTTGAATTATACAGAACTGAGCTCGTTTACGTGTAGCCATAAAAGCTTAAAAATCAAGGAAGTTCACGGAAAGGATTTAATTGGAAATAAAGAATTTCAATTCAATGTTCGTGCTGTTGTTAATGCGACGGGTCCCTTTACCGATAAAATTAGGAAGTTGGCTAATCCAAACCTCCAAGAACGAATGAAAGTGAGTCGGGGTGCTCACATCGTTTTAGAAAAGAAATTTTGGCCTGGCGATACGGCTTTATTGATCCCCAAAACGGACGATGGACGCGTTGTATTTTTATTGCCATGGCGGGGATATGTGTTGGTAGGTACAACAGACGATGCAGATAAATTATCCGAAAACCCCATCATTTTAGAAGAGGAAAAGACTTATTTGCTTGAATATTTTAATCGATTTTCGACTGAAAAAGCTAGTCCATCGGATATAAAAGCGGGGTTTGTTGGTCTTAGACCCTTATTGCAAGTCCAACTTCAGACGGCCATGCAAACAGATACTAAATCACTTGTTCGTGATCATGAAGTGGAAGTGGACCGAAGAAGTAAATTAGTTAGCATCATGGGAGGGAAGTGGACCACTTATCGGATCATGGCGGAGGATACCTTGGATATTTTAGAAACTGAAGTTTTGCATGTTCCTAAATCTCCATGTTTGACTAAAAACCATCCGATCATGGGTGGTGAACATTTCGATGCGGACTTATTTCTTAACTCGTCAATTTTGACTATTGAAACGCGTAGGCACTTATATGAAACCTATGGTTCATTGGCCCCGAAGGTGATTGAATTTTGTCAGGCTATCCCACAAGGCACCGAGGTGCTGTTGGACGGCTTCCCTTATTTGCAAGGGGAAATAGATTATTTGAAAAAACATGAAATGGCGACGTGCTGGGATGATGTGGTAAACCGGCGCTGGGGTATTGGGTTGCGTGATGAGGCATTGGGCAGGAAACTTGAGGGCATAAAAAAAGAGGCTTTCGCCTCTATTTCTTAATATTCATCTTCATTAAAGAAGAAATCGTCTTTGGTCGGATAATCAGGCCAAATTTCTTCGATACTTTCAAAGGGTTGACCGTCATCTTCTAATTCTTGTAGATTTTCAACCACCTCTAAAGGAGATCCCGTACGGATGGCAAAATCAATTAATTCATCTTTTGAAGCAGGCCAAGGGGCATCTTCTAAATAGGAGGCTAGTTCTAGTGTCCAATACATATGATATAAATTTATGCTTAAAATTTATTATTGAAAAATATTTCTAAATTTTGTATTCCGAATTGAAATTACTTCGCTTCGGTTTGCAAAAGTAAAATAAAAAAATATTTATAAAAGATTTATTTTTTAAATTTTAAATAAATATAAAATAAGTGCCAAATTGGCCCAATTTGAGACATAAATATGAAAAAAAATCCGGGTGTATCCGTAGAAGTTTGTGCTTATTCATACATTTCTTGCTTAGCAGCAGATCGTGCTGGCGCCAATCGGGTCGAATTATGTGCCTCACCATGGGAGGGAGGAACAACTCCATCAGGGGGTTTATTGAGCCAAGTATTAGCGCAAACCAACATACAAGTTCATGCCATGCTGAGGCCGCGAGGCGGAGACTTCTGTTATGACTCCTATGAAAAAGATACCATGGAAGCAGAAGCCATGGCATTAATCGAGGCGGGAGTTCATGGCCTTGTATTGGGTGCTTTGCTTCCAAACGGTGAAATTGATTATGCATTTATGGAGCGAATTCGTAGGTCGACGGGCACTTTGCCTTTAACTTTTCACCGTGCGATTGATGTTTCCAAAGAACCATTAGTAGTCATGGAGGCATTAATTTCACTAGGGTTTACTCGGATACTAACATCAGGCCAGCGAGATAAAGCTCTCGACGGGATATTAAATATTGCCCAGATGGTTGATGCGTCAAATGCTCGTATTGAGATTATGGCGGGCAGTGGGGTTCATCCCGATAATTGTCAGGAATTTTTACAAATTGGCGTAGACGCAATTCATTTAAGTGCCAGGGCCATGAAAGACTCCCAAATGGAATATAGGCGACCCAATATTTCTATGGGCGGAATTCCAGGTATTTCCGAATTTGAAATTATGTATGCTAGCGAAGAATTAATCCGTGAAACCGTTCATAAGGTTAGCGAATTTTACTCTTCGTAAAGCGCTAATTCAATCCAGCGATCTTGAGGAACTGTCCTCAAATCATATAATGGCACCT
>JBIKRO010000001.1:0-153551 GCA_044349095.1 Aquirufa sp. | reverse complement strand
AATCATTCAATCTCAAAGTTTAAATCTTACTTTTGGCGGTGGTGAGGCCAATGTAGCGGGAGGTTTAGCCCATTTAGGTATACCTGCCACGCATGTTACAAAATTTCCTGCCAATGAATTAGGGAAAGCAGCCGCTGGATATTATGCTCGAGTGGGTGTTGACACCTCGGAAATTCAATTTGGCGAAGGGCGATTAGGCCTGTATTTTGTCGAATTTGGCGCTGCGATGCGCCCGATCCAAGTAACTTATGACCGTGCAGATTCAGCCTTTGCCAATTTAGATCCGTCTGATTTTGATTGGCACGAAATCTTCAAAGATGCTTGTTGGTTTCACTGGACAGGAATATCCCCTGCGATTTCAGAGTCGGCGGCGCAGGCTGTTCGTGATGCGATTGCGGTGGCCAATGAAATGGGTATTACGGTTTCTGCAGATGTAAACTACCGAAAAAACTTATGGAAATATGGCAAAACTGTTCAGGAGGTAATGCCTGAATTAATTGAAGGTTGTGATATTATTGTTTGTGGAAAAGGTGATGCAGATGATATTTTAGGCATTGTTCCGGATGGGTCAACAAAAAGCGGTTGGGAGTCTGTATGTAAGCAAATTATGACACGCTTTCCTAGACTTAAAAAAATCATAAATACTAAAAGGGGTCAAATATCAGCCTCTCAAAATACCTTATCAGCCGCCTCATTTAATGGAACAAAATCCATCAAATCTGAAACGGTGGAAATCAGCCAGATCGTAGATCGAATTGGGGGTGGCGATGCCTTTATGGCCGGATATATTTATGGAAACTTAATTTATTTTGATGAAGCTAAATCTCTTTCTTTTGGGGTGGCTGCTTCAGCATTAAAGCATACGATTGAAGGTGATATTAATTTAGCAAATTTAGACGAGATAGAAACCGTGATGAATGGTGATTTAACGGGTCGATTAAAAAGATAATTATGGCAAGAAATGCGTCAAGTATAGTATATAGTCGGATAGAGGAAACCCCGATCGTCCCATTGTTTTTCAATGCCGATTTAACGGTAGCCCAACACGTTTTAAAAGCCTGTTACGACGGAGGCATTCGCGTATTTGAATTTACGAATCGCGGTGCGGAAGCACCTGCCATTTTTGCGAAGTTGATCGACTATTGTGAGAAGGAATGTCCAGATTTAGTTCTGGGTATTGGGACGATTTATGATGCCAAACAAGCGAATGAATTCATCGCCATGGGTGCTGATTTTATGTTGCAACCTTTTACGACTCCGGAAGTGGGCGAAGTGTGTGCCAAACATGATATACCTTGGATGCCTGGCACCATGACATTAACCGAAATTCGAAATGCTGAAATCTTGGGAGCGAAATATGTCAAAATATTTCCCGGGAATGTGGTAGGACCTGGATTTGTGAAAGCAATCAAGGGGCCGATGCCAAAAACCAAAATTATGGTGACCGGCGGAGTTGAACCCAACAAAGAGAGTTTATCCTCTTGGTTTGGAGCTGGAGCTGCAGCGGTAGGGATGGGATCTCAATTATTTCCTGCTGATTTAATTGCCAAAAAAGATTATCAATCGATTTCAAATACTATTTCAGACTTAATCAAAATTTACCGAGGCTTATAACATTAGCCTCAAAAACACTCTAAACCATGAATAAAATAGGAACTTATCGCTGGCGAATTTGCGCATTGCTTTTTTTCGCTACCACAATCAATTATCTGGATAGACAGGTTATCGGATTATTAAAACCTGTATTGGAAGATCAGTTTAATTGGTCAGAGTCCGATTATTCTAACATCGTCATTACATTTCAAGCGGCTTATGCCATCAGCCTTTTAGGATTTGGCGGGATCATTGATCGCATCGGGACCAAATTAGGATATACTATTTCCATCATCGTTTGGAGTATTGCGGCCATGTTACATGCCATGGCTACAGGCACCATGAGTTTTGCATTTATGCGAGGTTTATTAGGCTTAGGAGAAGCGGGTAATTTTCCAGCTGCCATCAAAACAACCGCTGAATGGTTTCCTAAAAACGAACGCGCGCTGGCGACAGGAATATTTAATTCTGGGGCTAATATAGGCGCTGTTGCCGCTCCGATTTTAGTGCCTTGGATTTTAGGCGCATATGGCTGGGAAATGGCCTTTATCGCCACGGGAGCTATTGGATTTGTTTGGTTGATCTTTTGGTGGTTTTATTATGAGGTACCTTCCAAACACAAGTCCTTATCAAAAGAAGAATTTGATTATATCCATGCGGATAAAGAAGAAAAAGATGAGAACCAAGAGCCTGTTAAATGGGCTAAATTATTTGGGTTTAGACAAACTTGGGCGTTCGTTTTTGGCAAAATGTTTACGGATCCCATCTGGTGGTTTTTCCTATTCTGGTTGCCTTCGTATTTCTCTGAGCGCTTCCAGTTGGATTTAAAAAAGCCTAGTTTAGAATTAATCATTGTGTATACCGCAACGACCATCGGTAGTATTGGGGGAGGATGGCTTTCAGGTTATTTAATTAATAAAGGTTGGCCTTCATTTAAGGCCCGCAAATTTACCATGCTGGGATTTGCTCTTGCCGTTGTGCCGATTATGTTGGCTCGTTATTGTGATAACATCTGGCAAGCCGTAGCATTAATCTCGTTGGCAGCAGCGTCACATCAGGCTTGGAGTGCCAACATATATTCCATAGCGACAGACATGTTTCCTAAGAAAGCAGTTAGCTCAATTATTGGTATTGGAGGAATGGCGGGTTCGGTAGGTGGTATTTTCTTTCCTTTTATTGTCGGTATTTTATTAGACAAATATAAGTTGTTAGGTAACATCAATGATGGCTATAACATCATCTTTTTGATGTGCGGAAGTGCTTATATCATAGCCTGGGCGATCATTTATACCCTTGCTCCTAAATTAGAAATCGCGAATATCGATTAGTTGATATTCGACAAATTCATAGTGATTTAAAAAATTCATACTGTAGCTTTACTAACTTTTGAAAAGTTAGTAAAGCTTAACAGTATGTGTAATCATTTATTTACCCACTCTTAACGTTTTGTTAACCATTCGGTTATTTTGAATTAATAGCTTTGGGCTACCAAATTCGAACATATGGGTCGCAAAGTACAGCCCACTTACAAAACGATTGTTGTTTCCGACTTGCACTTGGGTAGCAAGGGAGCTAAGGCTGCGGAAGTCAACGAATTCCTCAAAGCAAATTCTTGTCATCAGTTAATTCTCAATGGAGACATCATTGACGGTTGGCAATTAAAGAAAGGCGGATCCTGGAAAAAGAAGCACACTTCATTTTTTAGAGCTGTCCTCAAAATGATGGATTCTTGGGATACAGAAGTCATTTACTTAAGAGGTAATCATGATGATTTTTTGGAGCAGGTATTGCCATTAAAAATCGGAAAGCAATTTTCAATCCGTCAAGATTATATGTTGAAGAGTTTTGGAAAAAAATTCTTCATCACCCATGGTGACATCTTTGACAGCATCACAAGTCAAATGAAGTGGTTGGCCTATTTAGGTGACATTGGGTATACCTTTTTATTATGGTTAAATAAATGGTACAACCAGTATCGTACATGGCGTGGCCTCCCCTATTTTTCATTGTCGCAAACTATCAAACAAAAAGTGAAAGCGGCGGTCAATTTCATCTCCGATTTTGAGGAGAAATTAGCTGAATTAGCGAAGGCAAAGCAAGCTGATGGAATTATTTGTGGGCATATCCACAAAGCTGAAATCAAGGACATCAATGGAATCATTTACATGAATTCTGGGGATTGGGTGGAGTCATTAACGGCTTTAGTTGAGACACATGAAGGTGAATGGTCCATTATCCAATATCCAAATTACAATTTAGAGAAAGAGCTTGAGGAGATTTGGGATGATCAAACATCAGAAGAAATAAAGATTTAATCCCATGGGGAAATTTATTTTCACAGTTCAGGGAGAAGGAAGAGGCCATTTAACACAGGCTATTTCCATGACACAAATCGCGCGCGAAGCGGGACATGAGGTCGTGGGATATGCGGTAGGTTCATTTCAAGGGCGGAAAATTCCTGCATTTTTTACTGAGTTTATTGGGGATGTTCCATTGATACAATATGAAAGCCCGTCCATTAATTATGGAAATGGGAATTCGGTGCAATTGGGTAAAACAGCTATGCAGGCCATTACAAGGTTTAAAACGTATTGCAAAAGTGCCTCCACCTTAGAAAAATTTATATACGAGCTTCAGCCAGACGGCATCGTTAACTTTTACGAATCCATTACAGGTTTATATTTCCTAAAGACGAGATCTAAGATTCCGTGTATGTCGATAGGCCATCAATATTTATTATTAAATCGACATTTTAAATCCATTTCCGAAAAGAGGTTTGATCAGTTTTTACTTAATATCAATACTAAATTTACGGCCATTGGGACTAAAAAATTCTTAGGACTTTCGTTTAGAGAAATGCCTGATGATGTAGAAAAAAATATTTATGTCGTCCCTCCTTTATTGCGTCAAGAAGTGAAAAAAATCGTGCCCGTAGCCGGCAAATCTTGGCTGATGTATGTAACGCATTATAAGTTAGCGGATCAAATAATTTCTTGGGCAGAAAAGAACAAAGAAATTACGTTGGATTGTTTTTGGGACCATCCGGAGAAAAAAGAGGTATTTAGCCCAAGTAAAAATCTAACTTTTCATCCCATTGACGCCGAGAAATATTTAGCCAAAATGTCGACCTGTGCGGGCCTAATTTCCACCGCTGGTTTTGAGTCAGTAGCCGAAGCCATGTACCTTAAAAAGCCTGTGATGATGGTCCCTGTTCCTAATCATATTGAGCAGATGATCAATGCCTACGATGGAGAGATTTCCGGGGCTGGAATTGCGGCTAAAAGCTTTGACCTAGAAATTTTTAAAGATTATTTAAGTCATAAGAAGTTGGCAAATAATGAATATGAGGTTTGGGCCCAAAAGACAAGTTTAAAAATCAGTGAACATTTGGACGGGTTAATTCAAACCAAAGCCAAGAAAAGCTCATTAGAATTCTCAGATTTCTTTTTAAAAGTAATATCCAAATTACTTCAAATTGGTCCCTTAAAAAGCGCTTAATATTCGCTTTACATCGTGTTAATATTTGGCCAAATTTTCAGCCAATTCATAACATTTTCTTAAATTTTAATCGCACATTAGTTAATATTTGATTTGGAAATTTGTAGAGATTTAAATCTCTCAAGATGAATAGACGATCTTCTATATTAAGATCTATCGGTTTAATTGCAAGTGCAATAACTGTCCCTAAATTGAGTGCCTTTGCTGAAGCGTCGACTTCAAAAAAATCCTTCCGAATTGCACATATTACAGATGTTCACATGATGCCCTTGATAGGAGCATCAAAAGGATTTGCCAAGTGCTTACATCATATTCAAAATTTAGAACAGCAACCCGACTTAATTTTAAATAGTGGCGACTCCATCATGGATGCTCATCGAGGCGGACGTTCAGTGGCAGAAAAGCAATGGAAACTTTGGCATGATGTATTAAAAAACGAGCTATCGGTACCCATTGTACAGTCCTTAGGAAACCATGATATCTGGTGTAAATCAGAAAATGTCGCGAGCATCGAGGATGGGAAAAAATGGGCATTGGATGAGCTGAAAGAATCCCACAGATATTACTCGAAGGATTTAGGCATCTGGCATTTAATCAGTTTAGATAGCATTAGTCCTGATAAAGACGGCCGTTGGTATACTGGGAAAATCGATGAAGAGCAAATGGATTGGTTGAAAAAT
Organism: Aquirufa sp.; assembly: GCA_044349095.1. Classification (GTDB taxonomy): domain Bacteria; phylum Bacteroidota; class Bacteroidia; order Cytophagales; family Spirosomataceae; genus Aquirufa. The sequence goes on along the minus strand of JBIKRO010000001.1, from coordinate 147,780 downwards.
GAGCTGGCTCAAATTCCAGCTAACAAACCCACCATGATTGTTTCTCACATCCCTATTTTATCCGCCTGTATATTTTTCGATGGGAAGCGTTTTGAAAAAAATCAATGGAATATTCCTGGAAAATGGATGCATGAAGATGCCTCGGATTTAAAAGATTTATTTTTCAAATACCCCAATGTAAAATTAGCCATCAGTGGACATATCCACTTATTGGATCGAGTAGAATACAACGGAATTAGTTACTGCTGCAACGGCGCGGTCAGTGGCGCATGGTGGGGAGGAAATTACCAACAAACTCAACCTGGTTACGCAATTATAGATTTATTCTCAGACGGAACTTTCACAAATAATTACCAAACATATACCACATAAGGAATGAAAAAAATAACACTAAACACTGGAAAAGAAATAGGGAATGGATCCCCATGTTACATCATTGCAGAAATTGGCATTAATCATAATGGCTCTTTAGAAACTGCCAAATTGTTAATCGACGCGGCCGTTGAAGCAAAAGTTGACGCAGTAAAATTCCAAAAGCGTACACCTGAAATTTGTGTTCCTAAGGATCAATGGGAAATCATGAGAGATACGCCTTGGGGTCCGATGACTTACATTGATTATAAGAGAAAAACGGAATTTGGTGCCTTAGAATATTCAGAAATTGACGCCTATTGTAAATCTTTGGGTATCGACTGGTTTGCTTCTGCATGGGATGAGCCATCTGTGGATTTTATGGAGAACTTCGAGCCTGTTATGTATAAATTAGCATCAGCTTCTTTAACTGATGATCAATTAATCAGAAAGATTTGTGAAACAGGCAGACCTATCATGATTTCAACGGGAATGTCTCGCGTAGATGAAATCATTTTTGCAGTGGAATTGATTCGTGAATATGGAGATTATCCTTTGATGATTGCTCATTCGACATCAGCATACCCTTGCAAACCAGAAGAATTGAATTTAAAGATGATTCAAACGCTAAAAGATTTGTATCCAGAATACATCATTGGATATTCAGGACATGAAACTGGATTAAGCCCAACCGTTTCTGCCGTAGCCTTAGGCGCTGAATTTGTAGAAAGACATTTCACTTTAGATCGTGCCATGTGGGGTTCAGATCATGCAGCATCTGTTGAACCACAAGGATTTGTCAAATTGGTAAAGGACATCCGTGACACAGAATTAGGATTAGGCGACGGCATTAAGAAAGTTTACGATAGCGAGGTGGGCCCTATGAAAAAGCTGCGGGTTAATATTACCGAGAACAGGTTAATGGAAAAAGCATAATCTCATGCAATTTAATGCAGTAGAAATCTGCACCATACTTCTTGTTTTAGGAAGTGCCGTGCTTATCTATTTAGAAAGGAAATTCCCCTACCGAAGGGGAATTCCTTTTTTCAGAGAAGGCTTTTGGACTGACTTTTTAGGCTATACATTAGTCCAAAGCTTCTTTTTAAAAATTCTCATTTTTGATTACATCATAGCTCCTATACATACCTCCATTTCATGGGGTGATTTTCCCAAAATAAGTCATTGGCCCATTGCATGCCAGGTACTATTTTTTCTCATTACACATGATTTTTACATCTATTGGTTTCATCGCTGGCAGCATGCTAATAAATTATTATGGCGAACGCATGAAGCGCATCATTCCAACAAATACATCGACTGGATTGCGGGGGCTCGTTCACACTCCGTAGAAATTTTAATTAATCAAACCATTGAATTTTTACCCATTTTTCTTTTGGGTGCGGATCCGGTTGTGATTCCCATCAAAGGACTCATTGACGGCTTGTGGGGCATGTATATTCATGCGAATATCAACTTCACTTTTGGCCGATTAAAATACATTTTAAATGGTCCTGAATTTCATTTGTGGCATCACGCAAACCACAAAGAAGTATTTCATGCTAACTTTGCCACTAAGTTTAGTATTTGGGATGTCATGTTTGGGACGCTTTATGAAACCAAACAAAAACCACGCTTTTGGGGTTTGTATTATAAGTTTCCAAAGGATTACATCCGCCAACATATATACGCGATTTACCGTTGGTATTTCGAAGATTTAAAAGAAAATAAATTAGATGATAAAACCTTGGATTAATATACTGATTGCAGCGATTTTTGAAACGGGTTGGACCTATGCGTTGAAGTATATGAATTTTAGCCAATTGAAAAATGCCTACCAAGCAGACTCCCTAATGAGTAGATCAGTGGGAATAGAATTAATTCCATTTTTAGCTTACATCATTTCCGGAGGAGGCAATATTTACTTTTTATCATTAGCCTTAAAAGATATTCCTACCTCTACAGCTATAGCAGTTTGGACTGCATTTTCACTTGTGATGATTAAAATTTGCGATATTTTTATCTTTAAAACATCCACGTCATTGATGGAATTTTTCTTCATGACATTAATCATCGTGGGCATCATTGGCCTTAAAAACTACAGCGCAAGTTAATCTGTTTTGGCCTTAATAATCATTTCTGCCATTTCACGAAAACACCCTCTTCCTCCGTCAAGCGTTAGTATTACATCCGCTTCCGCTTTAACTTGAGGTAGCGCATCAGCTGGGCAAAAAAACACGCCGACTAAAGACCTAACGACTAAATCGTTTACATCGTCCCCAATATAAGCAAGCTCTTCTGTTTTTAAATAGTATCTTTTTAGGATCCGATTCACCACTCCCTTTTTTTCCTTAACCCCTAAATTCAATTCCGTAATACCTAATTTTTCGGCCCTTTTAACCACAGATGGAGAAGATTCCCCAGTAATAATTCCTGTTGGTACCTGAACTAAAGTCCTCAATCGTTCCACTCCCATTCCGTCTCGAATATTAAACTTTTTTAGATATTCTCCTTCTTCACCGTAATATACTCCACCATCGGTAAGGACTCCATCGCAATCAGTCAATACCCATTTTATTTTAGCCAGTTTTAGCTTTAAATCTTCCATCTTAAATTGTTGTAAATCCTCCGTCGACGACCAAATTTGCTCCTGTCATATAGCTTGACGCATCACTCGCTAAAAACACTAAAGCCCCTGCATAATCATCTGGTTTAGCCATTCGTTTTAAAAGTGTTTTAGCCGAATATTGTTGCATAAAAAAATCGGTTTGTCCATTTTCCACACCACCAGGAGAAAGCGTATTTACTCGGATACCCTGCTCGCCCCAATAGGCTGCTAAGTATCTGGTGAAATTAATTACAGCCCCCTTGGTCGTTGGGTATGCCGGTGTTTTAAAAAATAATTGTTGGCCATTTTCATCCTTATACAACGATTGATCTGGCCCCACCACCCCGTAAGTAGAAGCAATATTTATGATGCTTCCTTGCTTATTTTTCAACATGATTTTCCCAAACTTTTGAGAACATAAGAACAGTCCTTTCACATTTACCTCCCATGATTTTTGAAACATATCTACCGGATAATTTTCAAATGAAGATAAACTCAACAAGTCCGATGAAGTCTGAAAATGATCATTGATGGCCGCATTATTGACCAAAATATCCAATCGGTCATATTCCTTTTCTACCCAATCCGCACATTTTTCAACTTCACTTTCAACCGTAATTTCAAGGGCAATGCCCTTAGAATGATTCCCTAAAGTGGATGCAAAATCGACACAATCCGCAATGGACAAATCGGCCACAATTACAGTGGCACCTGCTTCGGCCAAAGCCTTACAGTGTTCCTTTCCAATGAGCCCTAACGCGCCGGTAACTAACGCTACTTTGCCTGATAAATTAAACATGTCTTGACTATGCATTTTTTGGTTGAATGTTGTGTTCATTGATTTTTCTAAACACCGCTTCTAGCAATTCGCCTTTCAACAACGATTCAACTTGATTATTTTCAATCGCTAGTTTAAGTCTAGGTAAAATCTCAGCATAAGCTTTGATGGTATATTCTAAATCTTCTTTTGAGTGGCTATAAGAGATGTTATGAAATCCACCCCAAAGAATACCTTTTTGCAAAAGCTCTTGTTGCATAAACGTTTTTAATGCTAAGGGGTTTTGACCCTCTGCTTGGTACGTGAGCATAGACCGACAAGGATACCCGACACATGACGTTATTTCTGACATACCTAAGTAGGAAGCCAACTTATTATATTCATTTTGAATCCATTCCCCTTTGCTATTTAGCGCCGCGATCACATCATGTTTTTGCATGTATTCAATCGTCGCTTTGCAGGCAGCTAAGGATAAGGCCTCTCCGCCAAAAGTTGTATAAGAAAAAACGTCTTTTTCAAAAAGCGACATCACATCTTTCCTTCCAGTTAAAATAGCTAATGGCATACCATTCGCACAGGCTTTTGAAAAAGTAGCTAAATCTGCCTTTACGCCAAAATATTCTTGAGCACCTCCCAGGGCTATTCTGAAACCTGTCCACATTTCGTCAAAGATTAATAAGGTCCCATTTGCCTTACAAATTTCTGCTAATTCTTGAAGGAAATTGTTTTGTGGTTTTTCAAAAATAAAGGGCTCCAAAATAACGCAAGCAACCGTTTCATCTAAGGCATTTTTAATCGATTCAATGTCATTAAATGGAAAGGTAAAACTTAAATTTTTTATGCCTTCAGGGATACCGCCACTGCGAGATGTGATTCCGATATACCAATCGTGCCAACCGTGATAACCGCAACAAAAAACTTTATCTCGCCCCGTATAAGCTCTAGCAATTCGTACCGCAGCAGAGGTTACATCGGCACCCGTTTTACTGTACTTAACCACTTCCGCGTTTGGAATAATTCCATTCAGTATTTCAGCTAATTCCACCTCTAATGGGTGCATTAATGAAAACGTAATCCCATCTTTTAATTGGGCTTGAATCGCATCGTCAATTTCCGGAATGCAATACCCCAGGGACAATGGACCGATCCCCATATTGAAATCGATGTATTCATTCCCGTCAACATCCCAAACGCGCGCGCCTTTGCCTTTTTGCAAATAGACGGGTGCAACACCTTTAGAAAATTGTCCTGGTCCTTTGGCCAACGTTTGCGTAATGGGTGATTGAACTTGCAAGCCTCTTTGATACATTTCAAGTGATTTAGAAATGTTAGGTAAAGCTTCATTGAATTGAACAGAATTAGGCATAGGACAAATTATTTTTGAATGAATTTTTGTATTTTTTCGACTAAACTTTTAGCGTCTAATCCTTCATGAATAAGCACTTCGGTGAGTCGGCCTGGCTTAAACCAGCGATCCTCAAAAGCAATCGAATGAGTAGGAATGAGAATTTGGTTCTTGACCAAATATTCCGCTAAAATGCTGAACAATCCTCCGGTTAAAAAATGGTCTTCGATGGTAATAAAACAGGAAGTTTGAGTGGCCAATTTTGAAATTAAATCCCCGTCGAAGGGCTTTAAATTTCTAAGATTTACTAAGCCTACTTGATAGCCAATATCACTTAATAATTGGTGCGCCTTAACACTTTCCTCCAGCATAAACCCGTAGGTTAAAATCGTACAATCTTTCCCCTCAAATATATGTTCAGCCTTTCCGAAAACATAAGGTTTATGCTTCAGAATTGCTGGCCGAGTATTAATTCGGACATAGCTTGGGTTTTCGGTGGCCCATATCTGAGGCAACATCGCAACCAAATCCTCTTCATCTGCAGGAGCAAAAACCTCCATGCCTGGAATTCCTCGCATAATGGATATATCCTCAATCGCTTGGTGCGTAGGTCCGTTGCCGTCCGATAAAACTCCAGGAATAAAACTGCTTAATTTGACAGGTAAATTGGCAATCCCCACGGAAGTCCTTGTAAACTCAAAAGCTCTCATGGTTAGAAAAGCGGACAACGCATGAACTACGGGCTTTCTACCACGCAAAGCTAAACCTGCAGCAGCTCCTAACATTGTTTGCTCAGTAATTCCTGTATCTATAAATCGATTGCCTAAGGACGTTGGCAAATTGCGAACCAAAGCTCTATTTTCTGCCGTCATGACAATAAATCGATCATCCTCCAGGGCTGTTTTTTCTAATAATTTTTCGTAAGTCATCATCTAATTATTTATCGTACAACCAATGTTTCCGCCACTAAATTGGCCCCAAACCCATCATTTAATTCCACTAATAATTCCTGTATTTCAGGTTGTGAAAAATTACAAAACCAACGATCTGCTCGCGCTTCAATAGATGGCAATCCCTTTCCACGGACCGTGTCACAGATAATTACTTGTGCACCCGTTTGCCCCTTAATGTTGGAGAATGCTTTTTCTAAAGCCATGAAATCATGCCCATCAATTCGTTGTGTCATCATTCCAAAAGACTCAAATTTTTCTACTAAAGACTCGAGTGGAATTAAGTCTTCCGTGGCCATGTTGGCTTGGAAATTATTTCGGTCAATGATAAAAGTTAAGTTGTCCAGTTTATATGCGTTGGCGACTAAAAAAGCTTCCCAACAAGAACCCTCGTTCAGCTCCCCATCACCCATGACACAATAAACCCGATTTTCTCCTCCGCGAATGATGATATCCATCGCAACACCGATAGACACTGAAGGTAATTGGCCTAAAGATCCTGAATGAAATTCTACTCCCGGAATGTTGCGATTGGGATGCCAATAAATATGATCTTCTGTGGACAAATGATTTTTTAATCGATCTGCTTCAATCCAACCAAGCTCTGCAAATATTCCATATAAAGCGGGTACATCATGCCCTTTAGATAAAAACAGATAATCTCTATTTTCATCTTTCAAATTTCCTTTATGCAGATTTAAGTGATCTACATATAAATAAGTAAGTAGATCAACAGCCGAAAGTGAGGCACCTAAAAAACAGCCGCCATCCGATGCCATAGGAACGATGTGATTTCTCACGCGTTTTGCAAACTGTTGAAGCTTTACTAATTTTTCTTCATTCATCATAATAAATTGGTTTGACTGGGCAGAATGGTTTTTAATTCTTCTAAATGATTTCGATACCAATTGACACCTGCGAGGGATTGATTGATTTGAAAAATCTCTGGTTCAAAAACAAGTAGATCCAAGATATCCTTTAACGTAAATCGGGGATTTATTGGATATAATTTTTCGTACACTTTGTTTATAAATTCGTAATCTTCTGGATAATCTAAGGTAAATCGATGAGACATATCATAGGTAAATCCGGTTTCCCAAACTACATTACCTATCGAAAAAAGGTCTGGATTTTCCCAAAAATAAGGTGTCGTATGCTCACGTTCCAATGGCCTGACTGCTTCTTTCCAAGCTCTTTCTAAAGCGTTAAACGACATGATTTCCACATCATTTCCATCGGGATAAGAAGCGGGGTGAAGGTTACTTACGAAATCAAATGATTGCTCATTTTTTAGGTAAAAGCTTAGAACTCGGTCGATAACAGCTGTGTCAATCAGTGGGCAATCAGACGGTATTTTGACAATGGTGGAAGCTTGATAAAAAACAGCCGCCTGATAATGCCGATCTAATAAATCTAGTAATGAGCCTCTAAAAACTTCATATCCATATTTTAAAGAAGTCGATTCAATAATATCATCTGATGGTTGGTCTGATGTGATCACCACTATTTTAGCTATTGTTTTAATTCTAGCAATGCGATTTAGTTGGTGTACCAACAAAGGAATTCCCAATACCTCTTTCATTATTTTCCCAGGAAAACGCGAAGAATTCATGCGTGCCTGAACCAAAATAAGTAATGGATTAGACATAGGTGTCCTTTTGAATGTTTGAGGGCAATTGATGTAAAAACGCTTCTTTTGAACCTGTAAATTCTAGGTAAGTCTCACAAATTTTAGCGATCCTTTGGGCGGATTCTCCCCCATTTTGAATCGGCATTTTTTCCAATAAATCAGCAAGGTCAAAGAACGAATGTACTTTTTTCCCTAAGGCAATTCCGGTATAAACAACGGTGGAGTACTGGGTAATTAATTCTTCACAGTTGGCAATCATATCGTTCGTCGGCCCCTCGGTATAAATCAACGTATCTTCAGGGCAATTCTCTTTTATTTCTCGAATAGCTCGATCCTTTTTTTCGTTGGGATGTAACTTGAAAAGCATTTTTCTACCTGCCGCTATTTCAACACATTTTTGTAAAAATTTGGGGCGATTTTCATATCGATACGTCTCCCGCATATCCGTGGTGGCAACCATCACATAGCCCCGGTGCTCAAAGTCATTTTGGATATATTGAATTAAATGATCGTAATTGGGAATGCCCGTCACGGTGATTTTATTTTCATCCGTACCCTTTTCAATAAAATATTTCTTATATCCTTCGGATGCGGCACAATACACATCACAAAGATTCGAAGTCCCATTTAATGAAGTTCCAAAACTCCAATATCGCGGAATGCCTGTTTTTTGAATAAAAGCACTTAGCAGAGTATATGGATCAATCATTCCTTCTTGTACCCAAATAGTTTTTGTGTTTATAAACTTTTTCGGGAAAAGCATATCGGAACAAAAAACAACTAAGTCATAAGTGTTTAATTTAGCCTTATAATCATTAGGTAACTGATTTTTTTGAATATACTCCTCCGCTCTTTTCCTTAATGGATTTCCCATGATCGTGGTATCCAAAACACCCCACTCAATAGCTTTTGAAATAAAAATATTTTCTGAAAAAAATTGGCTGAAATAACAATCGAATTGCGGCAAAAATTTTGAAATGGAATGCATTTGGATCGTCTGATTAATGGACCCAGTTAAAAATAAAATTTTCTTTTTGCCTAACATAAAATACCCAAATGATTATCATAAATTTAGCGACCATCCAGATAAGATTAGCGTGTTAAAATTCATTTAATGATTATATAACAAATGGATTAATATTTGCTAACAATAAGAAAATGATTTGTTAATTTAGGTTGGCAAGAATCAAACCATATCACCTAAAGAACCGATTAATTATTGCTCCTCGCCTATACATGAGGCTAAACTTTAACTTCTGCCCTTTTTAAAATCTCGTTAGCCAAGTTAATGTAACTTTTAGATCCAATGCTTAAAGGGTCATGTAACATGACTGGAATTCCAAAACTTGGAGATTCGCTTAATCGAATATTGCGTGGAATGATGGTGTCAAAAACTAAATTTTTAAAATGTTTGCAGATCTCCGAAACAACTTGGTTCGATAAGTTTAACCGAGTGTCAAACATAGTCAGTAAAATCCCTTCAATATTCAGATTAGTATTCAACCTTGTTTGGATAATTTTAATGGTATTCATTAATTTCCCCAATCCCTCGAGGGCAAAATATTCACATTGAACAGGAATGATTACGGTGTCTGAAGCGGTTAGGCTGTTGATGGTCAACAAGCCTAGGGAAGGAGAACAATCCAAAAAAATGTACTCATAATGACCACGAATACTTTCTAGGTGCTCTTTCAGAATAGTTTCCCGACTAATCGAATGAATGAGTTCTATTTCAGCGCCGACTAAATTGATATCGGCTGGAATTAAATCAAGATTTTCAAACAATGAAGAGACAATGGCACTTTTGATTTGAATTCTACTTAATAAGATATCATAAATCGTGTATTCGCAAGCGCTTGGATCAAGGCCCAAACCAGAAGTACTGTTGGCCTGTGGATCGATATCAATAATTAATACTTTTTTTCCTAAAGTGGCTAAGCTATATGCCAAATTTATCGCGGTGGTGGTTTTGCCCACGCCCCCTTTTTGGTTTGCGATCGATATTATTTTTGCCATCATAAGATTCGGTTATTTTCTACTAAAATCGGCTAGGTCAAAAAAATAATCTTCGTTCAATAAAAACAGTTTCCACTTTTTCATGAACGTTTTATAGTCATGGCTGATCAATTTATTCTCAAGGGTAACCTCTTTGGTTTCTTGCAAATTAAATTTGATTATGAGTAACTCTTTTTCTTCCGCATATTCAAAAGAGACATTTTCGCACCTCGCATATTTTATAAATTCAAACCCATCTTGGTAATTTCGAAATCCCACTTTTCTAATTCTAATATACTTCATTGGAATTTCATTTAGTAGTTAGGTAATTAACGGTTAAATGTAATATAAATTGGCACACTCATTCTAAGTAATTAGGCTCAAAAAAAAAATATAGGACACAATAATTTATATTTCTGTTTTATTTTAAAACACACGCAAATTTTTAATTTTAAAAAAATTAAAAATTGATTTAAAACTTTTATAAGAGCAATAATAATACATACAACTAGAATATTTTGTAATATAACCAAAGCATAATTGTACAATAATTGAAATATAATATTGTCGATATTTGTTAAGTATCTAAATCAGAACTCTTAACTCATTATTCACTTTAATTTCACAATTCTGTATTCAAAAACTTATGAAAGGACCTTATGTTTGCTAAAAATTTTACTTCATGGAATTACATTTCGGTACCTACCGAGAATTGGCAGAAAAAGATCAAGTTGAGATTAAGGGGCTCATTATAAAAGGCAATGAGGCGAATGCTAGTTTAGTAGAAAGTCGGCTTTATTCCTCCGCATTAACCGCCTATTTTAAAGATGGAGATAGTATCATTGCCACGACCAGCATTAAGATGCCGGAATCTGATTACATCACCGATATTTTTGACAAAGCACTGGTTGATTTTAATCCATCCAAGTACACATTTGAACTTGGGTATGTGTTTGTTGAATCCCCGTATAGAAACCAAAAAATAGCTTCCATCCTATGCTCGGAGTTGATATATAAATTTGATAAGGAGGATTTATTTTCAACCACTAGAACGGATAATCTAGGCATGCAAGCCATCCTAAATTCATTCGGATTTGTGTCATCCGGCATTTCTTATGTAAGCTTGACCAGGGCGAGATTACTCCAACTATATATACGGAACGGCAATCAGTTTAATCAAGAAAAATCTATGGAATTTGACTATGATGAATGCGTCAGTTGTGGGTAATTGCAAAAATTCTCTTGAAACAAATCGATCCTTATCCCGTTAAAATCCTTTCTACTCGAGTGCAAAGGCTTACAATTAGCTTTTCAATAATGGACAAATTACTATGGTTAAATTAACCAAAAGTACAATAACCCAACCTCATCATGAGCACAATTCTTAGACAATTCATTATAATTCTTCATCAAAAAAATTCTTGACAGAATAAAAGTGAAATGTCTTGTTATTTGACATAGCCACAAACAAACCATATCTAAATCTTCTGTTAAGTTTATAACTTGTGATTTCACTACCATCACTCTCGTTAGTTTGTGCCTTTATAATCTTAATCAATACATGCTTATGCTTATCAACTGACTCGCCCTCCCTCCTAAAAACGTGAAATTGATTAGCTTGTTGATCCGAAACTAAAATGAAACCTTTTTTTGCTGAGGTTTTGTAAATTGAAATGCCTTCATGGTCTTCTGTGAAGCCAGTTTTGGCAAACAAAGCTAATTCACGCCCCGAACTATCCGGATGAGCGTAATACTTTCGAACACCTACAGTTTCATCAGAATAGTAAACGAAACCTAATTCATTATCTACCGCAATGGATTCAATTTCTTTCAAACCCGAATATTGACCAAACTTCCTAACTAGCTTACCGGTAACAATTCCCGAATCACCTACTTGTAGTAAATACTGAAATAAATACCCTTGCAAAGGACCATCTTTTCGACTTACTATCGCATAAATTTTATTTGTCTTTGCGTCCGTGAATAATGCAATTCCCATGGGAGAACGCTGAATTTCGTCTTGAAAAACATCTATACCACCTCCATCTATCAATTGCATTTCGGGCAACTTTATGACACGAATTTTATTCGTGTTTCGTTCGGTACATACAGCAATATCAATTTTACTTTTACCTTTTCCTAAAAACCCATAAGCTACATCAATATTGTTAGGGCGATTAATACCAAGCAGATTTTTACTCTCAATATTTTTGCCAAAAAGATCAAACACATAAATTCCTCCCTGGCCACTCTTCCCCCCCTTATCAGTACCCATGATTAAGCTTTTAGCAGGATTTTTTCGATTATAATAAATAGCTGGATCATCTGTATCAAAGCTCACCGTATCACTTTTAAACTCAGGGAAAACTTCTATCGTAGGAATTTTAGAGGTACGTTCTTGCGAAATACTACTAAAGTGGATATTTAGCAGACATGCCAACAATAAAATAACAAAGCGAAATTTCATAGGGTGTAAAAATAAAAAAACGTTTGCTATAAAAATAGCAAACGTTTAATAAGAAAATCTATTTGTTACTTTTTACCAAAGAGATCATATTTTATTCCAAAACCAATTCTTGAATTATACATTTCTTCTTGGAATGTTCTTTCTCTAACTCCTTGATAATAACGCAATGGTTGGTTAGTAAGATTATTAGCTTCGAAATATACGCGAAGATTTTTGTTGAATGCATAAGATGCATTTACATCCAAAAATGTCTGTTTATCATAAAAAATATCGCTAAATGCATCTCCACCAATGGCATCAACGTAATCACTCGTCATATTTAGTGAAACTCGCACAACCAACTTCTTAGTTTCAAATGATAGCGAACTGTTAAACATGTGATTTGCTGTTCCAGGAAGAGCTAATTTATCATTTTCTCTCCCTTCAATTCCGGTTGTCGTAGAATTTGTGTAGGTGTAGTTTGCATACACTCCCAAGCCTTTCCAGATTCCTGGCAAAAAGTCAAGCTGTCTCTGAAAAGAAGTTTCAAACCCGCTAACATCAGCCGTACCACCATTTTCAGGTCTTGTGGAACTTACTAATTGACCATACATAGGATCTGTAACGTTCAAAGAAGTTTTATCATAAATAAAATCCTTTACATTTTTCTGGAATACGCCTGCTGAAACCAAACCAATCGACTCAAAATAATTTTCAAACATCAAATCGAAATTCATCGCTTTGGTAGCTTCAAGATTAGGATTACCTCTAGTTAAAACTTGATTGTCCGGGCTGTAATTTACAAAAGGAACTAAGCTGTAATAAGCTGGACGAGCAAGGGTATTAGTCCAAGCCGCTCTCAAAATCGAGCTTTCAGACAGATCATATTTAAAATGAGCACTTGGTAAAATATTTAAATAAGATTGAGAGACATCCGCAGTTTTACTTGCTTTTCCTTTAACGTTATCAAAACTATATCCGTTATATAAAATTGAGGTGTTTTCCATTCTAAGTCCAAACGTTGATGACAATTTGGAAGAAAGTTTTAAATCAGCCATGGCATAACCAGCTGTTATTGTCTCACCTGCCTCATAGTTGGAAGTAATATACTCTGCAAGTGCATCCGTTTTTTTGAAACGTGAGGAATTGTAAAAATCCAAATTACCTAAATAATCATTTTTTACAAAAGCTCCAGGCACATACTGTGGACCATTTAAGAAAATACGTTCATCTTGATTTGAAAGAGGCAATTGACCAAACGTATTTCCAGTAGCTCCTAAATTTGCGATAGGCGCATAGATATCGTAGGTATTAATTCGTTCCTTACTCTTATTTCGAACTCTACCGCCAAATTTAATAACGTTATCTTTATTTGCTAAAGGCAATTCGAAATCTACTTTTGCATTCAAATCACTTTCAGTGGTAAAATTATTTGACTCATAAATTTGATTAAGTGCTAATGCATTGGCACTATTTTTATCGACTAAATTTACAACATACTTAAATGGATCGCGCGTATCTACACGCACATCAGCATTACCTCGGTGCGTAATATATCTTTCATTGGGTCTATCTTCTTGAGCGTAGGCATAGGTACCTGACCAATTCATTTTTAATTTACCAAAAAAGTCTTCTCCTGATAAAGTTACATTAGCTACTCTTTGGTCCTCTAAACGTGTATTTTGATTTCTATCGTTATCAATACCTCCTTTTGTCTGAATAGCTACACGACCTCGGATTTGATACAAATTCTTTGAAATATCTTTAAATGAAGTTGCCTCAACAGGCGTATTTAATCTGTCCACACGAAAACGGTATCTATTCTCGCGATCGTCTCTCCAATTGTACATGGCATTTAAAAAAATCGTATGCCCTTTGGCCAACTGATAATCTAATGCCAATGAACTACTTCTACGTACACGCTGCACATCATATTTTCTTAAATCAAAACCAGTTAAAACGACTGGATATGCTGGGTTTTTTGTCTGTGCCCATACTCCCTCAAAATTATCTGAACCAAAAATATGGTCGTTATAAGATCCTGAAAATACAAAACCTAGTTTATCGTTAAATATTCTATTTCCAACAACAAATGATAGGTTTGTTATTGGTTTATTGGTTAAGAAATTAACCCCACCACCCAATGTTCCAGAAACCCGTAATGCATTAGGAGCAGTTCTTGTAATTAAGTTGACTGAACCACCAATCGCATCAGCATCCATGTTTGGTAATACCGCTTTGTGAACCTCGATAGTTTGAACCATGTCAGAAGGAATTAAATCCATCTGAACATTTCTATTATCACCCTCAGCGGATGGAATTCTTTCTCCATTCAGCGTAACTGAATTTAATCCAGCAGCCATTCCTCTAATAATGATATTACGCGCTTCACCTTGATCATTCTGCATCGTTATTCCAGGGATACGCTTCATGGCATCACCAATATTTGCATCTGGGAACCTTCCAATCTGATCGGAGGAAACTACATTCGTAATGTTACCATTATTTCTTTGTTGGTTAATAGCCTTTGCTTGCCCCTTTAATCTATCTCCAAGAACAATAATCTCTATCCCTTCGAGCGCTTTCTCTTCCAAAACAAAACGTAGTTCTTTTACACCAGCATCCACATCTAGTTTTTGATTTACTGTCTCATAACCAATGTAACTGATTGTAACAGTGTAAGAACCCTTTTTCAACGAGTTAAAAACGAATTTTCCCGATTGATCCGAAACTTGTGATTTCGTCAAATCGCCACTCAATTTGACCGTGGCGCCAGGCATCGAAAGCCCTTGATTGTCAGTAATCTGACCAATTAACTTGCCATTTTGTGCAACGGATACGTGGCAAAAGGCAAAGAAAGCAAAAAATAAAAGTAGATTTTTGATCATATTTTTTTGTTTAAGATCAAAAATAATTTGGGTAAATAATCTAATAATTACCGAAAAATTAAATTTATGTTAATATTAAATAATATGTAATTGAAAAGTAATTTTGATGACTATTCAAGCGAGTAAATACATTAAAAGCAAAATCAGAACACCATACTCCTAGAAAAATTCTACTAAGTTAGACGACGAACAAAATGCTCCACAAGCTGCCAATGAAAATCAAGGAGAAGCCTATCCGAATGACATTTCCAGAATTAGTTAATAACTAAGAAAATAAAAAAGGGATAGAAAAAATCTCTATCCCTTTAAAAAAACCATTTTTATGAAATACTATTATTTAATCAACCACATTTGGTCGTTAATGTCATCTTTCCCTGCATATTGGCTAGTAATTGCAGCGGTATAATTAGTTGCGTTAGACGTTCTTTCTGTCGCTGGATAGATCCAACGCAAAGCGATGCGATTAAAATTTCCGTTACCTGCTCCGGTAGAGAAAGCTGGAAATCCAGTTCTTCTCCAGTTGAAGTATGCCTCCATACCTGAGTTCATGAAGAAGGCTGCATATTTTTGAGAAACGATTTTCTCAATGGCTGAGGCTGCATCATATTTTACAGTTGATTGTGCATAGAACGTGTCGAAATTGAAGTTCACGGTGTACTTAACTAAATCAGCAGCATCACGAGCACCAGACTTCGAATATGTCATCGTATTTGCTCCTTCCGCGATACCGTAGAACGCCTGAGAAGCCTTGATACCTTTAACGTACCAATCTTCCGCTGAACCCGTAGCCCATCCGCGTGCATATCCTTCAGCGATGTTGAAACATAATTCAGGATAACCCACAATGAATGTATTTTCACCTGTATACGTTTGGTAGTAACGGGCACGGTTTTGGAAAGAATAGATACCTGGAGCAAATCCCGCACCGTTTGAAATACCGGCATTTTTCGCCATGTCATCAATATTATCTCCTGAACCTGCTCCACGGTAAGCCGTAAAGTCTGAAGCTAATTTACCTGCCTTCAAATCAGCACCCGCAGGCTCGCAAGTAGCCATCACACGTGGATCCTGCGTCTTAGATAAAAATCCTACATACGTAGAAGCCATGTTTTGACGCGTTGCATCAAAACCGAAGTTATCTGGATTCGATGGATATTTGTTGAAGTTATTCCACACAAATTGCAATGACTCTCCATTCGAAGACAACATTGGGTATTTCGTCGGGTTACCGATCATCTCAGCAAATTTAGCTTTAACACCTAATTCAGCATCTGTATCTTTCTTTGATAACGTAATCAAAACACGCAGACGATAAGCGTTAACCACTTTTTGCCACTTTTTCAAATCCCCATTGAAATAGAAGTCACCTGAGATAGTCTCTCCTTTGGCAGCCAAAGCTGTCATATCACTATTCGCATCATCTAACCACTTTAAGATTTGCGTGTAGATAACTTTTTGTGAATCGTATTTAGGTGCAGTATTTTCGATCCCTTTTAATGCCTCTGTCATAGGCAAATCGCCCACACGCTTCGACATTTGATCGAAGAAATACGCACGGAAGAATTTTCCTAAAGCAGAATATCCATTCACGTCAGCTAAACCTAATTTTTTAGCTTCCTCTTCCATTTTTACGACATTTTTCAACGTCGTATATTGGTTGGGCATTTGGCCTAAATTATACTCATTATTTGCATAATAATTATAATTAGAGCAATAATACTGATTGTAACGCATCTCCGCAGAGAATGGACGACCATTGTCATTAATCACGTTTAATTCGATCGACTGCAACACTAATGATGCAGGAACTTGTACCGCACGGTTAGAGTCTTTCTCCAACTGGTCGAAGGTCTTCTCGCAACTGCTTAATGCAATTATAGAGAAGCTCAACATGCCTAAAATTATATTTTTGATTTTCATTGCTTGAATCATTTATAAAATGAAATATATTAGAATGTGAAGTTTAAGTTAACACCGTAACTTCTAACTGAAGGCGTTTGCGAACCTGAGTTCCCTTCTGTGATATACTGAGATAAGTCTATATCTTTCTTCTCTGCGAAGTATAATAAGTTACGACCTACCAAAGAGACTGTAGCACCTGATATTGATTTACCAAACCACTTAGCAGGAAGGTTAACACCGAAAACAACTTCTCTTACAAATCCAAATGAACGGCTCATTAAATTACCTTCATCGGTGCCGTAGTAACGACCTATATAATCCTGAACAAAAGTCTTGTTTGTATTAGGAGCGAATTGCAATTCAGAATAGTTTGTGATTTTTCCATTGGCATCTAGCTTGATTGCAACGCCATTTGAAACAACTACACCTTGACCTACGAATGCTTTAACTCCCAAAGCGTCTTGAGGACGCGCCGCAGCAAAAATCCCTTGTGTCGTTCCGATGTGACGACCACCACGGTAAGTTTGTCTTTGCGTGTAGTTTGTGATCACACCACCAATTCTACCATCAAATAAAACGCTCAAGCTATAGTTTTTATATCTAAACTTGTTATTCAAACCAAACACGAAATCTGGATTTCTGTTCCCCAAATATTGAGATTGAGCTCCAGAAACATTTAGTGGAATACCTCCTGAATTGTTGATCATTTTACCATCTTGTGTACGAAGGAATGCAGATCCGTATAATTTATCCAAACGGTCACCCACTTTTATAAATGTATTTAAATTCGTGATGCCCGGATAGATGTCTGTTAAGCGCTCCTCAAATGTTGAGTAATTTGCTATCACATCCCAGTTAAAATCAGCTGTCTGAATCGGAGTACCTGTTATTGAAATCTCATAACCCTTCTTCTGTGTTTTAATACCATTCACTAAAGCAGATGTATATCCTGAAGTAGATGATATCGGTAAAGCAAAGATGGAAGGACCGTCATTTGAGATAAAATATGCAGCGTCTATTGCAATACGGTTTTTGAATAAACGTAAGTCCATACCGAATTCCGTTTGAGAAGTCTCTGATGGATTCAAGTTCGGATTGCTCAATTCGTTTCCATACGTTGCACCTGTTTGGTTATTGTAGAAGAAACCAGTTGAGTAAACCGTATTGTTTTGGTAAGATGGACCATCGTAAGGAGAGCTATAGTTTTCTCCAGAGTAAGTTCCTACGCGGTTATCAATGGTCGATGAAGTTAAACCATCTTTCACATTAGCATATGATCCTCGGAATTTCAAGAAAGATATCGTTTCAGGCAAATCTATATAATCAGAAATTACAGAAACGGCTCCAAATGAAGGGTAGAAGAACGAATTTTTACCCGCTGGCAATGTTGACAATTTATCCAATCTACCTGTAGCAAATACCGTTAAAAATTTCTTGTAAGAAAAATCTGCCGAGTAATATGCTGAAAGAACATTCATGTCAGAACCAAAATTACCAACTTGAACCGGGTTGGCTGAGTTCGAGAAGTTATATAAACCTGGAACGTTCAAATAGTTTGTAGAAGCAAAGATCGACTTGTATTGAAAAACACGCTGAGATGCACCCGCGTTAATTTTTGTATTAAAGCCTGGTAACAAATCCTTATCAAACGTTAATAATAATTCTGTATTATTCTCAAATAGAGAGCGGCGATCTTCGCGGTAGTCACCACGACGCTCATCACGACCATACGTACCTGCAGAGTAAGGGAATTTCTCTGTACGCACCATATCCCAAGTTGTTACTTGCGTACGTGCTAATAAATTCAAGTTCTCGTTAAATGTATAACGTAAAGATGCTTGACCAATGACATCAGTTTTGTAATGAGAACGTAACCACTCGTATGACATGAAGTAAGGGTTATTGTAACGTTGGTATTCCGCATAGATTTGTTGAACACCTTCTTTACCTTTTTGCCAGTAGTTTTTCATATCATCCATGTTCCAGTCTGCTCCTGCCCAATAAACGATGTTATAAATAATCGAGTTAGGACCGTAGTTAACGTCTGGAATGTTCGGTGTGTATTGGCGATTGTATTGTAAGTTCGACTCAAATTTCAATTTATTAGAGAATTTGTAATCGGCTGTTACGTTGAAGTTCGTCATGTTCAATTGGGTATTAGGAACAATACCCTTTTGATAGATTTGAGAAGTAGAAAAACGCAAATTGTATTTATCTCCTGTCGCCGCTACTGAAATGTTATTTGTAGAAAGAATACCTGTTTCTAAAAAACGCTTCAAGTTATCTTTTCCACGTGCGATCCAAGGAGTTCCTGAACGCTTACCTGTGATCGGGTCAACCGGTGAATCATACTGAGGAATTAATTGGCCATTGAATTTTGGACCCCAACCTCCATCATAATCACCATCATTTAATCCACCCCCTTTACCATCACCAAACGCATAAGAACCGTGATCACCAGGACCGTACTCATCTTGCACTTCTGTGATAGCATAAAAACCTGATTGTAATTGAGTAGAGGAGTTCACCTCCACAGAGAAACCACGCTTGTCAGCTGAACCACGTTTCGTAGTGATTAAAATGGCACCGTTCTTTCCACGGAAACCATATAGGGCAGAAGCCGAAGCTCCTTTTAGTACTGAATACGTTTCAATATCATCTGGAGAAATATTCCATGTATCTGAGTTGATAGGTACACCATCAACAACATATAAGATAGTTGAACTACCACGTAATGAGATATTTGGCTTACGTAATAACTCGGGTTGAGCACCCACAGTCAAACCTGCCACGCGACCCGATAATGCATTGATTGCATTTGGCTCACGTGCCTTAATTGTACTTGAACCATCCACAGACTGAATAGCCACACCAATACGGCGAATATCTTTTTTGATACCCAAGGCAGTTACAACTACCTCTTGTAATTGGCGATTATCCACATCCAACACAACCTTTAACGTAGATTGATTTCCTACAGTAACAGTTTTGCTAGTATACCCAATCATGGAAAATTCCAAAACTGAGTTGGTTGATGCAGAAACAGTAAACTGTCCATTAGCACTTGAATTTGTTCCCTTATTGGTTCCCATAACCTTAATGGAAACACCTGGAATTCCTGCATTATCATCACTCCCGATGACCACCCCAGTAATGGAACGATCTTGGGCTTGAACACCCACGAAGGCCAATTGGCACAAGGTGAAAATGAACCAAAAACTCCTTCTAAGAGTCATTTTGGATCCCTGCTTTTGTAAATTCTTTGTCATAAATGTTTTAGTTTATTAAAATTTTCACAAAAATAAAGAGAGAACTCTTTATCCATCTTAAAGAAAAAATAAGAAATGATTAAGAAAAATGTCGCTTTGTGACTGAATTGTTTCCTTGGTATAATCAATATGTTATCACGCATAAAATATTTTAAATAATATTAGAATTATGCAATTTTATTTCCTTAATAATAATTTTATGTTTCAGTAACATAATAGGCGGATTGAATTTGTTAATTTTAGGATCCATTATCGCACAAATCATGAATCCTATCAAATTAGTCGTCCTAGATATGGCTGGCACCACGGTACTAGACCAACATGAAGTTGAGAAATGCTTCAAAGAGGCCGCGATAAAAAATGAATTGTGGGCTAGCGATGAACGGATTTTGGCCTTGCAGGGCTATGCCAAATTAGAAGTATTCACGATGCTGTGGGCTGAACAACTGGGCGCCTCAGACACGTCTATTTCGCAAAAAGCATTAAAATCATTTGAAGATTTTAAAACCATATTGGAAGATCATTATAGAAAAAGTCCCATATTTCAAACAGAGGGATGCCAAGAACTTTTTGATTATTTACATAAAAATGGAATTTTCATTGCTTTAACTACTGGGTTTTACCGAACAGTAGCCAACATCATTTTGACTAAACTAGGTTGGAGTCAATCCTTAAATCAGAATTTTATTAACCTTAGAAATAAATCAGGTATTCATCTTTCAGTGACTCCAGATGAAGCAGGCGAAGGAAGGCCGTCACCAAAAATGATTCAATTTGCCATGAAGCAAATTGGGATTACCCAGCTATCCCAGGTCATCAATGTAGGCGACACACCTGTTGACCTTGCTTTTGGAAAAAACGCTGGAGTGAGACTCGCTTTAGGCGTTTGTAACGGAACTCATACAAGAGAGCAATTAGCCTTATTCCCCAATGATGGCTTGTTAAATAAAATAGATGATCTCATCCAAATTATCGAAGATTTAAAAAATGAAAAAATATGATTTAATTGTTATTGGCGGTGGGGTAATCGGTACTTTTAGCGCATATCATGCACTGAAAAAGGGCAAAACAGTTCTATTGTTAGAAAAAGACTCACAACCATTTGAAGCAAGTTTTAGGAATTTTGGTCAGGCGGTTCCTTCAGGACAATCGTTTAATAAGTGGTTTGATTACGGCCGTAAATCCTTGCAGATTTATAAGGATTTACAAAGTGAAACCAATATTTCTTTGATTCCAAATGGATCTTGGTACCTAGCTTCCGATGACCAAGAATTAACGCTCCTAGAAGAAATTCAGAAACTTTTTGATGAGCGTGGGTATTCAAATAAAATACATTCGGCCACTGAATGCCAAAACTCAAATCCACACTTTAAAAAGGATTATGTCAAGGGTGGCTTATTTCTGCCTGAGGAAGCATCCTTAAATCCGAGAATAATGGTGCATCGGGTTCGGGAGTTTATGATTAAACATATGGACCTTCATTTCCAAAATTTATGTCCAGTGGTAGGGGTTGAGAAAAAAAGAGGCATTGCTCGGGTTTTCACTACTTCAAATCAAAATTTTTGGGCAGAGAAAGTAATTGTGGCCAATGGTCGAGATACTCAATTTTTATTGCCTGAACATTACCCATCTACAGAATTGAAAATTAGTAAACTACAAATGCTAAGGCTGGCTGCTCAAAAGCCCATTCTAAAATCAAATATATTAACAGGGCTTACGATTCGCCGCTACGAAAGCTTTCATTCATGTCCTTCCTACGCTAAATTGACATCGACTCAGGAGCAGAAAGATTTGCAAAACAAAGGCATTCACATCCTCTTTAAACAAGCGGAGGATGGTTCCATTATTTTGGGAGATTCTCATGAATATGTGCAAGCAAATAAACAAGCTGACTTTGGATTTGAGATATCGTCTGAAATCAATGAAATGATGCTCCATGAAGCTAAAAAAATAATTGATTTACCTGATTGGAATGTGGATGCCACGTGGGCTGGATATTATTTACAAGGGACGCATACGGAAGTTTACACCAAACAAGTAGATGATGTAATTCACATTATCAATGGAATTGGGGGAAAAGGAATGACGACGAGTCCTGGCTTTACTTCTGAATATATTCAAAAACTGTATCAGAAATAACAAGTGAATTTTTCATGCGAATTCTTGAAGCCTACCGCTTTATAAAATTCATGTGCATTTACTCTGCGTTTATTGGAGGTAACTTCAATGGATTTTATATCGAAGGGTTTTAATGCTTCTCGAACTTGGTTGATTAATAACTGACCTATCCCCTTTCCTTGATACGTTTGAGTGACGATTAATTCCTCAATCTCATACACTAATCCTTCGTGGTGCAATAACAGTTGGCCCAAACAGCTGATAAAACCAATGATTTCTTGTTGGCCATTTTCAGCAGCAAAAAATAGCGCATTTTCTCTACTTAAGTAATGCTTAAAAATACGCTGAAAAACTAAGGGGTCTGAAGTCCGATTTTCTAGTTCATCCAATAAAATTCGGATTGCATTTTCATCGGTTTCAATCACTTTTCGAACATTGACAACTGCTTTCATTTTACGAAATTGTTAAGGGCACGTAAACAATAAAAAATAAATCTTAGAACCCTTCTTTCCCAGACTAATGCTTGCTAATTTACAAGCAAAATTTTGAATAATATGTCTGAGATAATAGAAAAAGTAGTGCATTTGTTTGAAAACCATGGGGATTCTCAATATGGAGGAGAGGCAGTAAGCCAATTGGAACATGCGTTGCAAGCAGCACATTTTGCCGATGAAGCAGGTGAAAAGAAGAGCATTATTGTCGCAGGAATTCTACATGACATCGGACATTTATTACATCATTTACCTGATGATGCCCCAGAGAATGGGATAGATGATTTACATGAGAATTTAGCCAATGACTTTCTCCAACAATATTTTACACCAGAGGTAGTAGAGCCCGTACGATTGCACGTGGCGGCAAAAAGATATTTATGTACGGTGGAGCCAGAATATCTTGACATTTTAAGTGAGCCATCCATCATCAGTCTAGGTTTGCAAGGAGGTCCTATGTCGGCAGATGAATGTACCGAATTTGAAAAGAACCCATTTTATGCGGATGCGGTTAAATTGAGACGTTTTGATGATCAAGCCAAAATAGAAAATTTACAAGTAAAGGATTTGTCTTTTTACGTTCCGTATATGGAGGCTTTTGTTAAATGATCGCCAATAATAATCGAATAAATTTTTATGGAAAGCTCGTATTTAACCATCCATTGTGGTCCATGGTGGCAGCCTTTGGTTGCTATTTTTGTGTGTATGGATTTAGAAAACCCTTTACAGCAGGTTTATATACGGATCAATTTTGGATAGGGATTCCTTGGAAATCAATCCTCATTTCGTCTCAAATTGCCGGTTACATGTTGTCAAAATGGTGCGGGATATTCATCGTTTCTGGCATTTCATGGGAAAAAAGGACACGAGCAATTCTCATCAGTATTCTAATCGCAGAATTAGCTTTAGTCGGTTTTGGACTAGTTCCTAGGCCATACAGTATTATATTTTTAGTGGTTAATGGATTGCCCCTCGGCATGATTTTTGGGTATATTCAAGGCTTCTTGGAAGGCAAAAGAAACACCGAATTATTTATAGCGGCGCTGGGAAGCAGCTTTATATTAGCGGATGGCGTTTCTAAATCTGTAGGTACCTGGTTATTAAATATATCGGTAGCTGAACATTGGATGCCTTCGTTGGCAGGGTTAATCTATACCTTACCCTTTGTCTTTTTTGTGTGGATGTTGACAAAAATTCCCAAGCCCACCGAGCAGGATAAGCAAGACCGTGCAGAAAGGCCAGCTATGACACAGCAAGATCGCATTGCGCTGATCAAAGAGTTGTGGCCTGGAATTCTATGCATTAGTTTGTTATATTTGTTTGCTTCACTTTTGAGGGGAGTTCGCTCTGATTTTGCCCCTGAAATATGGAAATATTTAGGGTTTGTTGGCAACGCCTCCATTTATTCCCAAACGGAAATTTGGGTCACTGTGGGAATATTAATCATTAATGGCAGCCTTGTTCTAATCAAGAAAAATCACATTGCCTTTTTTATCAGCATGTCAGCCATCGCAACAGGCTATCTATTTTTGCTTATTGCAGGAGTGTGGGGGGTGAATCACTTGGATCCGTTTTGGTTAATTGTGTTAACAGGATTTGGTATCTATTTGCCCTACTTGACGATAACCACCTCCGTATTTGAGCGAATGATTGCTATTACTAGACATAAGGCCAACATTGGCTTCTTGATGTATATTGTGGATTCTATCGGATACTTAGGCTACAATGTGCTCTTGCTTTTCACGGGTTTTATATTGCCTAATTTAAATCTACCATCTTTATTCTTCACTTGGATTGTGATATTAGGGATTGTAGGTCTTATGATAAGTAGTTTATCTAGTTTATATTTTTACAGGAGGTTGAAATAATCAAGTTAAAAAGCTGGTTCAAAATAACAAAGAATTAAAGATGGCTATACTCAGACAATTATAAACAGAAATGCCGCAAGGAAACCCCCGCGGCATTATCAATAATACACCAATATTGTTTAATTATTGACCTTTTACTGGAAAACGAGTCCAGCCAGTTGTCCAGCTAGGCTTTTCTAATTTTGCGATCTCTGCATCAGTAGCTTCAATCTCCGTATTACCTTCAGCTAATGCTTTCGTTTTAACGTCCGCGGAAGTGATAACAGTTGATCCACTTACAAAGTTTTTAGAAGCATTAGGAGTGTAAGTACCTATTTTGTTGTTTTTGAAAATTGATTTGCCATCTTTATAGGCTTGAGCCGTCTCATTACTCTCTAAACTAAAACCACCTTTCATATAACCGATAAAGGTAGAGTTAGTCACTTCGAACTGAGTAGCACGTCTCCAACGCATCGCTAGGTTATGATTAGGAAGTGCAGCTGCATTATTAGGTCCTAATAAAGTTATATTATCTAATACCGGGCGCGTAAATGGAGTAGCAGACGATCCAGTACCATCATTATCACACTCAATACCATTGCCAGCATCACCCGAATCTATGAAAGCAGGATCGCGACGAGAAACACAGTTTGTTAACTTACCAGTAAATCCGAAGTCAAAATCGAAATCATCATCCGCTGTAGCGAAAGCATACAAATTTTTAGCTGAAACCGTTCCACCAAAAAACTCAAAAGCATCATCGTTAGCATAAACAGATTGGATATTCTCTAAGATCGTTTTACTACCAACAGCACCTAGAGTTAAAGCATTAATCTCAGAACCTGCGAAGGCTGCAATTCCTGCATATTCGATACGTACATAACGCATAATACCGCTATCATCTTCATCATTGGTTCCACCGTAAGCACGACCAATACCACCTTCAATTGTAGGCTCCGAACTTCTGTTTGTCTTCGCTCTACCTAGAAGGATGATACCACCCCAATCTCCTGGGAGACGTTCCCCTGCAGGTTTACCCGAGGTAAAGACAATCGGCTTTGCTGCAGTTCCTTCGGCTTGAATTTTAGCACCTCTTTCAATGCATAGGGCTCCTTTTTCGCTGATATCACTTTTAATGACTGTCCCAGCCTGAATGATTACGGTAGCGCCATCAGTTACATAAACATACCCTTTTAAAGTCCACTCCTTATCCGCAGTCAAGGTGATGGTTTTCGTAATGTTACCACTTAATGTAGTAGAAGTGGGAACGTTAGTAGGGGCAACTTCGCCACCTAAATCTTTTGAACAGCTAAATGTTGCTAAAGCTGCTACAATGAATAGTAATTTTTTCATGTTAGAAATTATAATTTAAAGTGAGTGAAACAGTCGTTTCGTTATTTGTTTTAATTAATTCGCGGGAAGGATTTTGATAGAGAGTTGTAGGCTGCGCAAGTATATCAGATATCGCTAACTTAATTTCTCCCTTACTGAACTTGCGTAGATAAACAATATCTAAAACATCTCTTGAGTTTTCAAAAATGTCAGGATAACCTTGGAAACCTACAGAGGCAATGCGATCACCCACTCGGTTATAAGTTATATTGATTGTATTATTTTCTTTGTGAAAATTTAAACCTCCATTAAGGGCATAATTCGATTGTCCTTGAAGCTGACGCTTAACACCTTGAAATTCGACCTCTGATTGAATCAACGCAATATTGGAGTATAGATCTATCCAAGAATTAATGGCCTTCCTAAATTCCATTTCCAAACCATATACTATGGCAGATGGAGGATTAGCATAGGTTAAAGTTAGGTTAGAAGGAACAGAACCATCGGCTACAATTTGCTCAATAGGTTTGATGAACTTCTTCCCAAATACCCCAACAGCAAATATTTCTCCAGACTTAGGATATAATTCCCACTTGAAATCTACATTATAGATATCTGATTTCTCAATGTTTTTATTTCCTAATATTTGTGCATTGCGAACGAAATCATAATAGGCAAAATTAGCTACCTCTCTAAACTCTGGTCTAGCCAAGGTCTTACTAAGGGAAGTTCTCCACTTAGTCTTTTCAGTAGCAGCATAGGTTAAGTTTAAAGATGGTAAAAGGTCCAGATAATCTCTTTTAACATTTAACTTCTGACCACTAAAGTCTGCCGTCCCAATATTAAATACGTTATACTCTGTTCTTAATCCAGTATTTAACTTGAGCAATCCCATTTCTTTTTCATACATCACAAAACCATTTGCTAAATCGAAATCTGCTGTATACCGGTCTGTATTATTCGTCACTTCGCCTAACATATCGATAGTTTCATAACGGAATACACGTGCCTTAAAGCTTCTGTACTTCTTCAAGTATCCTGCACCCACTTTGAAATCTCCTAATGACTTATTGATGGCAGCATTCACTGTATTTTCATCCATTGCACTCCAGAAACGATAAGAATCACGCCAAGCCGTTAAATATGGATTGCCTGAGTTTAGGTAAGATGCGATAGGATTAACACGGTAATCAGGTTGATCACGAAGCATTAAATTATAACCAATATTAAAATCCCAAGTCTTAATTTTTGCATCAAACTGGGAATTTATGACCACTTTATTAATGGCATTAGAAGAATTACTGATTATATTTTGAACATTGTCATAATTCACCCCAGTTCTATTCAAATAGTAGTCTTCGGTTTGATAATTTGCTAAGGTCTTCCAGCTGTAACGATTTGTACCTAAATAAACTACATTTAATAACCCACTTAACGATTTCGTTTGTGAAAAATTAATATCCTTGTACTTATAGGCTAAATCTGTAGAGGATAAATAGTCGATACGCTCTGTCGTTGAGGAAGAAAAACTATTCCTTGCTGTAGAGCTAAACAAAACATTCCAATTATTTCTTTTTAAGCCGAATGACACGCTTCCATTTATATTAGGAAGACTCGTAGATTCCGTAAAACCAGGATTTGTAATTAACTTAGTGTAGACACGCTTATCTCCATTACCACTTGTTCGAAAAACACTAGTGGAGGGGAAATTAGAAGGAAAATCTACAGTTTCAACTAGTTTAAAATCTCTTGAGGTAGATAAGGAACCGTAGCTAACGCCTAAAGAAGCTGAGGCAAAATCTCCCGACACTTCTTTCGTTGTAATTTGTACCAATCCCCCAGCAAAATCACCAGGAAGATTAGCAGTTGCTCCTTTATAAATAATAATGTTGTCAATTAAAGACGTTGGAATAATATCAAAGGAGAAGGCGCGACGATCTGGCTCTGTCGAAGGCAATTGTGTCTTGTTTAATAAAGCAGAGTTATATCGATCAGCTAGACCACGAACTAAAACAAATTTATCATTTTGTATTGTTACACCACTAACACGCTTTAGAGCATCACTAACATTTCTATCTGGTGTCTTTTTGATCGATTCGATAGATAAACCATCTGCTACAATAAAACTAGATTTCAAAGTATTTAACAAAGCAGTAACTGTTTCCTTTTTGGCAATCGACTTAACAACCACATCGGTCAATACCTTACTATCTTCCTCTAATAGTATGGTAATGGCGACCGGTTCTGAACCAACTTTAAAAGCCGGATTTAAATATTCTTTAAAACCGACATAACTTGAACTTAAGGTATAAGTCCCTTGATCAATATTTGCAAAAGAAAACTTACCATCAATATCGGTGGCAACTCCTTGATTTTTTCCCGTCGAAGGATTCTTTAACCAAACAGTTACTCCTACGAGCGGTTCTTTAGAAGATTTAACAATTCCAGTTACGCTAATTTGTGAAAAAGCGAAAAATGGAAAGAATAGAACTAAAATGATACACTTAAATAAATGTTTCATAAAATTGGTATGTTGCAAATATTGGTTATGCTTTATAATGACATTCATGTTGTATAATTAATTGGTGTATTGTTTCAAAAATATTTGTAACAAAATTAGCTGAATGAAAATCGTCGTTCATTATGATACCGTTAGTGTACTATTAACAAATTGTTAAAAATGATTTGCGTTCATTAACAATTTGTTAACATAACTTTTCTTCTTTAATTCTCATTGCTTGATCGCACATTAGCTTTCCACAAATTCAATTAAATTTTTTGCACAATTCAAAGAAATATAATTTTTTAAAGAAGAATTTTCTTGGAAAATTTAAATTTTTTGCGGATTTAATTGGTAGCTAATACTAGCGTGCTAGTTTTGAGCCAACAAACGGAAATAATTCCGCCTAAGTTTTACAAAAACACGTTTATGAGAAATTTCATTAACAAAAATCACATCGCAGCTTTTATTTTGGCTGCCACCATGTCTATCACTTCTGACGCCTCCGCTGCAGAATTAACCTCGCCCGTTAATATCGAGCAAGTGGGTAAAATGAAATTCCTCGTTCGTGCTGAACCGAAATCATTTCTCACCGTAATTATTTATGACACAGAAAATAATATCCTTTATAATGAGCAAATTTCCAACCAGAAATTATTTAGCTTCTCTGACCTTTCAGATGGAAAATATCGAATGGAAGTACTAGACTCTCGCAAGAAATTAGTTCAATCAAAATCATTTAATATCAAAACTGAAGTGAAACGCGACTTAGTTGCGATCCAATAATATTTTGAAAAATTAAGGGTAAAGAGGCGCAGAATATCTGCGCCTTTTTCCGTATTTTCGTGGCCCAATTACACGCGATAAAAAAAGAAAATATGGATTTTTTGGATGGCTTAAATGAGCCCCAACGACAAGCTGTTGAGTATATAGAAGGACCCCTCATGATCATCGCTGGCGCAGGATCTGGCAAAACGAGAGTACTTACGTATCGGACCGCTTACCTAATCCAAAAAGGCATAGATCCTTTCTCCATTTTACTCCTAACTTTTACCAATAAAGCTGCCGGGGAAATGCGCCACCGAATCGAAACGGTCATCGGCGGCCAAGCAAAAAATATTTGGATGGGAACTTTTCACTCCGTATTTGCCAAAATATTGCGTTTCGAAGGAGAGAAATTAGGCTACACGTCCAACTTCTCCATTTATGATACAGATGACTCAAAATCCCTGATTCGGGCGCTCATCAAAGAGCAAAATTTAGACGATAAAGTGTATAAAGTTAACCTGGTTTTAAACCGGATCTCAAACGCAAAAAATCGACTCATCAGCCCCGAGCAATACCTGGCCTCCTCCATCGTAGAACAAGAAGATCGATATGCTAAAATTCCCATGATGGGACAATTATATAAATCCTATTGTTTGCGCTGCTTTCAAGCAAATGCCATGGATTTCGATGACCTATTATACCAAACCAATATTCTTTTTCGAGATCATTTGGATGTCCTGAATAAATACCAACATAAATTTAAACATGTGATGGTGGACGAGTTTCAAGACACTAACGTTTCCCAATATTTAATTACCAAAAAATTAGCGGCGGTCAACCGCAACATCTGTGTGGTAGGCGACGATGCCCAAAGTATTTACGCATTTCGCGGGGCCGACATCCAAAATATTCTAAATTTTGAGCGCGATTATTCCGATTTGAAAACCATCAAGCTGGAAGAAAATTATCGGTCCACCAAAGCGATTGTCGCCGTAGCCAATTCCATCATTGCGCGAAATAAAAGCCAATTAAAAAAGGATGTGTTTACGTCCAATGAAGAAGGGGAACAAATAGAAATTATACGGGCAGGTTCTGATAATGATGAAGGCCGAATTATTGCTTCGACGATTTTTGAGGGGCGACAAAAAGATGGACTCAAATGGTCAGATTTTGCAATTTTATATCGTACGAATGCTCAATCCCGGTCTTTTGAAGAATCTTTGCGCCGATTAAACATCAACTACCGAATCATTGGCGGCCTTTCTTTTTATCAAAGAAAAGAAATCAAAGATGTATTAGCTTACCTTCGTTTTGTCGTCAATCAAAACGACGAAGAAGCTTTCAAGCGAATTATCAACCTTCCCAAAAGAGGAATCGGCGATACTAGTATCGCTAAAATTTCAGTGACCGCAGCAGAGCATCAAGTGTCTGTGTGGGAAGTGGTTAGCCACATCAACCAATATCCAGGGGCCAGAGGGGGTGCATCTATCGAAAATTTTGCTAACCTCATAAAATCCTTTAAACTACTAGTGGAAGTAGAACAAAAAGATGCCTATGAAGTGGCATCCCACGTAGCGAAATCATCAGGTTTAGTTAGAGAATTGTATGAAGACAAAACAGTAGAAGGACTTGCCCGCTATCAAAACGTTCAAGAACTCCTCAATGCCATCAAGCAATTTGTCGACTCAGAAGAAAATGAAGACAAATCACTCAGTACTTTCTTGCAGTCTGTGTCGCTGTTGACGAACGCAGATACCAACGAAGACCCCAATGATCGCGATAAAGTAACCCTCATGACGGTGCACTCCGCCAAAGGCCTTGAATTTAAAAATGTATTTTTAGTTGGCCTAGAGGAGGATTTATTCCCAAGCCAAATGATGCTTCAAAGTCAAGCTGACCTAGAAGAAGAACGGCGGTTGTTTTATGTGGCCATCACCCGAGCAGAAAAGAAATTGATGATTTCTTATGCGGAATCGAGGTATCAGTTTGGCCGATTAAAAAGCTGTGAGCCGAGTAGATTCTTAGATGAATTAGATTCTACCTACCTGAAAATGGCGAAGACCCCAGGGAAAAAAGACACAAGCTCTTTTAGACCCGTGCAAAAAACAGGATTTGTGGAAAAATCTACGTCTCCTTCTGCAGCCCAATTGATTCAAAAGCCCCAACAAAATACCAATTACCAGCACGTCCCATCTGCAGATTTTAAGCAAACAGATGCCATGCAGTTGATGGAAGGCCAGCGTGTGGAACATCAAAAATTTGGATTTGGAAACATTAAAAAACTAGAGATTAATGGAGCAGAGAGAAAAGCTCACATCATATTCGAAAAAGGAATAGGTGAAAAAGTGCTCTTACTTAGTTTCGCAAAACTAATGGTGATTGAATAACTATTTTTTCTTGTAAAAATATAGCCGGACAGGTCCGGACGCATCTAATTCGGAAATGGTATAATACCCATTTCCATCAGAAGCGAAAGTGATTGCCTCTCCTTGAGGCTCCATTTTATAGGGCACTGTTTTAGGAGTACGTGATAAAGCATCTGAAATACTTTCTCCAGCCTTTCTTTTCCAATAGTAAATTTCTAAATAATTTTTAACCAATATTTCCGAGTTATCTGGGGAAATTGATCCGCCAGTAATATAGGCAGCGGTTATTAGCCTTGAATCTGTGGATATTGGTTTTGAAAAGGTTAACTCTCGAATGAACTCGGCTTTTGCTGTTCCTCCGGCAACAATACTAGAAGCGGCAATTTTATATAGACGTTTAGTGGTTTCTCTTTTACTAACGATAAAAACGTCTTTGGTTTTTTGATCGATCAATAAACATTCCATGTCTCTTGCACCATCCGATAAAGTGAAAGTTAATTTACTAACCTGTGAAATTGTATTTGCTAAAGGAGTATTCGCGTCTACCATGGGCTCTTTACACCAATACAAAGCGTAGGATGAATAATTCGCATTATTATCCCCGAAATCAGCCAGATAAATTGTCGCGGACCCATCTGTCTCGCTCACAATTCCCATATCCTCCCAATCTCGATTTTCTGCCCCTTGTAATTTAAATTCCCGTTTCCCCTTGCCATAACTGTCGATAAGGAAAATTCTATTTCCATCTCCCGAATCATTATGAGCCCATAAAGAACCTGCATTCTTTCTACTTGCCACGAGGCCAGAAGCTTCCTTTAATGAGGGATTTTCTATAGGTCCCCGGTCCTCAAATTCAGCATAATTCGATTCTACATCCGTAATACCAGGGTTAGGTGTAGGTGTTTGAGTAGGATCACAGGAAACCAACAAAAAATAAAAACTCAACAAAAAAAATACCTTATTTTTCATCATCAAGATTATTCAGCTCAATCAAAGGCTTATCTACTTTTATGGTCGCCTTGATCTTTTTAATTCTTCTCGTGTCCACCGATTGGACTTTAAAGATAAAGGGTTCGAAAATCATTTCTTCATTGGCATTCGGAATTCGGCCAAACAATTCGATCAAAAACCCTCCCAATGTTTCACTTTCCCCCTTCTTATCTTCAAAATGGGTCACGTCAACATCAAATATTTTCGAGAAATCATTTAAGGAAGTCTTCGCCTCAAAGATGTAATTATGCTCATCTAATTTTTTGTAATCTACTTCCTCGTCGTCAAATTCATCATTAATCTCTCCTAAAATCTCTTCGATAATATCCTCCATGGTTACTAGACCTTCTGTCTCGCCGTATTCATTGACAACGATCGCCATGTGAACCCTCTTTTCTTGGAAATCATACAACAAGTCGTCAATTTTTTTATTCTCTGGCACAAAAAATGGCTGATGCAATAAAGAAACCCAATTAAAATTTTCATCTTGATCTATATCCTTTAACAAATCTTTGATGTATAAAATACCATCTATTTTATCGATGGTCTCCGTGTATACGGGAATTCTAGAATAGCCATTTTTGTTGACCTTGTCCATCAGTTCATGAAAATCCATGTCGGTATCTAAAGCCATAATGTCCCTACGCGCTTTCATGACCGATTTTACAGACGTATTTCCAAAATTTAAAATCCCACGAAGGATATCCTTTTCCATTTCGGACGTATTTTCATCCGTGGTAATTTCCAACGCTTGATTTAATTCATGGGTCGTCAGCGTATAAGACTTTCGTTTAATTTTTTTCTCAATCAGGCTGGATAAGCCTAACAAGACCTTAGACAAAGGGGAAAAAATGAACGTGAAAAAATGAATTAATGGAGCCGTGTATCTGGCAAAATTCAGGTTATTTTGTTGGGCCCATACTTTAGGAATTAATTCCCCAAAAAAAGTAATAATAAAAGTGACCCCAAATAATAAAAATAAAGTAACCAGTAGTGTCCCCATCGACTGAGGCCCCAAAACTAATTCGGTTAAGTAATTTGCCAAGGTAATAAAAATGATATTGACAAAATTAATGGCAATTAATAATGTAGCTAAAAGTTGCTGAGGTCTTTCTAATAGATGGCTCACGGCCTTTTCTGAGGCCCCTTCACTTTCTCTTAAACTCGTTCTTTGGTCTGCATTTAATGAAAAAAAGGCCACTTCAGAGCCGGCCAATAAGGCAGAAAGTAATAATAAAATGATTAGAATCCCCCCTACAAGAAAATAGGTACTTGCATTAGCTGCTGGGTCGATCAATAATAATAAGGGTATGGGATAGGGGTCGGGGTCCATATGAATTAGGTACTAATGGGACAAATTTACAAAAAAGGGAATATGTTTTGATCAGATTCCCTTTTTTAATAAAAATTTAAAATGGAAGATCGTCGCCTTCTGCCATCATAGGAGGAAAAGCATTTCCATTATTGGCCGATTCGCCTATAGAAACACTCTCTGGCTTAGGCCTAGGTTCTGGAGAATCGCCTGATGGCCGATCATTCTTACTGCCAATTAAATTCATGGATGTGGCTCGAATGCGATAACCCCGCATGGTAGCCCCCGATTTATCTTGCCATTCCTCAGAACGAATTTTACCTTCAATGTAAACTTGATTCCCTTTTTTTAGATATTGCTCAGCGATGGTGGCCAAATTATCCCATAATTCTACTCGGTGCCATTCCGTTTGTTCCACTCGCTGACCATCCTTACCTGTATAAGATTCGGAAGTAGCAATGTTGATATTAGCCACTTTTACGCCACTAGGAAGCGCTCTTACTTCAGGATCTCCTCCTAAATTTCCTAGAATAATCACTTTGTTTACACCTGCCATAATATTGATTTTTTTGAGTTAGGTAGACAAAAAACCTTGTCCGCTATAAAGGTAATTTTGTTTAAGTTAAAACAAATTCTTCAGTTCTAAATTATCAGTTATTAGATTTAAAAGCAATACTGGTTTTGCCAAATTAGTAAAGTCCTGAGGCTCTATCCATCGAAACTGATCATTTTCTAGGACTTTAAAATGATCATTTACTTGGACATGCCAAGCTTGGCAAAATATTTTTTGATGGCTTAATAAATGTATTGGCGGAGAAACCAAAGTAGTAATGACACTTTGCTTACCTAATTCTGCAAGCATATCTTCTTTGCCAATTATTTCCTCAAATGATTGGAAATGAGGCAACTCGACCAAGTAAAACTCCCAAAGCCCCTCCCAAATATCCTTGGATGCTCGTTGGCGCACTAAAATTTTCCCCTCCTTTTCAATAATGAAATAAGCAAAATATCGTTCCCTTTGACTCTTTTTCTTGGATTTTACGGGCAACGATTGCACCCGATTTTCTGAAAATGCAACACAAGTAAATTGTAATGGGCAGGTTGGACAAGTAGGTGAAGGAGAGCATTGTAGGCTACCAAACTCCATAATGGCTTGGTTGAAAATGGCAGGCTGATCCTTTGGGATCAACTCCTCAGCGAGATCAGTAAAAATTTTTCTTGCGGATGCATGTAAAATGTCAACATCCACGCCAAAATGCCGCGCTAGTATTCGAAAGACATTGCCATCAACCACCGGCTTAGGTTCATCAAAGGCAAAAGATGCGATGGCTGCAGCCGTGTAAGGACCAATTCCAGGTAATTTTATTAATTCGACATAAGTAGAAGGAAATTTGCCGCCTGCCTCGGCAATGCATTTTGCTGTTTTATGCAAGTTTCTAGCCCGACTGTAATACCCTAAGCCTTGCCATATCCTAAATAATTTAGCTTCATCGGCGTTAGCCAAATCTAAAACGGTTGGAAATGCCTCTAAAAGTCGATGAAAATAGGGTAATCCCTGAGCCACGCGCGTTTGTTGGAGGATAATCTCTGACAACCAGATCACGTATGGATCTTTCGTTTTTCTCCAAGGCAATTCCCGGGCATTTTGGGAATACCAAGCAATGATCGTTTCTGAAAAAGGGTGTTGCAAAAGCTTTGACATGTAAAAATCAAAGATACAAGATTTCCACCTTTTGATATAATGTAGTAAGATTGAAAAAAATCATTTTATTCCGACTAAACACTTGCCTCTCTTAAAGAAAAGCATTACTTTTGTGTCCCTTTTACAACAGAAGGATTTAATTATTTTGAATTTAACGCATTAATTACCGTGACTAAGGCAGATGTAATTGCTGAGATTTCCAGCAAAACAGGGATTGACAAAAAAGATGTTTCTGAAACGTTAGAAAATTTCTTCCAAGTAGTAAAAGATAATTTGGCCAACCAAGAAAACATTTATGTTCGTGGGTTTGGAAGTTTTATCAATAAAAAAAGAGCTAAAAAAATTGCTCGAAATATTTCAAAAAATACTTCGATCACGATTGAGGAGCACTATGTACCTAGCTTTAAACCAGCTAAGGTCTTTGTAGAACAAATAAAAACGAGCACTGACCCTGCTAAATAAAAAGATTATTCTTTTTTAAGGTCTATTAAAATGAATAAAAAGCTTGCAATTATTTTATTTATTGGACTAGGGTTAATAGCGCTAATTTCTCAATTACCGAAGGGAAATGTAAGTGCAAAAACGGAATCCACCGCGAATGGGGGTGCCAATCGAGACGCGAATGGTAAAAATACGGAAATAGATTCGTCCAAAACGGAAGAAACGCATGCTGAACCGTTGACCCCAGGCCAACAAAAACAGATAGCTACTTTAAAATCTTCCTTAAAGACTGCATCAACTGAGGCAAGCCAATCGCTTGCATTAGAAAAATTGATGCGTGCTTTTATGGAGTTTTCAAAATATGATAGTGCGGCTATTTATGCAGGCCAGTTTTCGGATTCACATCCGGGAATCAATCATGTGTTAAGAGCCGGCCAAGCTTATTTTGAAGCCCAAGCCTACGCCATTAACCCCAAAAAAGCTAGCTTGATGGGAGAAAAGGCAAGATTTTATTTTGAAAAAGCATTGACGCAAGATCCAAATAACCTGTTGGTTAAAACAAATCTTGCCATGACCTATGTAGACACCCCTACTCCTATGAAAGGCATTACGCTGCTTAGGGAGGTGATTGAACAGGAGCCAACGTACATTCCGGCTTTATTTAATTTAGGAATACTGTCGATCAAGTCAAATCAATTTGGCAAAGGCCAAGAAAGATTTGCACAGATATTGAAGCTGGATCCAACCAATTACAAGGCCGCATTAAATCTCGGTTTTTGTTTGGCACAGTTAGATAAAAAAGAAGAGGCTAAAAAAGTTCTCAAAGAAGTTGTTGCGAAAAGCAAGAACCCTGAAGAAACAAAAGCCGCTAAAGAATTGCTGGCAGAAATGCTGCAAAAATAGTGTAGACAATAATTGTCTGAACAAAAAAATAAAGTTGAAAATCAGCTTTACAAATTATTTAAACATTAAACGCTAAAAGGTATGCCTTGCGGAAAAAAAAGAAAACGTCATAAGATTTCAACTCACAAGAGAAAGAAACGTCTACGTAAAAATCGTCACAAGAAGAAGTAGTGTATTGATTACAATTTCCACTGGAAATGTAATTAGGTAGCGCAAGAACAGGCCTTTTATCATCCGATAAAGAGCCTGCTTTTGGCGTTAAATTTGTTGTATATTATAAAGGGCTTATAGCTCTGCCACACATTCTTCTCAAATAAACTTGTGAGTAATGAATTAATCATAAATTCTACCCCCACGGGCGATAGAATTGCTCTTTTGCATGACAAAAGAATCGTAGAATACCACATTGAACAATCTGAGCCCAAATTCTCCGTAGGAGATATCTATTTAGGCACAGTTAAAAAATTAGTTTCAGGGCTAAATGCCGCATTTATAGACATAGGCTATGAAAAAGATGCATTTTTGCACTATCATGACTTAGGCCCAAACTTAAATACCGTTCAAAAATTCACTCGGGATGTCCTAACTAAAAAAGGCAAAAATGTCCGAATTGAAAATTATAAGCTAGACGAGGAAATCGATAAGCTAGGTAAAATCGAAAAGGCCTTAACGAAAGGCCAGCAGATTTTAGTTCAAGTAATCAAAGAGCCTATCTCGACTAAAGGGCCTAGGCTTTCCTGTGATATTTCCATTGCCGGAAGATTTTTGGTTTTAGTTCCCTTTGCAAATGGGGTTAATATATCGAAAAAAATCACATCCCGTTCTGAGCGAAACCGACTTCAAAAATTGATGTCTTCCGTTAAACCGAAGAATTTTGGCGTCATTGTACGAACCGTAGCTGAGGGAAAGGCGATTGAAGAAATGGAGCGCGACTTGAAAGACTCGATCTCTAAATGGGAAGAGGGAATTAAGAAATTAGCAGAAGCAAAATCGACCGACAGGATTATCGGCGAAATGAGTCGTGCCACTTCCATGTTGCGTGATTTATTAAACAATGACTTTGATAATGTCATTGTAGATAACCCAGATTTGTATAATGAGGCCAAAGAATATGTGCATACGGTGGCTCCCGAAAAGGAAAAAATCGTGAAGCTTCATACAGGCAAAATTAAATTATTTGAGCAAGTAGGCATTGAGAAGCAATTGAAAATGCTTTTTGGAAGATCTGTTTCTTTACCAGGCGGCGGATATTTAATTGTCGAACATACTGAGGCATTGCACGTAATCGATGTAAACTCAGGAAACAAGTCAAATGCTGAGGATGACCAAGAAGCTACGGCTTTGAGTGTCAATCGAGAGGCGGCGAAAGAAATTGCGCGCCAACTGCGTTTAAGGGACATGGGAGGTATTATCGTGATCGATTTTATCGACATGAAGAAAGCCGATAACCGGAAAATGATTCAAGACATCATGCGTGATGAAATGAAAACAGACCGATCGAAATTCACGATTCTGCCCTTGACTAAATTTGGATTGATGCAAATAACGCGTCAGCGAGTTCGTCCGGAAATGAATGTGGCCACACATGAAACTTGTCCTAGTTGCGGTGGTTCAGGTACCATTACAGCGAGTATTGCCGTATCAGATACCATTGCGCAGCATGTTGAACATTTAGTTTACAAACAAAATGAGAAGAAGCTCACTTTGCTAGTACACCCATTTTTACACGCATATTTTACCAAAGGTTTTCCTTCTGTTCGTATGTCTTGGTTTATGAAATATAAAACCTGGATTTCGATTACAGAAGACTCCTCATTTGGAATAACGGAATTCAAATTCTTAAACCAAAATGGAGATGAAATTGAAATATCATCTTAGACATGCAGTTTTAATATTATTTTTTCTCCCATTGGCCTTCTCATCTCAAGGCCAATGGTGGAAAAAGACGGAAGAAGCGGAAAAAGAACGTTCCAAAGGAATGTTGCTTTTGACTTCTGAAGTGCAGATTGAGGCTACTCAAGCAATCAATCAAATGTATAATTTTAAATTTCCTGAAGCTGAAAGGGAATTTAATTATTTAAAAGTCAAATACCCCAACCATCCACTTCCTGACTTTCTACTAGGCTTAATGCAATGGTGGAAGATTGTTCCCAACACCGGAAATGAAGTTTTTGATGATCGACTTGTCGAATACATGGACAAGAGCATCGCCAAAGCAGAGAAAATTTGGGATGAAACGGAAAACCCTGAGGCAGCATTCTTTATGGCAGCTGCTTATGGTTTTAAGGGTAGGCTTCATGCCGAGAGAAAAAACTGGACACGGGCGACATTAGCGGCAAAAAATGCTTTAAAGTATTTAGAATATTCAAGGGAATTTGCAGATTTCAGTCCGGAATTGATGTTTGGCGATGGGCTTTACAATTATTACTATCATTTTATCAAACAAAATTTTCCGCTTCTAAGACCCGTATTATGGCTTTTCCCAAAGGCAAATAAGTTGATGGGCATCCAACAACTTGAAAAAGTAAGCTACCAAGCATTTTATACACGCACAGAAGCGCGCTATTTTCTACTTCAAATTTATGGGATGGAAAATATGTCAGATAAAGCCTATGACTTGGCTAAATATACGCATGCCAACTTCCCTGATAATCCATTTTTCCATCGATATTTAGCGAGATCAGCTTTTATGACTGGCAAATTAGATCAGGCCATGGAATTGTCGAAAGATATTTTATTGAAAATAGACCAACATCAAATTGGCTATGAGGCTACCTCAGGTAGATATGCCAGTTATATTTTGGGATATTATTATCTGTACATTTTCAAAAATCCAATCGACGCAAAAAAATATTTTAATGAGTGCCTTTCATTCTCCAAGCAAACGGATTCCATGGATTCCGGGTATTATTGGGCATCCGTTTTAGGCTTAGCAAGAATCGCATTTCAAGAATCAAAATACGACCAGGCGGTTGATTATTGCAAAGAAGTATTAGATAAAGCGGATCGAAAATCGTCGCAGCATACTGAGGCAAAAAAACTATTAGCCGAGTCAAAAAAAGCGAGAAGAAAGCGAAAATAAAATATTTAACAATTCCTTAATACCTTTATAAAAACTCTTATATTGATATTAACCATCTTTACTAAGATTAACCAATACCCTAATTAAATTAGCTAATGTTTGGACTTGACCCCACCCTCTTTTTCCTGCTATTCTTTTGCTTGTTTGCTGCATGTGCTTTTGAATTTGTCAACGGATTTCACGATACAGCAAACGCAGTGGCAACGGTCATTTATACCCATTCATTAAAGCCTACACAGGCGGTAGTTTGGTCAGGATTCATGAATTTTCTTGGTTTGCTTACCGGTGGCGTAGGTGTTACGATGAGTATCATTGGTCTACTGCCAACAGAGCTCCTCATTGATTCCAATGTATATCATTCCATGGCTATGGCACTCGCTTTGTTGCTATCCGCCATATTATGGAATTTAGGAACTTGGTATTTTGGAATTCCAGCATCCAGCTCTCATACGTTAATTGGTTCCATTATTGGCATAGGCTTAGGTCACGCTTTATTGCCAGAGAATTCGAATAAAGACATATCATCTGTCAACTGGGATAAGGTGATTGAGATTGGGCAAGCGCTCTTCCTTTCTCCATTATTTGGTTTTTCTTTAGCGATCATCTTGATGTATATATTAAAGAAGACCATTTCAAATAAGGATATATTTAAAGAGCCTAAGAAAAACTCGCCACCGCCGCTATGGATCAGATCCATCTTAATTTTTACCTGTACACTCGTTTCATTTTTCCATGGGAGAAATGATGGACAAAAAGGCATAGGTTTGGTCATGGTCATTTTAATAGCATTTTTACCCGGATATTTTGCCATTAATACCACCCTTGATTTAAATATGGTTCAGAATAGTTTGAATACCGTTCAAACTGTTTCTGTCAAAATTGATACCCTTCCCCTATCAGAAAAAGAATTAGCTAGCTATCACCAATTGTTAGCTTCATCGGCAGATTTAAAGGCCATTTTAGCTAACAAACCCGACATTAAAAACCTGAGTACAGCTCAAAAATTCAATATTCGGAAAGCGGCCTTAACAATTAATAAGAATGCTAAAAAATTAATCGAGAGTGAATCCGTTTCTCTTTCGGATGAAGATAAATCGGCTTTCAAAAAAGCAACTCAAGGTGATAAAGCGCCCTTCTTTGCTTTTGGCGCCTCATCTGCCACTGGCATGGCTGGAGTTACAGATTTTGCCCCTGCTTGGGTGATGTGGATGATCGCACTTTCATTAGGTTTAGGAACGATGATTGGCTGGAAAAGAATTGTTATCACCATCGGAGAAAAAATTGGTAAAGATCATTTAACCTATGCGCAAGGAGCATCAGCAGAATTAATTGCATCGATTACCATCGGATTAGCCACGGCATATAAATGGCCTGTAAGTACCACGCACGTATTAAGTTCGGGTATTGCCGGCACCATGGTGGCGTCAAGGGGTATAAAAAATCTACAGGGAGGAACCGTAAAAAATATTGTGATGGCTTGGGTATTAACACTTCCCGTAACGATCATTTTATCGGCCCTACTCTTCGTTTTTTTCCGCTGGATCATAGGCTAATAAACTAAAGTCATTTTTGTATCTTTGTGTTTTACATGAAATATGAAGGCAGGGCTGATTAAACAATACTTTCCAGAAATTACAGAAAAGCAGCTAGAGCAATTTGAGCTGCTTTTTCCTTTGTACCAAGAATGGAATGAGAAAATAAATATCGTTTCTAGAAAAGACATCGAGAACTTAATGATTCACCATGTGTTGCATTCATTGGCCATCGCAAAAATTATTCCCTTCAGGCCTGGTACGGAAATTCTGGATGTAGGTACTGGCGGAGGTTTTCCAGGAATACCCTTGGCTATTTTATTTCCGGAGGTAAAATTTACGTTGGTCGATAGCATAGGTAAAAAAATAAAGGTGGTACAAGGTGTTTCGGAGTCGTTGGGATTAACCAATGTAACAGCGCTCAATGTACGCGCTGAAGATGTAGATCAAGACTTTGAATTTATTATCAGTAGAGCCGTAACGCGCATAACGCCCTTTTATTATTGGGTTAAAAATAAGGTAAGCCCAAATCATTTTCATACCCTTAGAAATGGGTTAATTTGCTTAAAGGGAGGAGATTTAACGGAAGAATTAGTTGAGCTAGGTAAAAAACATAAAGTTTTTGAATTATCTTCCCTCTTCAAAGAAGAATTCTTCGAATCAAAAAAAGTGGTGTATGTGCCCATGTAAAGCGTAAATTATGTCAAAAATATCCGTCGCTCTTTGCACATATAATGGAGAGAAATATTTGCAGCACCAACTAGAATCCATCAAGAATCAGACACTTGGCATTCATGAGTTGATTGTATGCGATGACGGCTCAAAGGATCAAACGATTTCTATTTTAAAAGATTTCAAAACGCATGTGAACTTTCCCATAGAGATTCATGTAAATTCTAGCAATTGGGGATCTAGCAAAAACTTTGAGAAATGCATCCAATTATGTACTGGCGATATTGTATTCCTATGTGACCAAGACGACTGGTGGTATGAGGAGAAAGTGGAGCGACAAATTGGTTTTTTTAATGCCCATCCAGAAATTGACGCCGTTTTTTCAAACGCAGTCATGGTAGACCAAAAGGGTATTCCAACAGGAAATACTTCCTTCGACCAAATAGAGTTTTATCCTGAAATGCAGGCTAAATGGAATTTAGGGAATGCGTTTGAAATGCTATTAAAGGGATATGTGGTGACAGGGGCGACGTTAGCGATCAGAAAAAAAATATGTGCAGAGGTATTTCCTGTTCCAGAAATAATTCCTGAGTTAATTCATGATGGTTGGATTAGTTTGTACTTATCGCGCCAACAAAAAATCGGATTTATCAGCGATCCTTTAATCCAATACCGAGAGCATGCGAGCCAGCAGGTTGGCCTACAAGGAAAAGAGCCAACGATCACGCTAAAAGACCGTTTTTTGCGTTCTAGGGAAAATAAATTGGCCCGATTGAAAAAGAAATTTGACGATGCAAAAGCATTATTTGATTACTTTAGTACTTTACCCCTACTAGACAATCACACTATTGAAAAAATAAAAGATCGCATGGTACATTATCAAATGAGATCCCAATTGCCTAGTAATCGAATTAAGCGATTTATGCCCATCGTTAATCATGTCATTCGAGGCGATTATAAATTACACGATGGGGGTAAATGGTGGAGACCTGCTTTAGGTGACCTATTAGAATAAAATGATGTCTAAACGTGTTGCAATCGTCATACCGGTTTATAAAAATACCTTAAGCGCAAATGAGGCTAAATCCCTAGCACAATGCAAAAAGGTGTTACATCAATACCCAATCATTTTTGTGGCTCCCGAAAGTTTACATGCTGAATTTTTTACGAGTGAAGATCAAGTCGAAAGATTTGATGATGCTTATTTTAAAAGTCCAAAAACCTATAATAAGTTATTAATAAACCCCTTATTTTACGAACGGTTCGTAATATATGAGTATATGTTGATTTATCAATTAGACGCCTATGTGTTCAAAGATGAACTGGAAAAATGGTGTGATAAAGGGTATGATTATATAGGGGCTCCCAAATTAAAACTCAAGTTTTTAAAGGAAAAAAATCCTTTTGTCATGCCTATTTTTGAACCTATATTATTTAATGGAGGATTCTCACTCAGGCGAATTAAACCCATTATCAGGTTTTTGAAAGTTTATAATTTATGTATTCCTGCTTGGCCTGCCAATGAGGACAGCTTATTCTCTGTATATCACAAAAGGGCTTTCCCGTTGAGATTCATGTTAA
The DNA here is from genome assembly GCA_044349095.1 of Aquirufa sp. Classification (GTDB taxonomy): domain Bacteria; phylum Bacteroidota; class Bacteroidia; order Cytophagales; family Spirosomataceae; genus Aquirufa. The sequence continues at coordinate 103,984 of JBIKRO010000001.1, read as the reverse complement.
AATTACCGACTTGGAAAGAAGGGTTATCCTTTGCCTTTGAAAAAAATCCTCAAATAAGCTACAGCCTACATGAGGATTCATTACCTTTTGGGTGCCATGCTTGGGAAAAATACAATCCTTCGTTTTGGCAAAAATTTATAAATTAAGATTTTAGAACTAGGTTTAAGCTTTGAATTGCTCACGCAATGGACGCACATTTCTTCGAGAAATGGAAATGACATCACCATTCACTAATCGAATAGCCTTTTGAGACTTAAAGTCAATATGCTCAATGGACTCTGGGTTAATTAATGCGGATTTTGAGGGGCGAATAAATTGATATTCAGCGAGCATCGTAGCAAAATACTTCAAAGTCCTACAAGTCAATGTTCGCTTACCATCTTGAGTAAATATATTTGAATAGTTTCCTTCTCCTTTAATAACTAAAATGTCTTTTACCGGTATTTTTACTGAACCTAGTACAACATATTCTACCATAGTATTATGTTTAAACTTAAATTAAGAAGTATATTTAGTAACAACTTGAGACAAATGTACTTTAAAAATAATCAAGAATTAAACGAATCGTGTTATTTGCGTTATTGACTATTATTGGATTTAAATCGATTATTTAAAGGTAAATATTAAAAAAAATAATTTATGTTGAAACACATATATCTTGTCAAATAAAAAATAATCTGAAGTCAATTTTTGTATTTTTTTGCTCAAATATTGAGCCTTAAAAAACATTATTTAAATTGCAGTTCAAATAGTATAAAAGATGAAAACTAGAAAATTCGGTAAAACAAATTGGCTTATAAGCGAGCTAGGATATGGCATGTGGGGATTAGTCGATTGGTCAGGTTCTGATCAAAATGAGGTAGAGAAGTCATTAGAGATGTCCGTGGACTTAGGGTGTAATTTTTTTGATACTGCTTGGGGATACGGAGAAGGGAGAAGTGAGCAAATATTAGGAAAATTGCTCCGCAGGCACTCGGACAAAAAATTATATGGTGCTTCAAAAATACCCCCTAAGAATTTTATATGGCCATCCAAAGCCGAATTTCAATTAAAGGATTGCTTCCCAGCTTCTCATATCATCGAATACACAGAAAAGAGTTTGAAAAACATGAATGTTGAGCAAATAGACTTGCAACAGTTTCACGTTTGGGAAGATGCATGGGCAGATCAAGACGAGTGGAAGTCGGCCATCGAAAAATTAACTAAAGAAGGCAAAGTGGCCCACTGGGGAGTATCGGTGAATCGTTGGGAACCCAACAACTGCCTAAAAACAATCGAAACGGGATTGATCTCATCGGTCCAAGTGATTTACAATATCTTTGATCAGAATCCAGAGGATGAGCTTTTTCCTTTGTGCAAGAAAATGGATGTCGGGATAATCGCTCGGGTGCCTTTCGACGAGGGCAGTTTGACTGGTCTGCTAACGTATGATACTATATTTCCGGCTGATGACTGGCGATCAACCTATTTCGTACCAGAAAATTTAACGTCAAGTGTAGATCATGCGAATGCATTGAAACCGATCATTCCAGAAGGAATGGATATGCCCGAAATGGCTTTGAGATTTATCCTTTCCAATCCTGATGTAGGAACCATTATTCCAGGGATGCGTAAGATTAAGCACGTGCAAAGCAATATTGCATGTTCAGATGGCATAGGATTACCAAAAGACAAACTGAAGGAATTAAGAAATCACCGCTGGGAACGCCAACCTACCGAATGGTCCCAATAGACTGATCAAATAACTCTTTTAATTGAGCTTCTTCTCGAAATCCCGATGTTTTTTGCAACAATTTCCCTTTCTGAAATACCAAAAAACTCGGGATTTCGTCTATCTCATACTTTTGCAATACGGCTTGATTGCCATCGGCCTCCACTTTTAATACAGTGACTTTGCCTTTATAATCATTTGATAATTTATCGACCGTTGGCATCATCTTAAGACAAGGCGCACACCACTTAGCATAAAAATCTACCACCACAGCATTTTCGCCTTGAATTAGTTTTCCAAAGGCAGCAAGATCCCAAGCATCATCATGCTTCACATTGGGAACACCTTCTAAAGGTTTCAATTTTGTGGTCCACTTTAAATACCCACCTTGAAGCTCAGTTACTTGAAATCCTTCCTTGCGTAATATTTCTGCAGCCTGAGCAGATCGACCTCCAGAGAGGCAGTATACAAAAACGGGTTTATCTTTAGGTAAGCCCTTGATTTTATTGGTAAAATCGGGGGATCTGAAGTCGATATTAGTGGCCTTTGGCAAATGTCCTCCACCAAATTCACCGGATGTTCTCACGTCTAATAAAAAAGCATTCGGAGTTTCTAGCAATTTCTTTTCAAAAGATTCAACAGGAAGATTTTGGCCAAATACTGTAAAATTGAGTAGTAAAAATGTGCCAGCAAGACATAATTTATAAAGTGCGTTAGATTTCATAAAAGGTTTATTTACAGATATTTAATATGTTTATTGCGCTATAACAAAGGATTATATCCAAAAAATGTGTTATTTTGTGAGGCAATTTAAGCAATTAATAAGTAATCCATTTATTCACAATAATAATTATACGATGAGTGCAATACAGTACGTTCACGCAAGACAAATTTTAGATTCACGAGGTAACCCTACGATCGAGGTTGATATCAAAACAGAAGATGGGGCATTTGGCCGTGCAGCAGTTCCATCAGGGGCTTCTACAGGAATCCACGAAGCCGTTGAACTTAGAGATGACGACAAATCAGTTTACGTTGGCAAAGGCGTTTTAAAAGCCGTAGAAAATGTAAACAAAGCAATAGCTGAGGAATTATGGGGAATGGAAGTATCTGAGCAAAACATGATTGACCAAATCATGATTGAGCTAGATGGTACACCCAACAAAGGTAAATTGGGCGCTAATGCGATTTTAGGTGTTTCAATGGCCGTTGCCAAAGCAGCAGCGCAAGAAGCGGGACTTTCTTTATACAGATATATTGGTGGGGTAAATGCAAACACCTTACCTGTACCCATGATGAATATTTTAAATGGTGGTTCTCATGCCGACAACTCCATTGATTTTCAAGAGTTCATGGTCATGCCAGTAAAAGCGGAAAGCTTTTCGCAAGCGTTAAGAATGGGTACTGAAGTTTTTCATGCCTTGAAAGGAGTTTTGAAAAGTAAAGGATATTCGACCAACGTAGGTGACGAAGGAGGTTTTGCTCCGAACATCAAGTCGAACGAAGAGGCGATCGAAATCGTTTTACAATCGATCGAAAAAGCTGGATATAAACCAGGAGAAGAAATTTTCATTGCGATGGATGCAGCTGCATCTGAGTTCTATGATGAGAAAACAGGATTATATACGTTCAAAAAATCAGACGGAAAGCAATTGAATTCCATGGAAATGGCTGCTTATTGGAAGACTTGGGCGGATAAATATCCAATCATTTCAATCGAAGATGGTATGGCTGAGGACGATTGGGCAGGTTGGGCTGAGCAAACAAAATTAATTGGTTCAAAATGCCAATTAGTAGGTGATGATTTGTTTGTAACGAACGTTAAGCGCTTACAACAAGGAATTGAAAAAGGAGTGGCTAATGCTGTTTTGGTGAAAGTAAATCAAATTGGTTCATTAACCGAGACGATTGACACAGTTAATTTAGCTAAGCGCAATTCGTATAAAAATATCATGTCTCACCGTTCAGGAGAAACTGAAGATTCAACGATTGCAGATTTGGCTGTAGCATTAAACACGGGTCAAATTAAAACCGGTTCTGCTTCTCGCTCTGATCGTATGGCAAAATACAATCAATTGTTGCGTATCGAAGAGGAATTAGGAGCCAATGCATATTTCCCTGGTTTAAATTTCTAATGCATATATGAATCTGATAAAAAAGCTTTTTTGGGGCAATTATCGATTTTACTCTATTTCTACGAGTGTATTATTTGTGTGGATGTTTTTTTTAGATACGAATGATTTGTCTGTTCAATACCGATTATGGGATGAATTAAGCAATATCAAATCTGAAAAGACTTATTACCAAAAAAAATTAAAGGAGTTGGAAAAAGAACGCCGACTAGTCATCGGAAACCCTGCTTTATTAGAAAAATACGCAAGAGAAAAGTACTTAATGAAAAAACCGAAAGAAGATATCTTCGTGGTGGTTGACGAAAATAATCAACCCATCGAACGTTAATTTTTTATTCAGACTTATCACAAAAAAGCCCTTTCCATCGAAAGGGCTTTTTTTATATCTTAATGTCTTTACTGGACAAACTTGATTTTTCTGCTGGATTCCCTTTCCAAATACTCCAAGGTTCCGTTTTTTGTCGAGTTAAATTTGCTCCCATGGCAACTAAAGTTCCTTCTCCCAAAACCGATTTATCTCGAATCGTAGCGTTAACGCCAAAGAAACAATAATCTCCCACTTCACAGCGGCCGGAAAGCACTACATGTGAAGTGAAAAATACGTGATCCCCTATGGTACCGTGATGACCGATGTGATTTCCCGACCACAAAACACAATTATTGCCTATCGTCACATAGGGCTGAATCGTATTGTCTTCTAAAATAAAACAGTTCTCACCAATCTTGTCTGTCAGAACCGTTGCATGCGAACTAACGTAAGAAATATAAGCATAGCCTTTTTCTAAACCTTGTTCGTATACTCTTGCCCGAACTTGGTTCATGTTTTTCTCCGTTAATGGCGCAAAGAATTTAAACTCAGCAGGAGGATACAATTGTTCAACCGTTTCAAAAGGAACTAAAGGCAAGCCGTGAAACTGATCTTCGTCAATGAACTCTTCCTCTACCGTAAAAGCTACCACCTCATGCTCACTATCATTTTGTAAATAATAGAGTGCCAGCTCAGCGGTTAGGGTATTCCCAAATATGACAATTTTAGACATAATAAAGCTATTTAAAACAAGGCCACCCCTGTCATTTCCTTGGGTTGATCCACACCCATTAATTTTAAGATCGTTGGCGATACATCCCCTAACTTACCATCCGCTAACGTAGGGTGAAAATCTTTATCCACTAATATACAAGGCACTAAATTGGTCGAATGAGCCGTATTGGGTGACCCATCTTCATTGATCATGACGTCCGCATTTCCATGGTCAGCGATGATAATAAAAGAATATCCATGCTTTAAGCCCACATTGACCACCGATTCCGCACAGGAATCTACGGTTTCTACTGCCTTAACTACCGCTTGAAAAACACCTGTATGGCCAACCATATCCGGATTTGCAAAATTCAAACACACAAAATCTACTTCCTCTTTTTCTAATTCAGGTACTAATGCATCTCTTAATTCAGCCGCCGACATTTCCGGTTGCAAATCGTAAGTAGCCACTTTAGGAGAATTACGCATCAAATTCGTTTGTCCAATAAATGGGTTTTCTCTTCCTCCTGAAAAGAAAAAAGTTACGTGTGGGTATTTTTCCGTTTCAGCGATGCGAATTTGTTTTTTACCGGCCCCCTCTAAAACCTCTCCCATCGTCATCGGTAAATTAGAATCATTAAATATCACATGAACCCCTTTAAATTCTTTGTCATATTCTGTCATCGTCAAATAATATAAATCCAAAGGTTTCATTCCTTGTTCCGGAAATTCTTTTTGGGTCAAAGCCTGCGTGATTTCTCTGCCGCGATCCGTCCTAAAATTGAAACAAATGACCACATCACCTGATTCAATATTTCCCTTTGGGGTGCCATCAGCATTTGTCATGATGATGGGTTTAATAAACTCATCCGTCACACCATCCGCATAGCTTTTTGAAATAGAAGCTAAAACATCCTGGCTCGCATCACCCGTTCCGTGAACCATCGCGTTATAAGCTAAAGCTACTCGCTCCCAGCGATTATCGCGGTCCATCGCAAAATAACGACCTGTAACGGTTGCAATTTGCGTATTCGTTTTTACCGTATGCTGGTATAAATCGGTCAAAAAATGTAAGCCCGATTTAGGATCCGTATCGCGTCCATCGGTAAATGCGTGAACAAAAACCTTTTTTAAACCCGCCTCAGAAGCGGTGGTCAGCAAAGATTTCAAATGTTCGATGTGGGCGTGAACGCCACCATCAGAAACTAAGCCTATGAAGTGAACGGATTTATTATTTTGAGAAGCATAATCAAAAGCCTTGGCTAGTTCAACTTCTTGGCCTAAGGTATTCTCTTTAACTGCTTTATTGATTCTAACTAAGTTTTGGTATACTACTCGGCCCGCGCCTAAATTCATGTGCCCCACTTCCGAATTTCCCATTTGCCCTTCAGGCAAACCCACAGCCAAACCCGATGCTTCTAATTTTGCATGTGGATACTTTTGATACAGGGAGTCAATAAAAGGTGTTTTAGCTGCGTCAATAGCCGAAACTTTTGGGTTGGTCGCGATGCCCCAACCGTCTAAAATCATTAATACTACTTTTTTATTCACAGAAATTTTGCTTACAATTTTATAAAATTAACCAAAATACAGATAAATGTCTATTGACGATCGCTCATTTGTTGGGACAACTCCAAAATATCTTTCACCTCAATAATATTTTTTTGATGTCCAAAAACCGCACACTCAATCATTGCCTTCCCTAATTCCGATAACCTAGATGTGTGATTGGGAATGATTAGTTTTAAAAATGGATAAATCCAATCAATATATTTGTAGTATGGGAGTGTGTTTTTCATGCCAACAGTCGGCTGCAGGTAGCCCGGTCTAAATGCATACGTATTTTTAAAGCCTAATTTTGCCAAGTCATTTTCCGTTTTTCCTTTTACACGCGCCCACATGACAGCTCCTTTTTCTGTGGAGTCCGTTGCCGAACCTGATATATAACTGAAGGTCATGTTGGGATTCGACTTCGCCAAAACAGCTGCAAAACCAATCGTTAAAGTATGCGTTTTCAACGTAAATTCGTCTTCTTTCATGCCAATCGAAGAAACCCCCAAGCAAAATAAACAGGCATCATATTCCCGAACCAGATCATTCAATCCCTCGGGTTTATAAAAATCAAGCAATTGGAATTCTTTCAATTTTGGATGAACGTAGCCCGTAGGCTTACGCCCAATCACTAAAACTTCTTCTATATAAATTGAATTTAGTGCTTCATGTAGGACCCCTTCGCCCACCATTCCAGTAGCACCTGTAATTATAATTTTGATTTTAACTTTTTCCATAGTAGAATTGAATATATTTTAATTAAAAAACTTCCAAAAAATGACTGACCGACGTACATTTATTCAACAATCTGGGCTGATGGCCGCGGGATTGTCAAATGGCTTAAACGCTCCTGCCTCTATGACTTTTATACATCACGTACTCTTTTGGGCCAAAAACCCTGAAAATCAATCCGAAAAAGATCAATTATTCAAAGCCTTAAAATCCTTAGGTAAATTACCTATGATTCAATCCGCTCATGTGGGAAAGCCTATCGTTACAGACTTTGACAAACCCGTTACAGAAGCTAGCTATACCTTTTCCGTGGTGTTAATCTTTGATAACGCTGAAAAAGAAAAGGAATATCTATATCACCCATTACATAAAAAATTCATAGATGACAACAAGCATTTATGGGGAAAAGTTCAAGTTTTTGACTCCGAAATGATTTAGGGATTTATCATACCCTCCATTAAATTAATTCATGCTCATTATATTCTCAATGAATTTTAATGAGCATGTTTTTTTGCTAAATAAAACATACCAGCTCCCGAAAAAACTAACAGGGCGAGGCTTACAAAGTCTTGCCAATGAGCACTTTGTGGATTATTCCATAAATTTTCGATGGATTTAGCCTGCATGCCCGTCCAAACGGCCAACAAGGTTCTGGGTAACATCCCCAATGTCCCTGCGATAAAAAATTTCTGGGCACTTACGCCTAAAAATGCCATGATGGCATTTGTGATGGCAAAAGGGAAAACGGGGGATAGTCGGGCTAAAAATACCCAAGAAAATGAATTCGACTGAACATGGTCTAAAAATGAAGCTGCTTTGAATTTTGATTTAATGAAAATCAAAATAGCCTCCCCTTTAAATAATTTAGCCACGAAAAAACCGAGTAATGAAGCCATTGAATATGCGATGATTAGAGGTATTATTCCATTTAACTCCCAGATGTACCCCGTAAACAAAGCAAAAAAAGTCGTTGGACTAAAAGCAAGACCCATGATAAAAATGGCTAAACACCAAAAAACAAACAGATCAATGCCTTGTAAAGATTGGAAAAAATCAGGATTAGAAATGGCATAATAGCCTAAGACGCTACTTGAAATTAAAGGCAAAGCCCCCATCCAAACAAGGTATAAAAATTCAATAATTATTTTGCGGCTAAATGGCATGGGCTTGGGTTGGGCCAACAAAGATACATCAGTTTTCATAATGCAAGCCCTTTTCCCTACCTTTGCAACGCGTTTTGCGCATTAATTTCTCCATATGAACATTGCTATTATTAAATATAATGCGGGTAATGTGGCTTCGGTCATGTATGCTTTAGATAGAATCGGGGCAAAATATACATGGACAGATGATGAAAAAGTAATCCAAGCCGCGGATAAAGTGATCTTTCCTGGTGTGGGTGAAGCGAGTACGGCCATGGCCTATTTAAAGGAGAAGAAATTAGATCTATTAATTCCCACACTTAAGCAACCTGTGTTAGCGACCTGCATTGGTATGCAATTATTATGTAAACATTCGGAGGAAAACGACACGGATTGCATGGGTGTTTTTGATGTAAACATTACCCGTTTTCAATCCAATGCTTTAAAAATTCCGCACGTAGGTTGGAATTCCATTAGAGCCCAGGGTGAAAACGACCTCATGAAAGGTTTGAATGAAACAGAGTTTGTGTATTTTGTTCACTCATTTTACGCGCCTGTTTATCAGGATACCTCGGCTACTTGCGATTATATACAGCCTTTTTCAGCGATGTTGCAGAAGGATAATTTTTTTGCGGCACAATTTCATGCTGAAATCAGTGGGAAAGTAGGCCAAAAAATCATACAAAACTTTTTAGATTTATAATCCATTATGTTCCAAATCATTCCAGCCATAGATTTAATTGAAGGCCAATGTGTCCGATTGACTCAGGGTGATTATGCACAAAAAAAAGTGTACTCTTCGGATCCTTTAGAAGTAGCCAAAGCGTTTGAGGGCGCGGGAATTAAGCGGTTACACTTAGTGGATTTGGACGGGGCAAAAGCAAAAAAAATAGTGAATATTCATGTTCTCGAGCGAATCGCCAAAGGGACTTCGTTGCACATCGATTTTGGTGGTGGCGTTCAATCTGATGAAATGATCGACTTAGCTTTTTCGGCGGGAGCATCTCAAATAACGGCTGGAAGTATTGCGGTTAGAAATAGGGACATGGTGATAGGTTGGTTCCAAAAATATGGAGCGGACAAAATCATTGTGGGTGCAGATGCACACCATGAGCAGATCGCGGTTTCGGGTTGGCAAGAAAATTCAAATATTTCCATATTTGACTTCTTAACCGATTATGAAAAGGCTGGAGCCCGTTACATTATTTCAACGGATGTAGCTAAAGATGGATTATTGCAAGGTCCCAGTTTCGAACTATATAAAAAAATACAAACTCAGAATCCTAGCTTAAACATCATCGCCAGTGGCGGGGTAGCGAGCATGGACGATTTGAATCAATTAAAAGAAATGAATCTTTTTGGCGTCATTGTGGGAAAGGCTTTTTATGAAGGAAGGATTACTTTAGATGAATTGGCTTCATTTTCAAATAACACGTTATGTTAACAAAGAGAATTATCCCCTGTCTTGATATTAAAGAAGGCCGAACGGTCAAGGGGACAAATTTTGTCGACTTGCGTGATGCTGGAGATCCCGTAGAACTGGGTGCATTTTATGCGGAAAACGGGGCAGATGAATTGGTTTTTTTAGATATCACCGCGACCATTGATAACCGAAAAACGCTGGTAGAATTAGTACGACAGGTAGCCCGACAAGTAAACATTCCGTTTACCGTTGGCGGTGGAATAGGGTCCATTGAAGACGTATCGGCCTTATTAAATGCTGGAGCGGATAAAGTTTCGATTAATTCCTCTGCGGTTCGCCGACCGGAGTTAATTGACGAGTTAGCATTACAATTTGGCTCACAATGCATTATTGTGGCGATAGATACCCGATTTGTGGAGGGTATCGATTGGGTACACACCCACGGAGGAAGAAATATAACAACCATCAAAACCGTAGAGTGGGCGAAGGAAGTCGAGCAAAGAGGAGCAGGAGAAATTCTATTAACCTCCATGGATACGGATGGAACAAAAGCGGGATTTGCCAATCAATTAACCGCAGAAATATCTACAAACGCATCCATTCCCATCATTGCCTCGGGTGGTGCGGGTACGATGGAAGATTTTTACGACGTATTTACATTGGGAAAAGCAGATGCAGGATTAGCTGCTAGCATATTCCACTTTAAAGAGATTGAAATTAATGTCTTAAAGAATTATTTGGCCAAAAAAGGAATTCCCATGCGGATTTAATAAATTCACACATTATTAACGTTATGAACCAACAACCTGATTTTTCTAAGGGCTTAATTCCAGCCATCATTCAAGATGCAAAAACACAAAAAGTGTTGATGCTCGGATACATGAATGAAGAGGCTTACCTTAAAACGATCGCAGAAAAAAGGGTGACTTTTTTTTCCCGCTCAAAAAATCGCTTGTGGACCAAAGGGGAAACGTCTGAAAATTATTTACAGGTCGTCAACATCCTCGTGGATTGTGACCAAGATACCATTTTGATTCAAGCAAATCCGGAGGGGCCAACCTGCCACACGGGAGCAGATACTTGTTTCAACGAGTCCAATCAAGATAATGCGGCATGGTTAGATTACCTAAAGCATGTCATTAGATCTAGAAAAAATGAGACTGCTGAGAAATCATATACAGCCTCCTTATTCCAAAAAGGTACACATAAAATTGCCCAAAAAGTGGGGGAAGAGGCCGTTGAATTAGTAATAGAAGCCTTAATGAAGAATGATGATTTGTTCAAAGGAGAGGCAGCTGATTTACTATTTCACCTATTGGTCTTATTGGAAGACCGAGGCATCGGCTTGGAAGAAGTTGTAAAATTGCTACAAGAAAGACATCAAAAATAATATGATCGGATTCATTATACGCTACATCGTTATCGCCATCGTTGTGATGGTTATCCCAAGATACCTAAAAGGAATCACGGTGGATGGATTTACGATAGCGCTTTGGGTAGCCTTGGCGATGGGATTTTTGAATTCTTTTGTGAAGCCCATCCTTAAAATAATCAGTTTCCCGATCACATTTATCACCTTAGGTTTGTTCTCCTTAGTTATCAATGTAGGACTTGTGTATTTAGTCGCACATTATATTACAGGATTTCATGTGACAGGATTTATCGCCCCGCTCATTTTCAGTTTTATTCTTGGAATCTCGAATAGCTTGGTCGGCCTATTCACGAAATAGCATCTAATCAATCTGGCAATCCATTTTGAAAGGTTATTTCAGTTGCTAAGCCAATCGCGGAAAATCGGAAAGCCATGGTTTTTGCTTGGGAAGGATTAGTGATTTTAGCACAATGCTCACCCCGTTCCAGAAAATAAATATAATATTCTTGGTTTCGGTCAGCTAATTGTTGGATATCAGGTTTCCCTAAAATATCTTCCACATCATTAGAACTGACCCCTTTCCAAGTCACTTTATTGGCCTTTAGCCAAGCCATTTGTTGTAGTCTATCTCCTTTACAAGCGCCACGGTCATTTTTAAATAATGCCACATCTAGGCCATTTAAATCCGGTTTGTGGGTACAAGAGGCCAGTAAAAAAATAATACAAAGAGAGAGGAGTGCGGCTTTCATAAATATTTTGTAGAATACAAAAGTAAAGAATTGTACGTAAATTGGGGCATCATTACGATTATATGAACATTCTAATTTGCCCAGATAAGTTTAAAGATTCCCTCACGGCCCAACAAGTTTGCGAGGCTTTGGAAATAGGCATAAAAAAGCGAAGACCCAAATCCGTTATTCAGTTGATGCCCTTAGCTGACGGAGGAGAAGGCACTTTAGAAGTCATTAAAACCATTCATGGTGGGGAATGGATCCAAAAAAAGGTGAATGATCCTTTGTTTAGACCGATTGAGGGCAACTACCTATGGCTAGCAGATCAGAAAATAGCCTACATCGAAATGTCAAGAGCCTCTGGCATAGAGCTTTTAAAAACCAAAGAAAGAAATCCTTATTTAACCAGCACATTTGGAACGGGAGAACTCATTCTGGACGCCATTGAAAAAGGGGCCTCCGAAATAGTTTTAACGATTGGCGGATCAGCGACCAATGATGCCGGAATCGGAATGGCGGCAGCTTTAGGATTCAAATTTTTAAACAAAGACCAAGAAGAACTAAAGGCAGTAGGCGAAAGTTTACCCCTCATCGATTCCATTATTCCCAGCCCATTACTAAGTAAAATCCATTCCATAAAGTTTAAAGTAATCACCGACGTACAAAATCCATTAGCCGGAAAAGAAGGTGCCGCTCATGTATTTGCCAAACAAAAAGGAGCAAATGCCGAGATGATTAAATATTTAGACAAAGGTCTAATTAATATACAAAAATTAATTGGCCAAACAGAAAAAGGGATCATTGGCGAGAGGAAAGGTGCAGGCGCTGCTGGCGGTTTAGGTGCGGGTGCCATTTATTTTTTACAAGCTGAAATCGCGATGGGGGCAGAATGGTTATTAAATAAAATTCACTTTGATCGGGCCGTTAAAAAGGCCGATTATATTATTACGGGAGAGGGCAAAATAGATGGCCAAACCTGGGGAGGTAAATTAATTTCACAGGTCATCACTCGTTGCGATAAACAATTCAAACAAGCGATCCTCGTTTGTGGTGTTTTTGAAGATCCGGAAAAATTGCCAATATTTTTTGATTCGAAGGAGGTGTATTCAGTCCTATCTAAGGCGAAAAATGCGAAAGATTCAATGGAAAATGCAGCCATTTATTTAGAACAATTGGGAGAGGAAATAGCCCTAAAATACCTATAAAGCGGCCAATTTTCGCCCAGCTTCTTCTAGCATGGCATCATCTTTAGCAAAGCAAAACCGTAATATCTTATCTTCTGGAGGGGTTTCATAGAAGACTGAAACTGGAATGGAAGCTACTTTTAATTCTTTGGTATATCGGTCAGCTAGGTCAACATCCTTTTCATCCGTTATCGCGCTATAATCTAAACATTGAAAAAAGCTTCCGTGACTTGGTAAAATTTTCCATCTAGAATTCACGAAAAAACTGGCAAATAAATCGCGCTTTTTTTGATAAAAAGAACTTAATGAGAGGTAATTATTGGGCTCTTTTAAGTACTCAGCTAGCGCATATTGCAAAGGGGTGGCACTCGAAAAAGTAACCCATTGGTGTAATTTTCTAAACTCTGCCGTTAAAAATGGAGGGGCTAAGCAATAGCCCATTTTCCAACCCGTTACATGAAAAGTTTTGCCAAAAGAACCACAAACAAAACTTCTTTTTCTTAATTCAGGATGCAACAAAACACTCGCATGCGAGGCGCCATCAAAAACAATATGCTCATATACTTCGTCTGAAACAATTAAAATTTGGGTTCCTTTTATTATTTCGGCAAAAGCATCTAAATCCGATGGGTCCCAAATCGAGCCTGTCGGATTATGAGGCGAATTAACCATAATGGCCTTCGTTTTCGGCGTGATATGGCGAGCTAATTCATCCCAATCGATGCGGTAACCATTGGATGCCTTTAAAGAAATATGAATAGGAATTCCACCAGCTAATCGGACAATAGGATCATAGGCGTCATACGACGGATCAAACATGATCACTTCATCGCCAGGAAAAACGCAGCAATGTATCGAAGCGAAAATAGCTTCAGTCGCTCCAGAGACAACGGTCACTTCCGAGTTGGCATCGAGCGAAATGCCATAAAATGATTCCGTTTTAGCAGCAATACTGCTTTTTAGGACTGGAACGCCGGCCATGGGCGCGTATTGATTGTGCCCTTTAGCATAAAATTTAAGCAAATCTTGTAGTCCTTCAGAGCAATCGAAACTCGGAAATCCCTGGGCCAAATTTAAGGCCCCTTCATCTGAGGCCATTTGAGACATTTTGGTAAATATGGTCGTTGCAACAAAAGGTTGCTTAGATGGAAATGTGATCATGCTACTAATTTATATAGGGTTCGCCATCATACCAAACTTGCTGGATTGTGAGGTCATCTGAAAAATGAATGAAACAAGCTCGTTTCCCCACCTCAATGCTTCCTAAATCTTGGTCTAGGTTTGCCACTTGTGCAGGGTAAGTAGTGGCCATCCGAATCGCCTCTTCCAAAGAAATATTCGCTTTTTCTACGCAATTTTTAACAGCTTCTTGCATCGTTAAACTTGACCCTGATAATGTCCCCGCATCATTGGTAAATCGGCCATCTCTCTGCGAAAAAAAATAGGGGCCAGACACATCATTTGTGACGGCATCCGTAATTAAAAACAAGCGATCGCCTTTGAGTTTTTTGGCTAATTTGACCGATTCAAAATCGCAATGTTGACCGTCAACGATAATACTCGTCCAAGCATTTGACGAAAAACTAGCACCTACGATACCCAATGCTCTACTTTGCCATTGGGACATAGCATTAAATAAATGGGTGATTCTTGAAATTCCTTGATTAATTGCCGCATTTGCCTGCTCAAAACTCGCCTCAGAATGCCCAATGGAAACCATGATGGGACTAGCTATTAATCGATCCAAGACAGCAGAATCAAACATTTCTGGAGCAATAGTTAAATAAGTAGGCAGGCCAACGGTCTCGGCAATTAACGACTCAATAAAAGCCATATCCGGCTTTTGAACAAATGCTTCTTGGTGCGCACCCCGACGAACCGGATTAAAAAAAGGTCCTTCTAAATGTAGGCCGACAAGCCCTTTTCCTTGGTAATTTTTACAAGCTTGGATCGCTTGTGACATGGTATTTTTGGGAGAACAGTTTAAAGTGATTTGAAAAGCAACTGTTCCCGTTTTAATATGTTCCTCGAAAGTTGACCTAATGCATTCGGTGGTCACTTGGTTTGAAAATAATTTTCCTCCTCCTCCATACAACTGAAGGTCTACAAATCCAGCGCATAAAAAGCCATTTTTAGCTCCCTCGCCATCGCCAGGAGTAATCTTGGCAATCCTTCCGTCCTCGATGACAATTGACTTATCTCGAATCCATTCTGAACCGGTAAAAATTTTGTCAAATCTGATTTCTTGCATACCTATTAATATCCTGCGGCCTGCCCATCTTTTCTAGATTCAGTTCCGCCAAAATATACTTTTCGGATTGGGTCATAGCGAATACACTGGTATCCCCCATAAATTCCAGCCATATAACCAACTTGGTGCCCTTTCTGTAAAAGCTCCCGTATTACTTCATACGGATATCCACTTTCAAGCGTAATGGTACCTCCTGTGGGCTCCATAACCTCCCCCGTAGGCTCCGAAGAACCCTCATGATTAATTCTTGGAAAGTCGCCCGCTTCTTGAACGTTCATACCAAAATCCACCACATTCATCACAATTTGCGTGTGTCCCATAGGCTGAAAGGCGCCACCCATCACGCCAAAAGACATGATTGGCTGACCATCCTTGGTCATAAAAGCAGGGATAATCGTATGAAATGGCCTTTTTCCAGGCGCATAAGTATTATTCTCGCCTTCTTTCAGGCTATACATTTCTCCGCGATCTTGGAACATGAATCCTAAACCATCTGGCAACATACCCGACCCAAAACCTCTATAATTACTTTGAATTAATGAGACCATGTTTCCATCTTTGTCGGCCACGGTCAAGTAAATCGTATCCCCATCTTTTAAAGCAGGATTTCCGGCATCGAAGTGTTTTGATGCACGATTTGAGTTGATCAACTTGCGTCTTTCCGCAGCATATTCTTTAGAAATTAAACTTTTTACGGGGATTTTGGCAAAGTCCATATCCGCATAATACTTCGCTCTATCTTCAAAAACCAATTTTTTTGCCTCCGTAAACAGGTGAATATGTTCCGCGCTTCCTACCTTGATTTTAGAAAAATCGTAGCCTTCTAAGATATTCAACATCTGTAAAGCCGCAATTCCTTGGCCATTGGGAGGCAATTCCCACACATCATAGCCACGGTAATTGACCGAAACCGGATCGATCCAAGTAGAAGTATGAGACGCTAAGTCTTCATAACTCAAAAACCCTCCATTTTTTTTCATGAAAGCATCCATGGTTTTGGCCATGTCTCCTTTGTAAAATACATCTCGGCCTTCCTTTCCTAAACGTTCAAGGGTATTGGCTAAATTAGGATTTTTGAAGATATCCCCTTCTCCGGCCACCTTGCCATTTGGATAATAATGCTTGTCCACATTCGGGTATTTCCCATAATTAGCTTGAACCTTCGTTAAGGCAGAAGCTAATTCTCCATGTACGGGAAAGCCATTTCTTGCGTATGAAACAGCTTTTTCGAGGACCTTATTCATTGGCATAGAGCCAAACTTTTTATGTAGTTCAAACCAAGCATCCACGCAACCGGGAACACTGACAGGCAAAGGACCCGTGGAGGGAATATGCGTAATGCCTCGCTTTTTAAATTCAGCTAAGGTTAAAGATTTCGGTGATCTACCTGAGCCATTTAGCCCGTAAAGTTTTTTGGATTTAGCATCCCAAACAATGGCAAATAAATCCCCTCCGATTCCGTTCACATGTGGTTCCACAACACCTTCCATCGCATTGGCAGCGATGGCAGCGTCAATAGCATTGCCTCCAGCCTTTAACACATCGAGTGCCACTTGGGTCGATAAGGGATGTGAAGTTGCCGCCATTCCATTCTGAGCGATCACTTGAGATCGAGTCGCCCATAATTTTCCATAAGGTCTGTCCTGTGAAAAAAGTGCGAAAGGCAATAAGAAAAATAGTAAATAGTACTTCATAGAATATCAGTTTTTGTACCTCTAAGATAATTTAAATTCCCTAGCTTTACCAACTTTTCAAAAGTTGGTAAAGCTTAAAACCATAACTGGGAGTCAGAACGATTTTACCAGAAAATAGCTTTCTGGTTTAAACAAAAATCCCGCACAAATCTTTGTGCAGGATTTTGAATTTCAACCCAAATAACCAATTTAATTACTCCATTTTTGTTTAATCCGTTCTGAAATGTAATACATACAAGGAACGATAATCAACGTCAAGATGGTTGAAAAAGTTAATCCAAAAATGATGGTCCAAGCAAGAATCCCCCAAAATACGGCGGAGTCAGAACCTATAAAAATGTGTGGGTCTAGCTCGGTAAACAAGGTTGTAAAATTGATACTTAAGCCTAGCGCTAGTGGAATAAGTCCCAAAACAGCCGCAGATGCAGTTAATAAAACCGGCGTTAAACGGATACCACCACCTTCGATAATGGCTTCCTTCAAATCATAGCCACGTTTTAACCTAAGTTCTTCGATAAATTCGATTAGTAAAATTCCATTTTTAACTACGATACCTGCTAAAGCGATGACCCCTACCCCAGACATGATGATCGAAAAGGTCATCCCAAAAGCCATAAAACCTAAAAGCACGCCAATTAAAGACAACAAAATCGTGGCGAAAATAATGAGCGGTTTAACGGCAGAATTAAATTGGGTGGCCAGAATTAAATAGATTAAAATTAATGCAGCTAGGAATGCCATCCCTAGGAATGAACCTGCTTCTTTTTGGTCTTCCTGCTCGCCCCCCATCCTAATTTTATAGCCTTGAGGAACATCTATGCTTTCAAATAAAGTAGTCAGCTCCCCCACAATTTCATTGGCATTATATCCTTGCACCACATCAGAACCTAGGGTAATCACACGCTCCTGGTTTTTCCTGTTGATCTGACTAAAAGACGTCGCATAGTGAATGTCGGCAATAGAATTCAAAGGAACTTGGCGTAAAGCACCACCCAAATTCATATCGCGGTAGGTAATATTCATCGAAAGTAATTTCTCAATTTGGTTTCTCGAATCCCCCTTTAATCTCAATTGGATTGGATATTCATCCTTTAAGTCACGGAATTTAGAAATCTCAGTTCCAAACAATCCAGTTCTAATCGCCATAGCCACCTGAGCGGAAGAAATCCCCTCACGAGATGCTTTTTCACGATTTACGTCAATGATAATTTCTGGTTTATTAGTCACCAAATCGGACTTCAATTCTTGAATTCCTTGAACACCCGATTTAATGATTGTTTGACGAACTTTCTTTTCTAAACCTTGGAGAATCGTAAAATCATCTCCGGCAATTTCAATCGAAATCGGTTTTCCCGTAGGCGGGCCATTGCTTTCGCGTTCGATAGCCATTTCAACTCCCGGGATCGGATTGTTAAAAAATTCCTTTTGAATTTTATTTAATACTTCACCCGTTTTGATTCCATCGCGCAATTGCAATTTCTCAAAGGCGATTGTGACTTTGCTCTTGTGAGGAGTAGCGCCACGGTCAGGGTTCATCGGATCTCCCGCATTTTTACCCACGTTGGAAATTACAGAGTTAACAATTTTAGCGTATCCCTCTTTTTTGATGAATGTAAATACGCGATTTTCAATCACTTTCGTGATCGAGTCAGTAACCACCGCATCTGTACCGATTGGATTCTTCGAATAGATATAAATATAATCTGGATCGCCTGAAGGGAAAAAGACTACTTTAGGTTTCACAATGCCCATCAAGACGAAAGTAAATACCAATAATAAAAATGCCCCTAATGTGACAAAAATAGATCTTTTACCAGTCAATACCCATGAAATCAACCGGCGATAATTATTTTTGAAATTAGGCAAAACCGTTTCTTGGAATGGAACCACCCATTTAGGCGTAATCACAAAATGATTAAACACATACAACAAAAGTGCAAAAACAAAGAAATTGCCAAAGCCAAAATGGCCCAGTCCAAAACCAATCACATATCCAAAAATAGCCAAGCTTAACAGGATAAATACAGTCCTTCGTATATCAGCAAATTTTGGTGCTTTCACATCATTTGCCTCCTCATCATGACGTTTCATAAAGGAAACGGCAAAAACAGGATTCATCACATAGGCCACAAATAGCGAGGCAAATAAGGTGATAATTAACGTGATAGGCAGGTATTTCATGAATTCACCCACGATACCTGGCCAGAAAAGCAAAGGTAAAAACGGGGAAATCGTTGTTAAAGTACCTGTCAAAACAGGAACAAAAACTTCCGAAGCGGCTAATTTAACGGCCTCGACAATCGTCAGTTTTTTGAAATTATTGAAAAGCCTATGTGAATTTTCAATGACCACAATGGCATCATCCACCACAATTCCTAAGCCCAATAAAAACCCAAAAAGAACAATGGTATTTAAGGTGAAATCCAAACTTGGCATAAAGAGGAAGGCCAATAAAGCGGAAAGAGGAACAGATAGTCCAACAAACACCGCATCACGAACACCCATAAAGAACATCAATACAATCACCACAAACAAAAATCCAAGGATTACTGTGTTGATCAAATCTGCTAAGTCGCCACGTGTTCTTTCAGAAGAATCCGCCGTAACCGTCACGACTAAACCACTCGGAAATCTTGTCTTCTTAAATTCTTCAATCGTCTTTTCGATGCGATCCGCAGCCTCAATTAAATTAGCTCCACCTCTTTTTATGACGTTCAGCGTAATGACTGATTTGTTGTTCAATCGAGCAAAATCCTGTTTTTCTTCATAGCTGTCGACCACCTCAGCCACATCTTTCAACCTAACTCGGGCACCCGTAGATGACCCCACCATCAAATTGGCTAATTGGTCCACCGACTTTAATTCCCCGGTAACCCGTAGTGAACGGCGAACACCATTGACCGCTAAATCTCCTCCTGAAATATTAACATTTTCTCCTTGAACCGCATTTTGAATATCATAAAAAGTCAAGCCATAACTCTGCATTTTATACAGGTCCAAATTGACCTGAATCTCCCTTTTCAAAGCCCCCAAAATATCCACTCGGTTAATTTCAGGCATCCCCTCAATCTCATCCTGCAAATCTTCCGCATACTTCTTCAACTTGTCCAACGGGTAATCCCCAGCGATATTGACATTCATAATAGGGAACTCGGAAAAATTAATTTCCGCGACTGAAGGCTCCCGAGTTAAATCTTTAGGTAGATCGCTGATGGCCTTATCGACGGCATCCTGCGTTCTCTGCTTCGCAATAGGGACGGAAACATCCGTATTAAACTCGACAATAATCACCGAAATATCTTGGAGCGCATTCGATTTTACACGCTTAACTCCCGTAATTGACTTGATTTGTTTTTCAATCGGCTTATTAATTACATTTTCAATATCCGAGGGCGTAGTTCCCGCATATACCGTCTGAATGACCATTTGAGGCACAACGATATCAGGGAATTGCTCTTTGGGCAGGCTGGAATAAATCCCAAAACCCGCCACAAAAATGATGAATGTAAAAATGTAAACAGTGGTGCGATTTTGAGCCAACCAGCCCACCATATTATATATAAAGCCTTTGCCTTCGGGCAATTGCTCATTTTTTGAATTTTTTTCCATGCTAAGAATTATTTGGAATTAAAATGAAATTGATTGGCCATCCACTAATTCTTGGAATCCTTGCGTAATGACTAAATCGCCTGCTTGAAGCCCTGTAAGAATTTCAGCTTGTCCATTGAAAGTAAGTCCAATGGTTACTGGGCGAGCCTTCGCAATTTTTTTTCCATTTTCCTCGACAGCCACATAAACCAAATTGCCTTTCTCGGTTTTTTGGATAATGTTCTCACTGACCACTAATGCATTTGATTTGGATGAGTCGTTGATGTTGATGACGGCCAACTGGTTTGGTTTTAAATCCCCGGCGTTTGGAATTTTAGCTTCTACGTCAAAAGTCCTGGTCAATGGGTTAACCATTTTAGAAACCAGAGAAATTCGAGCTGAAACCTCCTTATTAATGTCTGGAAATTTAATGACAATAGGATCGCCTGTTTTAACCGTTCCCACATACGAATCCGCAATTTTAACCATCACTTTCAAATTGCCTAAATTAACGATTTGGACAATTGGCAAGCCTGGAGCTGCCATTTCACCCGCTTTTTGCCTAACTAATTCGATCGTTCCTGAAATAGGTGCAACGACCTTCGATAAACCTAATTGGGCCTGTAACGTAACCAATCTTTTTTCCAAAGATTCCTTATTTGATTTGGCGCTAATAAATTGAACTTCTGTTCCAATTTGCTGATCCCAAAGCGTTTTTTGCTTGTCGAAAAGGGTTTTTGCGAGGGCCAACTGGTGTTTCACCTCTTCCATGGACTCTTTCAAAATATTATTATCTAGGGTGGCAATGAGCTGACCTTTTGTAACATTTTGACCTACCACCACTGGCAAAGAGACAATCATTCCACCCGTTTGAGGGCTCACTAAAACCGTATTTTCAGCAATTACATTTCCTTGAGCTTCCACAAAATGCTTAAAAGTTTGAGGACTTACTGGGCTAACAGAAACAGCAATTACTTTTGAATTTTCGCCTGTTTCCACTTTCCCCATGGCACTTTCTAAGGCAATAATTTTTGCATTAATTTCTTTAGCTTGATTTTTTAAATCGGCTAATTCTTGTTTTTTGTCAACGGATTTGTTGCAGGCGGCAACCATTAAAATTCCACTTAGGAGGATGAATAAATTTTTCATGAGTGTTTGTTAAAATTCTTATTAGTCAATATATAAAGTACCATTTGCCTTTTCTAGCTCAACTTTAGCGATTAGGGCGTTGTATAAAGAAGTAAAATAATTTGCTTGAGATTCCTTAATAGATGATTCTGCATTCAAAACTTCAAGATTAGATCCGACGCCTTGCTGGTATTTCACTCGGGTCACGCGTGAAATTTCATTTGCCATCATCAGATTTGCTTTTTGCTGCTTCAGCGATTCCAATGAATTTTTTAAGGTTATCGTTGACTGAGACCGTTGGAAATCAATCGAAGACTTCAATAAATCAAAACTTTGGCGAACTTTTTGAAGGTTATTGGCTGATTGCACCGCTTTGTACTTTTTGGAATTACCGTCAAAAATCGGGATTTGAAGAGAAACTGAAATAGCTGCATTATCAAACCATTGCTTTGATAATAAATCACCAAAAGCATTTGCACCCGCATTATATCCATAATTAGCATTCAATAATAATCGGGGTAAATAGCCCGCCTTAATGCTTTTCAAATCCAATTCCGCTAAGTTTTCTTGGGTTTTCAAAATGGAATATTCAATTCGATTGGCATAGTTAAAAGGGCCAGCCAAGTCGTTCAAATTGTTTTGTAATTCAATTTGCTCCAAGCTAACACTTAAACGAATCGGCTCTTCCATCGGATATCCCATTTGGAATTTCAAGAGCGAATAGGACATTTCTTGAAGTCGGTATACGTTCTCTAACTCCGTCTTCAAATTATTTGCTTGGACATCTAAGCGCTGTACGTCTATTTTCTCCACAAATCCCTGAGCATTCAAGGCTCTAGTTTCTTTCAATAGAGAATCCAGTCGGCTTACATTCACCTGCAATAATTGCATGCGCTTGTCATTCACTAAAATACCATAATACGCTTTAGTCACATTTTCGGCCACTTGCTGCTTGGACTGGGTGACACCCTTCACAGAAAGATCTTTGTAAACTTGGGATGCTTTTAAGCCCAACAAATACGTTCCGTCAAAAACAAGTTGGCTCATCGATACATTAGCAAATCCAGAATTTTCCACACCAAATTTTGCGGCGATCAATTCGCTCTCAGGAGCTGCAGGATTAAAAATTCTTGCTGGAATAAATACACGTTGCAAAATCAGGTTATTCACAAATTGAACCCCACCATTCACTTGGGGCAAACCAATGGCTTTAATTTCATTGATTTTGGCTCCTGCATTTTGCAAATCAATTTGGCTATTCTTCACTTGGACATGATGAATGATGGCATAGTCGATCGCTTCTTTTAAGCTGAACGATTGCGCCATGCTTCCAAAAGAAAGTAAAAAAGAAAAGCCGACAAAAATATTTCTTAGGCGGATCATAAGGGTAAATTGTTTTTATAAGATGTGTAAAGTGTTAAACCTTTTTCGGTCAGAATCCCCCGCATAAAAATATCCAACATAACCAGTTGGGTTTCATACAAGGGTAATTTGTTATTTGGGTAAAAGTCAGGATTAAAGGCAAAATTAACTTCGGCCATCCGCAAGCGCGCTAATAATTCGAAATCGATATCATTTCTGAAATAGCCAAATTGTGCGCCCTTCTTAAAGTCAGCAATCAGATTTTCGTTGATACATTTTTCGCTATGCTCTACGAAAAGGGTAAAGGCATTTGGGAAATACTTTTGAATCTCATATAATAGACGAGGGTTCATTTGGGTGATTAAATCCTTGGTCATCTCGAAAGACTTGAACATCTTTTCGATCACGTTTGAATAGAGTCTATCCAGCTCTTTCCATTTGGCAAAATCCTCTTCAGTGAACATTTTAACCACTTCATATACCATTGAATCCTTATCAGGAAAATGTTGATATATCGTTTTTTTCGAAATCCCCAATTCGTTCGCAATCGCATCCATCGTGACGGTCTTTACTCCGTAACGAAAGAATAATTCAGTTCCTTTAATTAGAATACGCGATTTCATTTGCTAAGTTCAATGGATAATTGAGCTGCAAAACTATGGAAACTTTTAGAGACTACAAAGTTTTCTTGTATTATTTTTAGATTAAGAAAATATTAATTCTGACTAACGGCCAAAATCATCTTGCAATCGGACGATATCTGATTCGTCAGAAGGTTGGCTTTCATCGGTATGTTGCCATATTTCCGCCACTACTCCCCAGTGATCTAAGCCGATTAATCGGTGGCGTTCTCCTTGTTGGAGTTTAATAAAATCACCAGCAACATAAGAACCTACGGAGCCTTGCTCATCTGTATCTGAGATGGCGATGCCGACGGGCCCAGAAATGACGGTCCAGATTTCCGCTCTCTTAAAATGGTATTGCCATGAAAGGCGTTTTGCAGGGGCGACAATCAAAAATTTGGGACTTAATTTATTGGTAATTTGAATCGCATCCATGCTCAAATTGGGGAAAAATTGAGCCGCGAACTTAGGTGCCTGCGATTCATCCAATACGAAAAAACCTCCCCAGGGTCTAGAAAAATCTTTGGAAATCACTTGATATCCTAATTCTGCAATATAGGTTTCCACCTTGGCGAAAACTTCTTGGGCAGTCAAATTACTTTCAAATACTGGCAGCATGTTTTATCAATTTTTACAAAAATAAAAAGACGGGAAAAGATTCCCGTCTTTTGAATAAAATATAATGTTATAATTAATTACTTTTTCTCGTCAAGCTTCCAACCCGCACGATATTCGCGCTTAACAAATTGGTTTGCCGCCTCAAAATTCGTAATCCTCATATTGGCCGCATCCCAGTCGAGCTGCTGACGACCGATATATTTAGCCGTTCTACCCTCTCCTTCACGAAGCATGTACGTGCGAATGGCAATATTTCCCATCAAAACGGATTCTGTAAATGGTCCTGAATAGTCAAAGCCTGAACTCACTTCCATTTTACCATATCCTGCTTTACAAGCCTCAACCCATTGAGTCTGATGACCTGCTGGTCCATTAGCCACACGAGCATAAGTGATTTTGCTTGGCAATTCTGCTTCTGGTACTTGCTTTCCGTTTTTGAAAACCTTTGGATACATTCCATAAGTACCGCAAGTCATGATGCCTTTGGTGCCAATTAAAATTACGCCATTCGTTCCATCTGGATCGCCAATCACCTCACTTGCCGGAATTCCTTCTGGATGTGGGGCACGAAGTCCTCCGTCGTACCAAGTCAACGTAACAGCCGATTTATTTCTAGCTGATGCTGCATAGCGCAAAGTAGTGATGGATGATGGCGGACATCCTTCTGGAATCCACTCAGGTACCCAATCTTGTAAGAATACGGATCCCACTGAACACTCAACTGTTAAGGCATCGCGAATTCCCAACACTTTAAATGGAGGATCTAATAAGTGACATCCCATATCTCCTAAGGCTCCGGTACCATAATCCCACCAACCTCTCCACTTAAATGGCAAAAGGGCTGGATTGTATTCTCTATATTTAGCAGGTCCTAACCAAAGGTCCCAATCTAACTCTTGAGGTGCAGGTGATCCCGCAGCTGGGTAGGTAATTCCTTGTGGCCAAACTGGACGATTGGTCCAAACTTGTACCGTATGAACTTTGCCAATAACCCCAGCGTCAAACCATTCCATCATTTGACGTACACCGTCTCCTGAGGAGCCTTGATTTCCCATTTGGGTCACCACCTTCATTTCACGCGCTTTTTCGGTCATCATTCTGGCCTCAAAAATATCATGTGTCAAAGGCTTTTGAACGTACACGTGCTTACCACGGTTCATCGCAGCCATCGCTATGGTCGTATGCGTATGGTCAGGAGTAGATACAATAACGGCATCTACATTATTTCCTTCTGTCTCTAAAGCTTTGCGGAAATCTTTGTAATATTTAGCGTTTGGAAGCTCCTTGCGGGCTTTTGCTGATTGGCGATCATCGACATCCACCAGGGCTACGATGTTTTCTGCTCCTTTATTAAAAGAGCTCATGATGTCGCTATACCCTTTACCGCCGGCACCAATTCCCATGATGTTTAATTTATCGGAAGGAGCTGTAAAACCTTTGCCCAACACGTGGCGAGGAACAATGTAAAAACTTGCGGCGGCTACTGAAGCATTTTTGATAAAGTTTCGCCTTGAATCATTACTCATAATAATCGTTATTTAGGTTAGTTAAATCGGATAAGATGATTTTATTAATCCAAATACTCTAGATAATTAAAACCACATGATTTAGTAAAATTGATTAAAAATTGGCAAAAAGCAAACCGAATGAGATATATTTTATTTTTCTAGAACTACATTAAACGAAAAAGGGGAAGCTTTCGCCTCCCCTTTTTTCTAACTATTATTTCAAAAGATTACTCAGCTTTCTTAGATTTTTTCTCTAATTTTTTAATCGCTTGAGCTCTTTCAGCGCCTTCCATTTGCTCTTTTAAAGCAGATAATGCACCGATATCACCCATAGTCGATTTCTCAGCTGTAGACGCTGCAGGCTTTTCAGCTGCTGTCTTAGTCGTTTTCTTTTTCTCTGGCTTAGCCGTAGCAGCTGCTACTTCTTCAGCCGTAGCTTCCGTAAACGTTCTTGTGTGAGAAAGAATAATCTTACGATCTTCTTTTTGGAATTCAATCACGACGAAATCCAAAGCCTCACCTACTTCAGCCACAGACTCATCAGCCTTAACTAATTGCTTCAAAGGAGCCAAACCTTCGATACCGTAAGGCAATTCTAATACAGCCATTTTATCTGTCTTAGAAATGATGGTTGCTTTTTGAACAGATCCTAATGTAAATACGCTTTCAAAAGTATCCCAAGGATTTTCTTCTAATTGCTTATGTCCTAAAGCCAAACGACGATTTTCAGCGTCTAATTCAATAACAACTACATCTAAAGCATCTCCTACTTTAACAAATTCAGATGGATGCTTGATTTTTTTAGTCCAAGATAAATCAGATACGTGAACTAATCCGTCAATACCTTCTTCTAACTCAAGGAATAAACCAAAATTAGTTAGGTTACGAACCGTTCCTTTATGTTTGGTACCAATCGCATATTTAGCTAGTAAATCTGTCTTGTTCCAAGGATCTTCTGTCAATTGCTTAACGCCTAATGACATTTTGCGCTCAGAGCGATCTAAAGTCAACACAACAGCTTCCATTTCATCGCCAACTTTCAAGAAATCTTGTGGATTACGTAAATGTTGAGACCATGACATTTCAGACACGTGGATTAAACCTTCAACGCCTGGAAGAACTTCTAAAAATGCACCATAATCGGCCACATTAACAATTTTACCTTTTACTTTCGAACCAACTTCAGTTTCCGCAGCTAAAGCCTCCCAAGGGTGTGCTTGTAATTGCTTCATACCTAAAGAGATACGTTTTTTGTTTTCATCGAAATCCAACACAACCACTTGGATTTTTTGATCCAATTTCAACACTTCTTGTGGATGGTTTATGCGGCCCCATGAAATATCAGTAATGTGAAGTAAACCGTCAACACCACCTAAATCGATGAACACACCGAAATTAGTCATGTTTTTGATCACTCCTTCTAATACTTGACCCTTATCTAAATTCGTCAAAATAGTCTGACGTTGAGCCTCAAGATCTTTTTCAATTAATACTTTATGAGAAACAACTACGTTGTCATTTGTGTGATTAATCTTAACCACCTTAACCTCCATATTTTTACCTACAAAAATATCAAAGTCACGGATAGGCTTCACGTCAATTTGAGAACCTGGCAAGAACGCCTCAATTCCAAAAATATCAACAATTAAACCACCTTTAGTACGACGCTTAACAAAACCATTGATAATAATATCTTCTTCCAATGCTTTCTCAATGTTCGTCCAAGCACTCATCACTTTCGCCAATTTGCGAGACAATGTTAATTGGCCATTCGCATCTTCTTGGTTTTCAATGTATACTTCCACTTCATCACCAGGCTTTAAATCTGGCATATCACGGAATTCAGAAGCAGATACTAATCCATCTGATTTAAATCCAATGTTGATGATTACTTCACGGTCTGTTTTGCTCACTACTACCCCCTTCACTACCTCTTTCTCAGTCACCGAATTTAAGGTTGCCTCAATAGCAGCCTCCATTTTTTCTTTAACATCAGCCGCATAACTGCCACCGAATCCTTTACCTTCAACTAAATCCCAGTCGAAATCTTTTGGTTGTTTTGACATAAATTTTTTGCCCTGGTTACATCAACACGTCGGGCTAACATGCTGAACTTAAGTGTATAATTAAATTTTAAATCGGGGTGCAAAGATAAATAAAAATATTTCATATTCAATGAATTTCTTTAAATTCGAATTCTCAAGACCTATCAAACATGAAAAAAATCAATCTTTTGGGCTTACTAATGGCCTTCATTCTTTTTTCTTTCCTTAGTTTTTCACAAAATTCAAATAACCCCATGGCAGCAATTTCGTCCAAATCCTTTGGCAAAACCCCTTCAGGAGAATCTGTTACCCTATTTACCATGAAAAATGCTTCTGGAATGGAAGTTCAAATCATGAATTATGGAGGTATCATCACTAAAATTTTAACTCCCGATAAAAATGGTACCGTCGAAGATGTGGTGTTAGGTTTTGAAACGTTAGATGAATACATCAAAGAAAACCCGTTTTTTGGCGCTTCCGTTGGCCGTTATGGCAATAGAATTGCCAAAGGGAAATTTACACTAGATGGTGTTGGGTACCAATTACCTCTTAACAATAATGGAAATTCCCTACATGGAGGTTTAAAAGGATTTGACAAAAAGGTCTGGCAAGTAATTTCATCAGGCGAAACGGCAGAAGGCCCTAAACTTGTTTTAAAATATATATCCACCGACATGGAAGAAGGATTTCCTGGAAATCTAACAGTTCATTTATCGTATATATTAACAGCTAAAAATGAATTATCGATTGAATTTTCTGCGACGACTGATAAAGCAACGGTGATCAACCTGTGTAATCATAGTTATTTCAACTTAAGCGGAAATGGCAAGCAAAATGTGTTGGCTCACACCTTGCAATTAAACGCTCCTAAACTTGTAGCCGTAGATAATCTATTAATCCCGACCGGTGATTTAATTCCAGTAGCAGGGACGCCATTCGATTTTTTAACGCCTCAAGTGATTGGAAGTAGAATTGATCAAACAGATAACGAGCAAATAAAGCGTGGGGGCGGTTACGATCATTGTTTTGCATTTGACAAACCAGTAGGCCAATTTGCCGTGGTAGCCATCGCACATGATCCTATTTCCGGCCGTACGCTAGAGGCGTCGACCACCGAACCTGGAGTTCAGTTGTACACGGGCAACTTTCTGGACGGACACCTAAAAGGAAAGAATGGAGCTGTTTATGGCAAAAGATCAGGTTTCTGTCTTGAGACCCAGCACTATCCAGATTCTCCTAACCGACCAAATTTCCCAAGCACGGTGTTGAGACCCGGAAATCGCTATACAACTAAAACTAATTATAAGTTTTTCGTTCAGTAATCAATGATAGGTTTAAGGGAATTCGATTTCCCTTAAACCTATTTTATAATTTTTTTGCCTCCTCCCAATACACATCCATCTCAGCTAAGGTCATTTCCGACAAAGCTTTTCCTATTTCGGCCGCTCTTTTTTCAAGGTGCTGAAATCGTTTAATAAATTTTCTGTTCGTTCGCTCCACCGCCGTTTCGGGATTTAGGTCGATAAACCTTGCAAAATTGACCAGGCTAAAAATAAGATCCCCCAGTTCCCCTTCCGCGTCATTGCGATCCGCTTCGGTTAAATCTTTGCCCACAAACGTTTCCTTGAATTCCCCTAATTCCTCCTCCACTTTTTCCCAGACCTGCTCCTTTTCCTCCCAATCAAATCCCGCGCCCCGAGCTTTTTCCTGAATGCGCATCGCCTTAACTAAGGCCGGCAAGGAATTTGGCACGCCGCCTAAAACGGATTTGTTCCCCTCCTTTAATTTTAATGTTTCCCAATTGGCCTTCACCTGTTCTTCCGTCTCAGCCACCACATCCCCATAAATGTGAGGGTGGCGCGAAATCAATTTTTCACATAAGCTATTCAACGAATCAGTCACGTCAAAAGCACCCGTCTCCGAACCAATTTTCGCATAAAAAACTAGATGCAAAAACAAATCGCCTACCTCTTTCTTGACTTCATTTAAATCGCCCTGAAGGACCGCCTCAGATAATTCGTACGTTTCCTCTATCGTCAAATGACGCAAAGAATCCATCGTTTGTTTTTTATCCCAAGGGCATTTTTCCCTCAAGTCATCCATCATACAAAGTAATCGATCAAAGGCCTCCGCCGCTTCTGGATATCGCATCATTTATGGGTTTAAGCCGTAAACACGGACATAGTCAATAACAAATTTATTAGGGAATATAGAATCGTCAACCCCCTTTTGGCCACCCCAATTTCCTCCTATCGCTAGATTTAATAAGATATGCTGCTTTTTGTCAAATGGCCACTCTTCCCAACCTTTGCCCGAGTTCTCAAAATAAAAATATTGTTTTCCATCGATGTAGGCTTGGATCGTTTTGGGAGTCCACTCTATGGAATACACATGAAAAGCCGTATCAAAATCATCCACTTTGGTGGTTGACGTTTTCTGCGTTCCGATCACATGATTAAACGCTTTTGTGTGAACCGAAAAATGCATCACGGTCGGGTCAAAACCCACATGCTCCAAGATATCAATTTCCCCATTGTCCGGCCAATACTGTCCACCATAATCCGACTGACTCGCCAAGGTCCAAATCGCAGGCCAATTGCCTCGGCCCACAGGAACTTTAGCGCGCACCTCTACTTTGCCATATAAAAAATCTTTCTTGCCTTTAGAAACAATGCGCGCAGAGGTATAATTCTTTCCGCCGAAATTTTCTTTTTTGGCTTCGATCGTTAGCAATCCATTTTCGATATGCACATTATCTTTGTCGGCCTCCGTATAATATTGCAATTCATTATTACCCCAACCAGATCCTCCGACATCATAAGACCAAATTTTCGAATCCGGTAGTCCCGCTGTGTCAAATTCATCTGCCCAAATAGGCGTTGCCGTAAAGGTATACACCTTAGGTGCCGAAACTATTGGCGCGGGAGCTTGTTGGCTTAGAGGAAGTTTCTCTTCGGCCGACTGGCAAGCCAAAGACATGGAGATAAAAATCCCGGCAGTTAGTAAAAATCTTTTTTGCATGATGAATTATTTTGAATCAAAAATAGATAGAATCAAAGTTATTCCCTATCCCAACAAATTTTAATTCCGTAATTTAACGTCAAATATTTTTCCATGGATTTCAAACTCACTTCTGCATATAGTCCTACCGGTGATCAACCCACCGCCATACGCCAATTAGTAGAAGGGATTGCCAATAATGAACAAGCACAAACCTTGTTAGGCGTCACGGGATCCGGAAAAACATTTACGATTGCGAATGTAATTCAGCAAATCAATAGACCTACATTAATTTTAAGTCATAATAAAACCTTGGCTGCCCAATTGTATGGGGAATTCAAGTCCTTTTTTCCTGAAAATGCGGTCGAATATTTTATCTCCTATTACGACTATTACCAACCCGAAGCGTTTATTGCCTCCACCGGGACTTACATAGAAAAAGATTTATCCATCAATCAAGAAATTGAGAAATTACGGCTCGCCACAACGTCTTCGCTGATGTCTGGCCGAAGAGACATTATCGTAGTCGCTTCGGTCTCCTGTATTTACGGAATGGGAAATCCCGATGAATATCGAAATTCGATTTTACGCATAGGCGTCGGGGAAGTAATTTCCAGAAATCAGTTTTTGTTTCGCTTAGTGGAGATTTTGTACGCACGTACAGAAGGCGAATTTTTGAGAGGAACTTTTAGGGTCAAAGGTGATACCGTAGATATATTTTTAGCCTACGCAGATTTTGGTTATCGGATCATCTTTTTTGGCGATGAGATTGAACAAATCCATCGGATAGATCCATGGACAGGAAAGAAAATTTCCACTGAAACGTTGATTGCAATTTTCCCTGCCAATTTATTTGTCACCGGCCGGGAGACTTTGAACCAAGCCATTTCGTTTATCCAAGAAGATTTGGTCAAACAGATTTCCTATTTTGGAAAAGAGGGCCGACTAACCGAGGCGGAACGCATTAAACAACGGACGGAATTTGATTTAGAGATGATGCGAGAACTGGGATATTGCTCAGGCATCGAAAATTATTCCCGCTATTTTGATCAAAGAAAACCAGGCCAAAGACCCTTTTGCTTATTAGACTTTTTCCCCGATGATTTCCTGATGGTCGTGGACGAAAGCCATGCCACCATGCCACAGATTAGAGCCATGTGGGGTGGCGACCGGTCTAGAAAAGAATCCTTGGTCGAATATGGATTTAGATTGCCGTCCGCGATGGACAATCGGCCCTTAACTTTTCAGGAATTTGAAGATGTCATTGGCCAAACCATTTTTGTTTCTGCAACGCCTTCCGATTATGAGTTGAGGCGTTCAGAGGGCGTGGTGGTGGAGCAAGTCATTAGGCCAACAGGCTTGCTGGATCCTTTGATTGAAGTAAGGCCAACGAAAAATCAAATCGACGATTTGTTGGACGAAATTCATGGCCGAATAAAAAGTCAGGAGCGGGTGTTGATTACCACCTTGACAAAAAGAATGGCGGAGGAATTGTCGAAATACTTAGACCGAGTGGGCATCAAATGCCGCTATATACATTCAGAAATCAAATCACTGGAGCGCGTTGAAATATTGAGGGAGTTAAGATTAGGCGTTTTTGACGTATTAGTGGGGGTCAACTTGCTTCGAGAGGGCCTAGATTTACCGGAAGTTTCGTTGGTCGCTATTATGGATGCCGACAAAGAAGGCTTCTTGCGTGATATAAGATCATTAATTCAAACGATCGGTCGGGCCGCTAGAAATGAAAACGGAAAAGTACTCATGTATGCGGACCGAATGACGGGCTCGATGACCAATGCGATTTCGGAAACCAATCGGAGAAGAGCCATTCAAATGGCTTATAATGAAGAACATGGGATTACGCCAAAAACCATTTGGCGCAGTCATGAGGAAATTATGGAGCAAACTTCGATTGCAGACCGGATGACAAGGCCTACCAAATCCTATGGACTTAATCCAGAGGAGCGCTTGCAAGTGGCAGATCCGCTGCTTCAATATATGTCCAAGAAGGAGTTAGGTAAGCAATTGGAAAACGTCCGCAAAGAAATGGAAAAAGCAGCCAGAGAATTGGATTTCCCATTAGCTGCTAAATTGAGAGACGAAATGAATGCCATCGAAAAAATGGCTTTAAAATAAAATGGGTTAAGATTTTCGCCCTAACCCATCTTACTTTATTCCTCTATAAAAGGATAATTCTCTTCTACGTAAACATCCTTGTAAGCCTCTGATTTATCAGGGAAAGGAGACACCTCCGCAAAGTCCACAGACTCCTGAACGAGCACCTTAATTTTTTCGTCAATTTTATCTAAATCCGCTTGAGATAAAATATTATTTGTCAAGATCGTATGCTTCACCTGCTCGATTGGATCGCGATCCTTGTATGATTCCACCTCGTCTTTTGAACGATATTTTTGTGGATCTGACATTGAATGCCCACGGTAACGGTATGTTCTAAACTCTAAAAAAGTAGGTCCTTCGCCGGCACGCGCACGAGCAGCTGCTCTTGACACTGCTTCATGAACTAACTCAACATTCATTGCATCCACCGGTTCAGAAGGCATATCGTATGCTTCGCCTATCGTATACAAATCGGTTACATTTGACGTTCTGGAAACGGAAGTTCCCATCGCATAACCATTATTTTCAACCACGAATATCACAGGCAATTTCCAGAGCATGGCCATGTTAAACGTCTCATGCAAAGCACCTTGACGAACCGCACCATCCCCAAAATAACAAATCGAAAGGTTTCCTGTTTTCTTATATTTTTCAGCAAAGGCTAATCCAGCTCCTAAAGGTATTTGGGCTCCTACAATTCCATGACCTCCTACAAACCCTACGCTTTTATCAAAAATGTGCATTGAACCTCCTTTGCCTTTTGAAGCTCCGGTAATTTTACCATAAAGTTCCGCCATGATGACGTTAGGAGATGTACCTAAAGCCAATGGGATACCATGATCGCGATATGCTGTGATGTATTTATCGCCTTCTATTAAAGCTGATTTAGACCCTGAAGAACAAGCTTCTTGGCCTATATATAAGTGACAAAAACCTTTAATTTTTTGCATTCCATACAATTGGCCGCATTTCTCTTCAAACTTACGTTGCAATTGCATTGATTCGTACCAATAGGAATAGGTCTCTTTGGAATACTTAGGTGCTAGTGTGTCTTTCTTTGCCATCGAATATTGATTCATTTAAAATAGGGCTGTTGGAAAATACCGAGTCCTATTAATCATGCGAAATTAAAACAAAACAACGTAGCTGCCAAAAATTGCTTCAAATTCCCTTAATTCCTTCCAAAAAATCACATTAAATTCTTTATTTTTACATGTTTAAGCCATTTTATCCTCATTCATGTACCTAAAATCTTTACAGGTCAAGCAATTTAAATCGTATGAGGAGGCTCAATTTGACTTCATTCCAGAAATAAACTGCATTGTGGGCGAAAATGGGATTGGAAAAACGAATCTGCTTGACGCAATTCATTTTTTGTCCATGACCAAGAGTGCTAGAGGCATTGCAGACCCACTTTGCATTCAGCATGAGAAGGACTTTTTTATGGTTCAGGGAAGTTTTATTTACCAAAAGCATTTGGAATCTGGAATCCCTGAAAGTGAAACTCAAATCACTTGTGCCGTACAGCGGGGGCATAAAAAATCATTGCTGAGGGACCAAAAACCATATCCAAAATTAGCGGATCATATTGGAAATTTTCCTATCGTATTGATGGATCCACACGATACTGATTTAGTTCGAGAAGGAAGCGAAGAACGACGACGGTTTTTTGATGGAATGATGTCACAGTTAGATCGGGGATTTTTAGAAAATTTGCTGAGGTATAATCGGGTCGTTCAGCAGCGAAATATCTTATTAAAACAATTTGCCGAAAGGGGCCAAGTGGACCATTTGCAATTAGCCATTTACCATGAACCCATGGTCACTTTGGGAGAGCAAATTCATCAGGCAAGAATTGAATTTTTGGCAGGCTATTTACCTCGATTTCAAATGCATTATGCGGCCTTATCGGATGATCGGGAGCAAGTAAATATTACGTTGGAATCCACTTTTATTTCTGGCGAATTTGATGCGACATTGAAAGCTGCAGAACCACAAGATTTAGCTGCGCAACGAAGTACCATCGGAATTCATCGGGATGAATTTGCGTTTGAAATTAATGGATTTCCGCTTAAAAAATTTGGTTCGCAGGGCCAACAAAAAAGTTTTGTGGTGGCGATGAAATTAGCCCAATTCGACTCCCTTGTGGCTGTAAAACCACGAAAACCTTTGTTATTGCTCGATGATATTTTTGATAAATTGGATGATCGAAGAATTCAGAGATTGATCGAGATGATGGCTCAGGATCATTTTGGCCAAGTATTTATCACAGATGCGAGACCCGAACGAACCAAAAGTCTTTTGAAAAGCTTAAAAAATCACATTCAATACATCCCGCTCTAACGAATGGCCTGGTCGATGGTTGACAAAAAAGAGTACAGCGAGTTTTCCTCTGCGACCCGTTTTAATTGATCTTCAGAATAAGAAATTCCATTTTTTATTATTGCATTTAATTCGTTCAAAACCTCGCTCACAGAAGTTGCATCCACAGTAACTCCCAATTTATTATTCGACACCATAGCTCCAATCATCCCGGTGCGGGTCGCGAAAGTTGGCTTATTTGCCATAGCCGCCCGAATCAACACAGAGCTCATATTGAGGAAATCTTGGTATAAGATTAGCACCACATCACTTATTTCAAAACAAATTTGGACTTCGCGCGCTGGCAAATATCCGTAGCAACGAATGACTTCAAGCTTAGGGACCTGGGCCAGTTTAGCTTCTATTATTTTCTCGTAATATTCAGGCACGGGACCGGCGAGCAATAAACAAATTTTAGCAAGCTCATTTTGGGTTAGGGTCGCACATGCGTCGATAAAAACCTCCATTCCTTTCCGGTCGTCCAGGTATCCAAAGTTTAAAAATATCTTTTTATCTGTCGGGATTTTGAATTTCTTTCTAAACTCAACAATCTCAGGATTTGCGACTTCAAACTGTTTTACCGGGTCACAAATGGGGACAATACGGGTCTGCGTTTTTTGCGCTTCCATATACGGAACCAATGCATGAACCAAACAAAATAAGTTTTGAATTTGCCCGCTATTTAGGACTTTGGAAAGCATCCACTTTTTTATTTGAGGATAAATCCCGTGGTCATTTTCTGAAAAATTGGGCCGAAAATAGATGGCTGAAACGGGACATGGCGCTTTTTTTCCGATCAATATGCCGAGTTGATAATAATCGAAATACATCAACAAAGCATGGCTCGCATTTATTTCCTTAGCTGTTTCAACCAGCATATTCCATTCAATGATGGAACGCAAATAAATGGACTTTGAATGGATGGAGTTTAATTTATCGGTTGGGATGCCGAGAAATGTCACGTTATTTCCCCAATCATTATTTTCATCCTTTTGCCTCGCGTCAAATTGCGACTTAAAAGATTCGCCTGTTGCCACAAACAATTCAACTTCTTGATTGCCGCTATAAAATCCGATTAAATGAATGAGGTAGTCGGGGTGATGCCCGTCCGTAATCGTATCAAAAAGAAGGATGCGGTGTAAGGCCATATTTATTCCCTGGATTTGAATAAACTAAAATTTTCAAATGCGATCAACTGCGCTGGAAGAAATTGAATATTGGTGGCATAAAGTTTCGTTATAAATTCTGAGCGATCTTCATTTTTCAACAAAATAAAATCTCCAGATTTTAAGGACTTTATTCGATTGGAAAATGATTTATTTGATACCCACCAATCCTTCGACTCCTGATATCTATTCTCGACTTTCTGAGACAATAAAAAGACTTCCGGAAAGTATCCATTTGAAAAATTGAATCCTGTATATTGTGATATATAAGAAAAGCCATTTTCATTACATTTTTGATCATAATCACTCTTAAATCCAAAGATGGTTTTTTTCTCTTTTACGTCATTCAAATAATTGATGACTGGCTTGGTAAAGTCATTTGGTATCACCAAATGAGTGAAGTCAGTAGACGTTCTTTGTGAAAATAAATCAAGATCCGCTGGAACTGAGCAAATTGCACTTAACATAGCACCTGAAATAATAAATTTTTGGTATTTATTATCTGATTTTAAATAGAGCCCCACGACTAAAATGGATAAAAAAATATCTAAAATGGCAAATTTATGGATATTATCCCATGCTTGAATATTAGGTAAATAAATGACCATTGGGAAACTAAAAGAGATAATTAAGAGAAATGAAATAAATATTTCAACTTGGCTCGCTCTAACTTTTAGATTTCTTAATGCGACAAATAAGCCTATAAAAGTAAGTGGATTGATGAGTAAAAAATATTTCCCTGAAAATTTTAAATATTGTACAAACTCAAATTCTATCCATTTGAATTTTGTTTGAACCGCATCATAATTCTCGCCAACTAAAAATGCAGTAGGCAAATATTTAGGAATGATATATATGAGTGCTAAGCTAAAAAAATACAACGCAGGAGCAACAAATGATTTATCTGAAAAAAATTTCTTTGTATTCCAGCATATCATTACGCCCAAAGTCATTACTAAGACACTAAAAACCGTTGCATTGGCAGTGCTCATACTGAGCGTAATCAATAAAAAAGGATAATAGTATCGATTGATTTCGGGATTATTTGAAATAATAAATAGAATTAAAATGATGCCTAAAAGTCCTAAGGGCCAAGAATTAGAAATCAAATACTCAAAAACATTCACGTAGTTGAATAAGCCAAGATCATAGAAGTTATGGGGAGATATCGATGATATTAAAATGAAAAAAATCAGTGGCCACAAATAAAATTTACTTTGATGAAATAGAAATAAGCCAACAAGACCGATCGCTATTAATATAAATGAAAAAATAAAAGCCATTTTTAGTGCTAATGCTGGCTGAACCCCTAGAACATAAGAAATTGTTCCTGAGATAAATAAAAACCCTTGATGATAATTCATCGTAATTTCAGGAAAACTAAGGTATGTAGCTGGAAATTTACCAATAGAAATTTGTTGGGTAATTCCCAAAATTCCTGTGGGGCAAATAAAGTCAAAAATGCCCCAATTTAATCTTAAGATAAATAAAAAAGTAGCCGTGCCAATGAGAAAAATAGTTAGGAGTAATTGATTATTTGATAAAGCTATTTTACCACCATTATTTCGGATTAGGATGAAAGATCCCAATATAGAGGAAACCGCGGAAATGGTTATTAATGAGCTGAAATTAATATCAAAGATGCTTAAGGCACATCCAATAAATTGGTAAAATAAAAAAAAGGATACTACGAATATGTATATTCTTATGTCAAATGAAATCTGTTTTTGTATCATAATTTCATGTCAGAGCCATATCCCTAGTTTAAATTACTTGAATAAATTGTACTTAATTATACAATAAATAGCCCTAAATGCGTCTTTCCAGCCAATCTTCTTACCCTCTTGATATGTTCTCCCGTAGTAGGAAATCCCTACTTCCATAATTTTTAATCCTTTTATTTTAGCAATTTTGGCTGTCACTTCAGGCTCAAATCCAAATCGCTGCTCTTTTAAATCAAGGTTTTTAATTACATCCCTTTTAAATAACTTATAGCATGTCTCCATGTCCGTTAAATTAAGGTTTGTGAAGATATTAGAGAGTAGGGTTAAAAATTTATTTCCTAGTGTGTGTCCAAAGAACATTACACGATGTGGCTTGCCACCAATAAACCGAGAACCGTACACAACATCTGAGGAACCATTCAAAATGGGTTTCAGTAAAATATTATACTCGTCTGGATCATATTCTAAGTCGGCATCTTGCACAATCACATAATCACCTGAAGCAAGATCAATACCTTTATGGATCGCAGCGCCCTTGCCTCTATTTTTATCCATTTTAAAATATTGAAATTCATGATTGGGATTTGCGTCAATAAATTGTTGTACAACTTGTTGGGTGGTATCGGTTGAAAAATCATCGACAATAACAATTTCTTTCTGAATGTTATCCGCTAAATCAACATCTAGTACTCTTTGTAGAATATTTAAAATAGTTTTGCTTTCATTAAAAGCCGGGATGATTACAGTAAGTTTAGACATCAAAAGAGTAGGCTAGGCCAATTTAATTTCAAATTTAACTAAGTCAAGCGACAATCATTATTTTACCAGCCATTTATTTTTTATTTCAGAGATTTTGACATCTTGATCATTAGCTAAAAAATGATTCCTTGTTTTCCATTTATAATTATAATTGGGATGTCCCATTTTGAAATTATTTCCAAATTTTTTCCTGGCAAAAACCCACAAAGGATATTCATAAGCATCCCCACTAATATATAAGGCAAGTCTATTTTTGTTCTGAGGGATATCTCTAAAAATTGAGGTAAACATGGGATACAAATAGGGTTGATTTATAAAGTAATTTTCTTCTCTCGATTTCTTAAATATTGAAATTTTTTCATCCTCAAAAAAGAAAAGCGAGTCTTGTAATTTGAATAATTTCTCTTTATTAACCTTAGGCAATTTTTGATTAATTAGGTACACTTCCTGGTTGAATGAATAGTAATTTAAAAGTTCATGTTTAATTTTTTCTGATTGATCATTAAATTGATCCTTTGTCATCATCCCTTTGGGTTTATTTAAAATACTTCTCATTTTATATAAATCAAACATTGGCTTATTTCTATTTAAATAAACAGAGGGAATCGCATACAAAACGAAAAAAATGAATACTACATGTAGGCCTAATTGAGATTTTTGTATGACCTGACAGAGGGATAGAGTAACCCCCAGCATGGACAAAATAAATATTGGCAACAATAATCTATTCCCCCAAGGCTGCCACTTAAATAAGAATGAGTAAGCAAGAAAACTAAAAATTAACCCTCCCCAATATAAAAAAATCTTTTGCCGATGTGGAAACTTATTTTTAAAAATAAAGAATACCAACGACCCTAAAATAATTAACGCATGAACTAAGCTACTAGCATTGTCTTCGGCAAACAAAAAGTTTGTTTGATAAGGCATTGAAAGATAATTGGTTTCTTGGGAGTTTAAAGGAACCCCTAAAATTCCATGAAAAATTTGAACACAATTAGTTAAAATTGAATTAAATGCATCCCATGGTATCGTCATTTCGTCAACTATATTTTTAGAAACATTACCGAGCATTTTAAACAAGTTAGGGTGTTCGTTTCCCATCAAATTTAATAAGCCGGTTTCACCCGTTAAATTTCCAAAATACGCCAAATTACGAGATAAAAATGGGCCAAAAATAATGGCTACATAGAACACGCAAATAATGGCATATTGGCAAATAGCACGAAAAGAAGCGTGTTTGATTATATGGTAGGCAACGACCAATAAAAAAGGCGCTGAAAATACAAATACGGTATATTTAACCAAGCCACCTAAGAAAAGAAATGCCCCCAATAATATGATGTCCTGAAAGAAAATAAGGGGCGACTTTAAAATTTTGAAAACGCTATAAATCACCCCCAATAAAAAAAATGAAGCCGTTAAATCTGTTTGAGTTGACGTCGATTGAAATATAACCATCGGGATACTAAGCAACAATAAAACAGATAAGAACTGCCCTTTAATATCCAGTCCTAATGATTTAACAGATAAAGAAATTAATGATAAAGCCCCTAATAAGGAAAAGTACTGTACTAAGTTTGCAAAATAATCCGATTGACTTAAAACTTGTAGATTCAGGATGATGTACTCGGCCAGGGGAGGATAATTTACTTGACGTATATTACTTGTCGGAAAAGGATAAACATTCAAATTCTGTCTCCACTCTTCTACCCTTGTCATGTGATAAGACATGGAATCCCAATTATTTGGTGGGATTAATAAAGCAAGAATAAGCAATGGCAGTAAAATAATGATGAAAATAATCAAACTGTAAGCCAAATAAATACTAGGTAAATGGGGGATAGATATTTCAAATTTAAAGCCCGACTTGATAAGTAGGATTGCGAATACCATAAAAATCAGGAGCCAGCCAACGGCCAAATGCACTAGGTCTAGCACATTAAAAATGGAAAAAATCTCACAAAAAAAATATGAAATAAACGCCCCAAGTACTAAAGTATATACAAAGCTAAGTCGTAAACATGTAAATATCCCTACATTTTTGCTTTTCAATTTTTCAAAAAAATAAAGCAGTATGCTACTAAATGCAAGAAAGAAAATAAGTACAACCATAAGCTATTTTAAAAATTAAGACTTAGTTTATTCTTTTATAAATCACCATGCCATCTTGAGTTGATAAATACCGCTGGTAATTAACTAATGATTTTTGATTATCTACAAATTGAGTGAATTTTTGAGCAGAGATTACACAAATAGAACAGTTCTGTGGAGACTTATAGGGGGGCAGAAGAAAAATTGGATTAGACTGATTTGTCAAAACAACAAAATCATACCCCTTCTCCCAATCTATAAATGGGCCCCAAAATTGCTCAATTTTGAATTCATTTGAATATAGCCTAAACAAATAGGGATCAACAAATGCCGAAATCTCTCTCCCCTTATTTTGGTTCTTGGCTTTATTTAAAACCCCTACATATAAATTGTATTTTGCCTTTTCGATTTTAAACTCATTTGTTTTAGTACGATTTGATAAGAACAGTAGCTCTGTTTTTTCCTGTGGGAGTAGGTAAGCCAGTGAAAATAAAAAACAAAATAGGATAATCACCCACCCAAAGTAGTTGTTCCTTTTTGATCGAGCAATCAAAAATTCAATACTCCTCATTAGTGCAATCAGCGCAAATACTAAACCAAAAGTCAAATACATATACCAGACTCTTTTAACCAAAAATAAGATAGAAAAAATAGAGACAACGGCGACACCCAATGCAAATATGAATTTGTCAGGAGTATTAACTAGAATTTTGGGACCCAATACTAGTCGATAAATAATAGATAAAATAATAATAATACCCAACGCTATTGTCAAAATAGGTGGGGCCTGAATCCAATCAAAAATGATTCCTTGAACCCAGGAAACAATAGTAACACTAGGACTATCCGCGCCATGCGAAGTATTAAATAATGTAGCGCCCAAATAAGAACGGATTCCTGATGGTTGAATAATGGATAATGGCAAGGTTGGAACTGCGATCCCCAAGCCTATAGAAAAGAATAAGAGTTTGAACTTAACTTTATTCCAAAGATTAATTATTTTAAATCTTATCGGCCAAATGTTAAGCAATTCAGATTCAAATAAAAAAATTAACCCCACAACTAAGAGTAGCGAAACCTTACATCCAAAAGCTAGGCCTAGCAAAATAAAATGCCAACTTCCTGACTTTTTTTCAAAATAGAACCAACAAAAGATCGCGAAAAATAATAGCAAAAATGGCTCAGGTTTTGGAATTGTTGAATAATACGCGGTTGAGGGAATAGCCATCAACAACAAAAACAAAATAATTCTGAACAAATTGTCTTTTATAAAAACATGTATTAACAACAAATAGGATAAGAAAAGTGTACTAGAAAAAAGAAAACGTGTGGCTATAATTTGACCTGATTCACCCCAAAATTTTTCCGGAAAATATGCGAATAACGCACCAAACAAGTAAACAATTCTACCATAGCGCTGATCGCCAAACGCATAGTTTGAACATCCCTCTGAAAAGGTATTTGAATTTAATATAGATTTTATCGCATCATAAAATATTTGTTCATCCATGAATTGGCTAAACGCTCCATCTGATAAATCTAAATTGGCAGGTATTAAAAAAAGATGATATATAAAAAGGATACCAATGACACCGAAAAAGAACAAAAGATTGGAATTAAATACCTTATTCATACAATAGTCCTGTCCAAATGGAGACTTATAAAAAGTAAAATAGGAAATTGGAAACCAGTAAAGCAAATAAGATCAAAATAATTTATATTGTTTTAATATATTTATGGTCTAAGTTGAAAAAACATGTTATCCATTTTGTTAATTACAACAATGTCTAACAAAATATTCCCTATGAAAAAAATATACTTCCCCTTAATTCTTGTTTTTATCTCCTTTTCTAGCTTTAGCCAAGGCCAAAAACGTTATAAAAATATCGTTTTTGAAGCTATTGATACCTTATTGAATATTCCATATGGCCAATCGGTCAATATTAAAAATGAAATAGAGAAGCATTCCCTGGATGTCTACTCTCCTAAAAATGACACGTTGAAAAAACGCCCATTAATCGTTTTTGTCCATGGCGGCGGTTTTGTAAATGGAGATAAACGAACTGGCTACTCGAGAGTCGTTTCGGAAAATCTAAGTCATAGAGGTTTTGTGGTGGGGTCCATCAATTACCGATTGGGAATTGCAGAACCTAAATCAGACGTATCCTATTTTGAAGCCATGATTCGTGCCGTTCAAGATGCGAAAGCAGCGGTTCGCTTTTTTAGAAAAAATGCGGAAAATTACGGCATCGATACAAGTAAAATTTACATTGCGGGAGGATCTGCCGGTGCGATGACCGCTTTGCACTTGGCCTATTTGGACCAAAAAGAAGTTCCAACATACATCGATTTGGCAAAAAATGGCAGCATGGAAGGGACTTCGGGCAACGAAGGATTTTCGTCAAAAATACATGGAGTGGTCAATTTCTGGGGGGCGATGGTCAATTTTAACTGGCTAAATACCGGAGATGTACCAGTATTCAACGTGCACGGAACGGCGGATAAAACGGTTCCTTTTGATTCCTCTTTTGCCTACCATAATTTTAAATATGGGAGTCAAATTATTTTTGAAAGAGCCTTAAACCAGGGGGTGCCCACGGGTGTCAAATTATCTGAAAATTTAGGTCACACCTTAGATAACAATAAGCCCGCTATCCTTTCCTCGCTACAGGAAGTTGGCGAATGGCTTTATGCCCTGGTCAATCGCACTAAAACAACGCCCAATATTACTCGGTTTGAAAAAGAGATAAAAGCGCACGAAGTAGAAGATTCAAAAACAAATTACTCAGCCAATGCCCTATTATTTACGGGCAGCTCATTCATACGATTATGGAAAAACATTAAAAAAGATTTGGGCCCAGCTGAAATTATTCACCATGGATTTGGGGGATCAAACATCAGTGAAATGGCT
The DNA here is from genome assembly GCA_044349095.1 of Aquirufa sp. Lineage (GTDB taxonomy): Bacteria > Bacteroidota > Bacteroidia > Cytophagales > Spirosomataceae > Aquirufa. The sequence goes on along the minus strand of JBIKRO010000001.1, from coordinate 60,038 downwards.
TATTACATTCCAAGAATCGCTTTTAATCATTCCTTAAAAGCTATTTATATGTATTCTGGAAGCAACGATTTGTCGGTGAGCAAACAAGATAAAAGCCCACTCCAAATTCTTGAAACCTATAAATATGTCGTAAAATTACTTCGTTCAAAATTCCCGAATACCCCCATTTATTACATTGCTATTTCCCCCAATGAACGCCGTTGGGAGATTTGGGATAAAATTCAAGAGACTAATGAGCTAATAAAAAATTACAGCTCCACTAAACCCAACATGTATTTTGTCGAAACCGCGAGTGCTCTGTTAGGTGCTGATGGAAAATATCAACCCCAATTACATATCGATGATAAACTTCATTTTAATGAAAAAGGCTACGAGATTTGGACTAAAATTATGCGTAAATCCATCGCTGAAATAAAATAGTCCGATTCAAATCTTTTCAAAGAAATTTGAACAAAAAAATAGGCCGAAGAAGCATCTCTTCGGCCTATTGTATTTACATATGATTCCGATGTATTTAATTAACCCAATCGAACCTATAAATTTTTCTTCTTTAATTCACTTACTGCAAAATCAGCCGCACGTGCGGTCATGGCCATGTAAGTCAACGATGGATTTACACAAGAAGCGGAAGCCATAGCAGCACCGTCTGTCATAAACACGTTTTTAACTTCATGTACTTGATTGTGTTTGTTCACAATAGAGTTCTTAACGGAGGTACCCATACGTGCCGTACCCATTTCATGAATACCTAATCCAATATGCGTTCCTTGTCTGTTGTACGCATTGACATTTTTAAATCCAGCAGCCTCTAACATTTCAGCTGCATCATGCATCATATCTTCTCTCATTTTTAGTTCGTTGGATCCGAAAGATGTTTCAAATTCCAGCACAGGAAGTCCCCATTTGTCTTTCACGGTTTGACTCAATTGGAAACGGTTGTTTGGATCAGGTAAAATTTCACCAAATCCACCAAATCCTACATTCCATTTTCCAGGATGAGTTAAGCTTTCTTTGAAAGTTGCCCCAAATCCATCCATACCTGTTCCACGTCCCCAACCATCACGACTGGCTCCACCCTGATATCCAAATCCACGGATATAATCACGCTTGTCTTTTCCCCAGTTACGGAAACGAGGAATGTAAAGGCTGTTAGGTCTGTTACCAAACATGTAATCGCTTTCAAATCCTTCGACGGTCGCTGAAGCTCCTACATTTAAATGATGATCCATAATGTTACGACCTAATTGGTCACTATCATTTCCTAATCCATTTTGGTAACGATTTGATTTTGAATTCATTAAAATAGAGGTGGAACCGATAGCTCCCGCATTAACAAAAATAATTTTTGCAAAATACTCTCTTACCTCCATGGTATTTTGATCGATCACTCGCACCCCTTTTGCTTTTTGGGTCGCCTCGTCATAGATAATTTCAGAGACAATCGAGTTGTGTACCATCGTCAAACGTTTTGTGCGCATGGCTGCTGGCAATGTCGCCGACAATGAACTAAAATAGGCCCCGTAAGGACATCCACGCATACATTTATTTCTAAAATTACATGAGCTCCGACCTAAATCCGTATGAACTTTTCCCGGATTTGTTAAATGTGCCACACGGCCTAAAGTAACGGGGCGGCCTAATTTTTTGTTTACTTCATTTTTAAAATGTACTTCCGGAGCCGTCATCGCCATCGCTGGTTGGAACTCTCCATCTGGCAAAACATCCAATCCTTCCGCTTGGCCTGAAATTCCTGCAAATTTCTCTACATAGGAATACCATGGAGCCATATCCTCATAGCGAATAGGCCAGTCGGTACCGATGCCATCTTTGGCATTGGCTTCAAAATCTTGTTTATTCCAACGATACGAATGACGTCCCCATAATAGAGATTTTCCTCCCGTATGGTACGCACGTATCCAATCAAATCCACCTTTCTTCTCGATGTATGGATTTTGTTTATCATTTTCAAACAAATAACGATGCTCCTCATTAGGCGTATACCCAGTTCGCATACCCGCCCAATATTCCTCCGCGGCCATATTGGTAGGTCTGCCTCTGTGATCAAATTCCCAAGGGTGTTTCATCGCAGTTTCATATCCTTCAATGTGCTTAATCTCACGACCACGCTCAATAACGGCTACCTTTAACCCCTTTTCTGTTAATTCTTTGGCGGCCCAACCGCCTGAAATTCCTGAGCCAACGACAATTGCATCGAAAGTTTGACCCTTTATGGCATCTATATTTATGTTCATCTTATGCTAAAAATTAATATTGAAATGATTTTTGACCAGGCAATAATTTGGTTGCCTCAAATTTCCCGGGAATCGGTTGGTATACAAACGACGCCTCTATCCCCTTTTCAGAAGTATAATACCCTAAAAGAGTCAACTCCTTGATCAAACGCCAAAATGGAACGCCATTCGCACCTTCCAACGTTTCCTTGTCTACGTTATCACCCACCTTCATTCTACGTTGTTGATAGCTGCGCATCATGTCCTTTGTATTCGATTCCAAAAGCGTCAAAACAGCCACTTGGCCATCCTGATTTTGAGACAAAAATTTAGCTTTGATTAAATCGTTTACACCCTTAAGGAAACTTGCATGCTCAGGAGCTTTGTAACAGTCCTTCAACATCAATTCTATAAATGCGGGAACGCCAGCGTCGATTGCGCCAGCTGTATTTGTTTTAGGGATAATGTGTTCTGCCACGGCAGCCACTATTTGTCTTTGAGCGTCTGTTAATGAAAACAAATCTGCATTCAAAAATTTCCCGCTTTCCTTCACATCCATCGCAAATAAAGTAGGTGCGGTAAATGCGCCCCCCACCATCATGGCTATTCGGGAAACTGCTTCTCTTCGATTAAACATAGAATTTTATTTAGATAAAAAACAAATTTAATCAGATTCTTGATTTTTATAGACTAATTATAAAAAAAAGCCTGCGTGCTTAACATGAAATGTAAAGTGGCTATAAAAAAGAAAAGCTGGCAAGGAAATCCTTGCCAGCTTTTCATCAACAACTTAAAAATTATTAATATCCAGCGTTTTGTTTTAAATACCCTGGCAAGTTAGAAGCTCCGTCAATCGCCGTTTGTGGGATTGGGAAGATTCGCTTGTTTTTGTCTTTGCTAGACATTTCAGTCCAACCGCTTTCATACTTGTTGAAACGAATTAAATCCGTTCTGCGGTGCATTTCCCAATACAACTCAAAACCACGCTCGCGTAATAACAAGTCTAAATTGATCGTTGACAAAGCAGACCCAGCCGGCATGTTAGCCGTTCTAGACGTTCTAACTTTGTTAACATCGGCTAAAGCTCCAGCCACGTCGTTTGACTTACGTAATCTTGCCTCCGCGCGCATTAAATAAACATCTGCTAAACGAACGATGGAAATATCCGCTTCACCAAAGTTACGACCTGATTGTGATTTTTTACTGAACTCATATTTCTCTACGCGAAATCCTGTACTGTAATCGCTTCCACTAGGCGTAAAATCAATTTTCTCTGTATGAATAACCGGTGGATAAGGTGCCGCTTTTCTCGTATTATAAATCTTACCTACCTTAAACTTTCCATCGGGACATTTTAAAAATGCTCCCCCTGCAAATTGTAATCCATATTGTTGGCCTCTTAAAATTCCACGATCGATATTGTAATTAGCCTCCGCGACACACTCATCAGTAGGTTTGATGTTCTGCTTATAAAAACGAGGATCGCCAGCCGCAGGGTCCACAGCACCGTAAGTTGATACCCATGATTGATAAAAATCTGAAGTAATCCCTGGACCATCTGTACCATTGGCTCCTGGATAGGCAGGCAAAGGGCGTTGATCATTGGCTAAAGAGAAATAAGACATACGATTATGGCCATTCAATTCAGCACGCTGATCGATCGCGAAAACCAACTCCTTATTATCATGGTTTGCATTACCAAAAATAGCCCAATAATCAGGAGACAAACTGTATTGACCCGAGTTAATAATCTTATCTGAATACTCAATTACCTTGTCCATATCTTCTGGCTTAAAAGTATATTGAGCTGCATAAATATCTCGGTATGCTGCCGCATTTAAGTAGAGACGAGCCAGAATTCCCCAAGCACCTGCTTTGGTCAATCGACCTGGTCCAACGCCTGTTTCCAATACGGGCTCCACAGCCAATAATTCTGATTTGATGTATTCTACCGCTTTGTCTCCACGTAAAATGGTAGAAACATCTCCTAAATCTTCCTTGGAAAAGGCTACTCCAAAGGCATCCAACATCAACATATTATAAAATGCACGCATACCTCGTGCCTCCGCTAAATATAATTTAGCTGAAGGATCTTTTGAAATTTGCAAAGCATTAATGGCGGTTACCGATCTTGATATACCCGTTAAAATATGAACCCACTCATCACGCACGTTAGGATCCGTGCTCATCGTTTCATGCTTATGTAAGGATAAATAAATTCCATTATCACCCCAATCTGTACCGCCACGATAAGGTAAAATAGCCTCATCCGTCGAGATTTCGTTCAATGCAAAATGTATCGTATGGCGATACAAGTTTGGCAAAAATGCATATACAGGAACTATAGCTCCCTCAGCGGCTTGCTTATCTGTCAAGCCTGCTGCATTATATTCGTCTAAAACAATCTCGTTCAAATTGGTACAGCTATAAAGCGCCAACATTCCAAAAACGAGTAGAGAAACTTTTTTTATCTTTTTCATTATTTTTCTATCTACTAATTAAAAGGTAAGATTTAAACCAAAAATAATTGTTTTGGCTTTTGGATAACTTAGGTAGTCAATGCCATAAGAGGAAATTCCCGCATCAGAAGCATTTTTATTTACCTCAGGATCATAGCCATCATAAGCTGTTGCGATCCATAAATTTTGTCCGGTCACTGATAAACGCGCAGTAGAGATCCATTTATTGATCCCCATTTTTTGAGTATCAAAACTGTAGCCTAAAGTGGTATTATTCAGACGAACAAAAGCACCATCTTTCAAATAACGCGTAGATACTGGCGCCGCATTGCTGGTAGACTCATTTGTCAAAGCGTAAGCTGCGGGTATTACGTTATTATTTTTTGAAATTTTCAATTTGTAAAATGCGTTGTTGGCCGTATTGTCATAAATCATATTTCCTGACACTCCATTAAACTGCAATGACAAATCAAAACCTTTATAGGATACATTTCCAAAGAAGTTATATTGTGTGCTTGGCAACGCTGAACCTGCTGAAATACGGTCCTTATCAGATACGATTCCGTCCCCGTCGGTATCCCGATAAGTACTAACTCCTTTTGCATCTACCCCTGTAAAATCTTTCAAGAAAAAGGTTCCGATCGGCTGGCCATTGACATAACCATTAATTGTGGCAGAAGTCAAACCTGAACCTGAAGCTCCTCCTGATTGAATCACTGTATAAGGAGAATTAACCACTTCATTTTTAATTAAGGTTAAGTTTCCACCCACATTGTATTTCCAACCTCCCGCAGTGGTTAATTTATAATCTAAATCTAATTCCACCCCGCTGTTATTGATTTGCATGTTGGCCACATTAGCCCAAACTGAACTAGCTGGCTGAACAGGATCCGAAGGAATAATCTCCAATAAAATATTACTAGAAACTTTATTAAACACGTCCACTGATCCCGATAATGCTCCATTTAAGAAGGCAAAATCTAAACCTACATTGGACTGTGTCGAAACCTCCCACTGAATATCTGGATTAGCTAAACGAGAATACGTGATTCCTGGAGCATAGCTTGACCCATTGTCCAATGGATACGAAGTCGTACCTGATACGGAAGCCGTGAATAAAGGTTGAGTGATTTTAGAAGGAATTTCTTGGTTACCCGTTTGTCCCCAACCTCCTCTTAATTTCAAATTACTAATTGACGTATTCTTTAAGAATGGCTCCTCAGATAATCTCCAACCTAAAGAGAAAGAAGGAAAATATCCATACTTATTATTTGAACCAAATTTAGACGAACCGTCTGCACGAACCGTCGCGGTAACTAAATACTTATCTTGAAACTGATAGTTCAAACGAGAGAAAAACGACTGCAATTCATTAATCGTTGCAGAACCCGATGGCCTATTAGTCGCTAACGTCAACTCTTGTCCTATGCCTGGGTTATAGATAGGCTCCGTCGGAACGATTGGGAACTTATTGATACTCCAAGTACGACCTTGATATTGAATTTTTTGAAATGAATGACCTAATAATGCAGAGAAAACATGATCGCCTTCTTCTAAATTAAACGTAAGGTAATTCTCAACAAGGCTATTTTGATTGCTATTGTTGTAGGTATCCAAACGACCATTTTGCTGAGGCACTAAATTGGCCAACGATTGAATATCGCGTACAGCGGTTTGGTTGTCATATCCGTAGTTCAATTTATAGATTAAACCCTTCGCTAATTTCACCGATGGTGAAATATTGGCAATAAAACGGTTCGCCGTATTAATATCTTTATTCAAGTTTAACGTAATCAACGGGTTGGATGCGTTCAAGAATTTAGCGGGTGTTGTACCGTTTGCTTCATATACTGGCAACGTTGGGTTATTTGAAATAGCCGTTCCCAACAAACTTTCGATCGGCGGACGTAGATTAACCACATTTGAAAAACTGATGTTGGCGTCAATAATTAAACGATCTTCCCAGAATTTTTGGGTAACGTTCATACGACCTGAGAGGCGGTCCAACTGGTTATTCTTGAGAATACCTTGTTGCATCTGTGCACCAAAAGAAGCATAATAGGTTAAGTTCTTCGCTCCACCCCCTAAACTTAGGTTATGATTTTGCGTAATGGCTGATCGAGTAATTTGATTTTGCCAATCTGTATTTGAACCAAAATCTTCCAATATACCGCCATTTTTTCCTACTTGCGTACGAAAATCGGCTGCGGATAATACTGGCAAAGGCCTAGCTAAGCTTGAGATGGCATAATCTGTAGAGAAATTCATCGTTGAAAATCCTGCTTTCCCCTTTTTCGTTGTAATCAAAATAACACCATTGGCTCCTCTAGTTCCATAAATAGCGGTAGCAGATGCATCCTTTAAGACATCCATTTTTTCAATATCGGAAGGATTTAAAAAATTCCCAATTCCCCCATCCAATGGCAAGCCATCGATTACATATAAAGGTCCACTTCCTACCCGAATACTACCAGGTCCACGAATGGTAATTCCTTGCGATCCACCAGGTTCGCCGGTAGCAGAGGTAACATTAACACCAGCCACTTTACCTTGAAGTAATTGCTCCGGTGAATTAATAATACCTTTATTAAAGGCTTCGCTTGACACCGATTTCACAGAACCGGTAACGTCTGTTTTCTTTTGAGTTCCGTATCCTACGACCACCACCTGTTCCAAACTGGAAGCATTGGCTTTCAAGGAAACGTCTATGGTAGCGCGACTGCCCACGGCTATTTCTTGAGAATCATATCCCAAAAAACGAAACACTAAAACAGCCTTGTCATCCGATACATTAATCGAATATTGACCATTGGCATCTGCTGTGGCACCTTTGGTGGTTCCTTTAATTAAAACATTCCCGCCAACTAAGGGCTCCTTAGTCGTGGCGTCTACTAATGTTCCTTTGACGGTTTTGCCTGAACCTTGACCCCAAGACAAAGAAGGGGATAAACCTAGCAGGATGATCATCAGAAAACTGATGAGTTTCAAACCTGTAGATTTCATCAAAAATTGCTCTTGATGATACGGTAAGATTTTTTTCATAGAGATGAAATTAAATTTTTTAGAAGATTAGAATTTTGAAATTTAAGGCTTAATTATTTAAATACCTTCAGAAAAATTACGCAAACGTTTGCAATTGAATTGTCCAAAGATTGTCACAAAAGTAAATACTCAGAAAGCGCCCATTATTACGAAATTGTTTCTAAATGGTTAAAAATTAAATCTTGGAAAAATGATTTCTTTGAGAAGATTCTCGAATGATTAATTCGGGCTCCAATGTAAACTGCTGGTGTTGATGGATTCCATTCATTTTTGACAAAAACAATTCGGCCGATTGTTCCCCTATTTTTTTGCTTTGCCTGGACACAGAACTTAAAGCGATAGGCGCAAAAGCAGCCAGAGGAATATCATCAAAACCGACCAATGCAATATCTTCGGGAATTTTATAATTTCTTTCTTGGATTACTTTCATAGCACCAAAACACACTTCATCATTCACCGCAAAAATTCCATCTGGTTTTACTTTCTGATCCAATAAAAATTTTGTGGCCTCCACGGCACTTTCTGATGAGAACATTACTTGCTTCACTAATTCATCTTCAACCTCCCTCCCATATTTTTTCAAACAAGCCTCGTAACCCTTAAATCTTTGTTGGGACACCGTAATCCCCTTAGGCCCATGCAAGTGGGCAATTCGTTGGCACCCCATTTGAATCAGATGTTCGGTCGCCATAAAAGCCCCCTTAAAATCATCCGTAATCACTCGGTCTACATCCAATGCATGGTAAAATCGATCCATAAAAATGATGGGCAATGATCGGCTAATCGCCTTGTCTATATGCTCATTCAATGAATGGTCAAAGGTTTCTTGGGACAGCGAGATGCAAATAGCATCCACACGATTAGCAACCAATCGATCTAAATATTCCTTTTCTAACGCATGGGATTCATTGGTCACACAAATATTTAAAAGGTAACCTGCAGGTTGTAAAACAGCCTCAAGACCTTCAATAATGGCCGTCTCGTGATAATGAGAAATAGATGGGATGATGACGCCTAAAGTCTTTGAACACTTATTTAATAAACTGAGGGATATCGTATTTTTTTGATACCCCACTTTATTCGCATATTCCTGAATGGTCTTTCTGGTGTCTATGTTGATCATCGGATGATCATTCAAAGCCCGTGAAATAGTGGAAGGGGCACACTTGAATTTGCGGGCAAGGTCTTTAATTGAAACAGTGTTTCCCATCTAAATTCTAGAATTTTTATATTGGTTAACTAATCAAATGTATCAATTTTAGATGAAAAAATTACATTCATTTGATAAGTATCAGGTAAGTCTAAGCATGACGATTGGCAAATAATTAGGAATTTTCCCTCTCCCTTCCTAATTTCATCTTTCTAAACCTATCACGTATGCCCACTTCGAATCCTGAATTCGATAATAATAAAATACCTGTTCAAAAACTATGGCAAGTCATTATTGCCTCCTCTGTGGGAACGGTGATTGAATGGTACGACTTTTATATTTTTGGTTCTTTATCAGCTATTATTTCCTTGTCATTTTTTCCCAAAGATGACCCAACGGCCGCCTTTTTATCCACTTTAGCGGCTTTTGGTGCTGGATTTATCGCCAGGCCTTTTGGAGGAGTCATCTTTGGACGTCTGGGAGACCGAATAGGCAGAAAATATACCTTTTTGTTAACCTTATTATTAATGGGTGGGTCCACGTTTGCCATTGCATTCATTCCCTCCTATTCTCAAATCGGCCTTGTAGCTCCCGCCATCTTATTATTTTTGCGCATCATCCAAGGCTTAGCCTTAGGGGGTGAATATGGGGGCGCCGCCACCTATGTAGCTGAATATGCTCCAGATGCACACCGAGGAAAATACACGGCCTACATTCAAACTACAGCAACCTTAGGGTTTTTTGTCAGCATCATTGTGGTTTTGGTTTGCCAAAATATCATTGGCGATGCGGAATTTAAAGAATGGGGTTGGCGCATTCCCTTTGCCCTCTCGGGGATTTTAGTCGTGGTCTCCTATTTTATTCGTAGAAATATGCATGAATCGCCTTTATTCGCAAAATTAAAAGCGGAAGGCGGACTCTCTAAAAATCCATTGAAGGAGGCATTTGCTTCGAAAGAAAACCGCCGATTAATGCTGATTGCGATGTTTGGGGCCATCATAGGCCAGGGAGTCGTTTGGCATACAGGTCAATTCTACGCACAAATATTTATTAATAAAATACTGCAGGTCGACTTTGTCACGACCAATTTAGTGATCGCCGCTTCCTTGGTTGTGGGCACGCCACTATTCGTTGTTTTTGGTTCTCTTTCAGATCGAGTGGGCCGAAAAGTTATTATGTTGGGCGGCATGGCCCTAGCCGCTATTTTTTATTACCCATTGTTTGCTTGGATGTCTGATATTGTGGGCAAAGAAGGAACGATGGTGAATGGGGCGGTGCAGCTCACCAACTGGGGTAAAATAGAACTCGCGTTTATTTGCTGTTTATTGGTGACTTTTGCCGCGATGGCCTATGGCCCGATTGCCGCATTTTTAGTGGAGCTTTTCCCCACCAAAATTAGATATACCTCATTGTCGATACCCTATCATTTCGCCAATGGCGTTTTTGGGGGTTGCGCTCCCTTCGTGGCCACCTGGTTAGGAGCCGTTACACATTCGAATTTTGCCGGAATTTTTTACCCCATCACCTTGGCTGCCATCACGGTGATTGTTGGTATTATTTATTTGCCAGAAACAAAAGGTAGACCCATCATGGATTAATCACGCTATGGAAAAAATATTTAAAGAGGCTATTGAAAACGAAGCTATTTTAGCTACAAGAAGGCATTTTTTAAATACCCTAGGTACGGGTATTGGTTCCCTTGCTTTGGGATCTGCACTGTGGAACTGTCAGACTTCTAGCAAACCCCAAAACTCCGCCTTTAAAATTCCTCCTCATTTTGGTAAAGCAAAATCCGTTATCTTTTTGCACATGGCTGGGGCGCCTTCCCAACTAGAACTATTCGATTACAAACCGGTATTAGCCAAATTTGACGGAAAAGAATGTCCCAAAGAATTGATCGAGGGAAAGAAATTTGCCTTCATTCGAGGCATTCCTAATTTATTAGGGCCCAAAGCTAAATTTGCACAACACGGAAAATCAGGACATTGGATATCCGATCACATGCCTCATTTGGCCACTCAATCCGATAAAATAACCTTTTTAAAAGGGATGTACACGGATCAGTTTAACCATGCGCCGGCCCAATTGCTCATGCACACGGGTTCAGCAAGATTAGGCCGGCCCTCTTTAGGTTCATGGGTTTCCTATGGCCTAGGATCTGAAAATGAAAATTTACCCGGATTTATGGTCCTCGCTTCAGGTGGCAAAAACCCCGACGCGGGGAAGTCGGCCTGGGGAAGTGGCTTCCTCCCTTCCGTATACCAAGGCGTCCAATGTAGATCCGCCGGCGAACCTGTATTGTTTATTCAAAACCCCGATGGGGTGAATGCTGATATTCGAAAAGCAAGTATTGACGCCATCAATTCGGTCAATGAAGAAACGTTTAAGGAATTTGGCGACCCAGAAACGGTGGCAAGAATTGCCCAATATGAGATGGCCTATAAAATGCAAAGCTCGGTGCCCGAAGTCATGGACATCAGCAAGGAGCCTGAATACATCCATCAATTGTATGGAACCAAACCGGGGGAAGAGGCATTTGCCAACAACTGCTTACTCGCCCGTAAAATGGTCGAGCAAGGAGTGCGATTTGTCCAATTATTTGATTGGGGTTGGGATTCACACGGAACGAGTAAAAGCGGATCGGTCGACTACGGATTGCATCAAAAATGTTTAGAAACAGATCGCGCGATTTCAGCCTTACTTATCGACCTAGAACAAAGAGGTTTATTGGACGAAACCTTGGTGGTTTGGGGTGGGGAATTTGGGCGCACGCCGATGCAAGAAAACCGAGAAGGAAAGACTCAAGACTATTTTGGTCGCGACCATCATACAGACGCATTCACGATGTGGCTTGCTGGAGGTGGAATAAAACCTGGATTTAGTTTTGGGGAAACCGATGAACTGGGCTATGCGACAGTGAATGGAAAAACATCCATTTATGACCTTCAGGCGACTATTTTACATTGCCTTGGATTTAATCATGAGGAATTTACATTTCCATTCCAAGGAAGAAATTTCCGATTGACCGATGTATATGGTAAAGTCATTAAACCCATTTTAGCTTAGATCATGAAAACTTATCTTTTTTTAGCGGTCGCAATTTTAGGGGGGGCTTGGACCTATTTTCATTTTTCTTCGGGGCCCACTTATACCGTCGACTACAGCACACAAGTCAAGCCCATCATCAATAAAAACTGTATTTCATGCCATGGCGGTGTGAAAAAACAAGGTGGATTTAGCCTACTTTTCCAAGAAGAGGCTTTGGGAAAAACGAAGTCGGGGAAGCCGGCTATCATTCCGGGCCAACCGGAAAACTCGAGTTTCATTCAGCGATTGCATTCCAAAAATCCGGAAGAAAAAATGCCTTATCAAAGGCCTTCATTGACAAAAGATGAGGTCGATATTTTAACTACCTGGGTCAAAGAAGGCGCGCGATGGGGAGAACATTGGGCATATCAGCCCCTTAAAGAACCTTCGATTCCAAACGGCAATTGGTGGAGTAGAACCCTCGCATTCATCGGAATTAAATCGGGCTGGGAGGCTAATGACATCGACTATTTTGTAGCCGCAGAACAAAAAAAGCAAGGGCTAAGCCACACCGAAAAAGCCTCAAAACCAGATTTATTACGCAGGCTTTATTTAGACCTAACCGGATTACCTCCCACCCCGGCAGAATATCAAGAATTTGAGGCTGATGCGTCAAGCAATGCCTATGAAAAGCAAGTCGATAAATTATTAAAATCCCAACATTTTGGCGAAAAATGGGCGTCGATGTGGATGGATTTAGCGCGATATGCGGACACCAAAGGCTATGAAAAAGACGATGCGCGGACCATTTGGAAATACCGTGATTATGTCATCTCCGCCTTCAATCAAAATAAACCTTACGATCTGTTTTTAAAGGAACAATTGGCCGGCGATCTATTGCCTAACCCAACTGAATCCGATTATATAGCCACGGCATTTCATCGGAATACGACCAACAACGACGAGGGGGGAACTGATGATGAGGAATTTAGAACCGCGGCTATCTTAGACCGAGTGAATACCACATGGGAAGTTTTACAAGGAACAAGTTTTGGTTGCGTGCAATGTCATTCACATCCTTACGACCCCATTCGCCACGAAGAATATTATAAGTTCATGGCCTTCTTTAATAATTCGCGAGATGAGGATATACCTGACGATTCACCTTATTACCGCCATTTTAAGCAGCAAGACCAAGGAAAATTGGATAGTTTAAGAAATTATTTATTAACTCAGCCTAAGCAAATACAAAAGGAGTGGACTCAAACATTGCGCTTTGTGGAGCCTAAAATTCACCCGCACTGGGCAGACCAATTTGTCAACGGGGCATTGGCCGACAATAAATATTTAGCTGTGCGAAATGGAGGATCCCTTCGATTTAAAGCCGTGCCTTTAATGGGGAAAACGAGCTTGCTGATTGCGTGTAAAAATTCTGGACCGGCACCCACCTACATTACGATTCGCCAAGGAACAAAAACGGGACCTATCGTTAAGCGCTTAAAATTAGACACCACCTTGCAGGAAAAATACGCCAAACCCAAGGGCCTTTGGTCAAAAGGTTGGGCTTATGCCTTTTATACCATTCCCTCTTTGCCTGGAAAACAAGACTTGGTTTGGGAGTTTACAAATGCCAAAACAAAGCCCGATCAAAACACTGCTTCGATCGGTTTTTGGATGATGATCCCCGAGGTACCGGCTAATTTAAAACCGACCGATTTTCAAAAAATTGCGTATCAAATTATTTCCGCATCGCCTGAAACAACCACCCCGGTCATGTTAGAAAACCCAACGGAATTTACGCGAACTACCCGACTCTTTAAGCGGGGGTCTTGGCTTAATCCAGGGGAAGAAATGACCCGTGGAATTCCAGCTTTGTTTAGTAAAAAACCAGTTTCAAACCGATTAGAATTAGCGGAATGGATGGGTGGAAAAGAGAACCCATTGACGGCGAGAGTAGCGGTAAATCGTTTTTGGGAACAGTTGTTTGGGACTGGAATTGTGGAAACTTTAGAGGATATGGGAAGCCAAGGCCTGACCCCTGTAAACCAAGGTTTATTGGACCATTTGGCGTATCAATTTCAATATAAATTCAAGTACCAAACAAAAGACTTGTTGAAATATATCGTGATGTCGGCGAGTTACCAACAAAGCTCCATCGTTTCCGAAAAATTAAGAGAACAAGATCCGTATAATCGTTTCATCACTCGGGGTCCAAGAATCCGATTGAATCCAGAACAATTGCGTGATCAAGCGCTCCTTTGGTCAGGAATTTTATCCACTAAATTGGGGGGAGCGAGTGTGATGCCAGACCAACCCGATGGTATTTGGAATGCGCCATACAGTGGAATGCAATGGTTAAGAAGTGATGGAGAAGATCAGTGGAGACGCTCGCTTTATACCTATTGGCGTAGAAGTAGCCCCTATCCGACCATGGTTTCGTTTGACGCAGGGACTCGGGATGTTTGTCTTTCGAGACGGATTAGGACGAATACGCCGATGCAGGCTTTGAACACATTAAATGATCCGGTGTTCATCGAAGCATCCCAATTTTTTGCGCGCAAGTATCCAATTACTGGCGCCGAATTTATTAAAAAAGGGTATTTAGATTTATTTGGAAAGCCTATTTCGGAAAATAAATTGGCCAAATTAAATGCTTTTTATGTTAATATGTTGGCCTACTATTCAAAGAATAACAAGGAGACTTTGGCCTTTTTGAAACTTTGCCCTGACAATAATGTACCTAAAGACCCGGCTATTTTGGTGGCCAAAACTATGGTGGCAAATGCATTATTTAATATTGATGAAAGCATAAATAAACCATAATCATAATATTTGTTTAATTTAGACCTTACAAATAAACCTAATTCATTATGAACGAGCATTTACCGCGCAGAGACTTCTTGAAAACAAGTTCAGCGCTTATTGGCGGATCGCTTTTAACCTCAAGCCCTATGAAAAAAATTGCCCCAAAAGCAGGAGAAATTGTCCTTGGACATGGAAATTTCAAATACAAAGTAGTACCCAATTGGGGTATATTAGATGCTGGCAAAAACCCAGTCAACGACTGCCATGAAATGGTGGAAGACGCAAAAGGCCGATTGATTTTATTGACCAATGAAGTCAGAAACAACGTCATCATTTACGATAAATCAGGTAAATTATTAGAGACTTGGGGACATTCATACCCTGGCGCACACGGCTTAACCATTTTAAATGAGGGAGGCGAGCAGTTTTTATTGATTTGCGACAATGCCCGTCACCAAGTAATCAAAACGGATTTAAAAGGAAAAGAAATATTTAAAATCGAATACCCAAAGGAAACAGGTGTTTACGATCATCCAAATCAATTTGTTCCAACCGAAACTGCGGTTAATCCTAAGAACGGAGACATTTATGTAGCCGACGGTTACGGAGCGAATTACATCACACAATACGATTCCAAAGGCCGTTATATTCGCCATTTCGGTGGAAAAACAAGTGAATATGCGGATGATAAATTCAATTGCTGCCACGGTGTGTTAGTGGATACACGTGATCCAAACAATTGGACTTTATTGATCACAGACCGAGTGAATAACAGCTTAAAAAGGTTCACATTAGACGGTAAATTCATCACGCGTTACCACCTTCCTGGTTCATTTGTTTGTCGGCCTGTTTTACACGGCGACTACATCATCGCTGCTTGTTTCAGAAGCACGGATGGATCGTGGGCTGGTTCAGGATATGTACAAATTTTAGATAAAAACATGAAGGTTGTTTCTACCCCAGGGGGATCAGAGCCGATCTATAAAAATGGCGTTTTGCAAAGACAATATAAGGAGGATGAAAACAAAGTGTTTATCCATCCACATGATGTGTATGCAGATTCGGACCATAATATTTATGTACCTCAGTGGGCGTCTCAAAAAACGTATCCGATTAAATTAGAACGAATTTAGTCTACATGATTTTAATGGACGCAGGCCCATCGGATTGGGTATTATTTTTTGGGCATTTTCATCCTGTACTCGTACACTTGCCTGTAGGGATGCTCGTGCTTGCCTTTTTAATGTACTTTTTTTCAAAAGAACAGCACGAGGGCTTGCGTCAAAAATCTGTTGCAACTATTTTTTTATGGGCTTCTTTGAGTGCCTTCATTTCATGCGCCATGGGCTGGGCTTTGTCCCAAACAGGGGAATACGATGAAGATACCTTATTTTTTCACCAATGGTTAGGCATTTCTACCGGGGTAATTTCAGCGGCCTTAGCTTATATGGCTAAGTTTTGGTCCGATGAAAAAACAATGATGAAATTATTTAAACCCGTCTTATGGGTTTCATTAGTTCTAATCACCATCACGGGACATTTAGGCGGAAATTTAACGCATGGTTCTGATTATTTAACGGCCTACTTGCCACAGCCGATTAGAGGTTGGGTAGGGATGGAAGCTCGGTCCGAAGCGGCTGAAGTCGGAGCCATTATTCCTAAGATTGACAATATCCAACAAGCGATTGTGTACCAACAATTAGTCCAACCGGTCTTAAAACAAAAGTGCTGGTCATGTCACAATGCTGAAAAGCAAAAGGGAAAATTAAGGATGGATACACCTGAGTTTTTAATGGCGGGTGGAGAGGATGGTGCTATTATTAAAGCGGGAATGCCACTGGAAAGTGAAATGATCAAAAGACTTTTAATGGATGCGAGTGAAGAGCATCACATGCCGCCTAAAGGAAAAACCCCGATGACGGAGGATGAGATTGCTGTTTTGCAGTGGTGGGTCCAACATGGAGCTGACTTCAAGAAAAAGGTGGTCGCTTTGCCTGCTGATGCTAAAATAAAAACAATCTTGGCCAAATATGCTTCAGGCACATCGGCCACAGAACCTTATTGGTCTCCGGTATTTAAATTGTCGATTTCAGAGGCCGACGAAGATGATATTGCCAGCCTTCGAAAATTGGGATTGTTGGTGAACCCCGCAGCAAAAGACCAAGCATTTTTGGAGGTCAATGCCGTGAATGCACATGGACTTGCCGATAAAGAATTGTCGGAATTGTCTTCGGTTCAAGAGCAAATAGTCCAACTAAAATTAGGCCAAACGAAGGTTACCGATGGCTTTATGCCTCAAATTGCTGACATGCCGATATTAATCCAGTTGGATTTAGACCATACCAACATAAGTGATAAGGGGCTTGTAGCATTAGAAAATTTGAAATATTTAGAATCATTAAACCTCTATGGAACCCAAGTTTCTGATGCGGCCATCTTGAGTTTAGCGAAAATCAAATCGTTGAAAAGAGTGTTTCTATGGCAAAGCAAATTTACCGAAGCGGGTGTGGCCAAACTGAAAAAAATGAAGCCGGGTTTAACGGTTGATTTTGGTTTCAAAGGCAAATGGCCTTTGGAAATTGACACCGTTCGAGTAGAAGAAAAAGCTAAATAATCCGATTTATTTAGAGCAAAATTCTCGTCGAATTATTCAATCGATTCTTAGATATTTAAGATTTAACACTTCTTATTTTTTGACAGAACACCTACCAATTGTTTAGACCTAAAATCATGAAAAATCCCTTTCTCAACCTATTAGTTTTATGCGCTTTGGCATTGTTCATGAGCGATACAATGGGCCAAGGTATTTCACATACAAAGGCTAAAACTGCTCCAGCAAAAAACGTAATTATCCTTTACAGTGATGACCAAACGTTCAGAACGATCCAAGCTTTAGGCAATACAGAAATCAGAACCCCTAATTTGGATAAGTTGGTCAAGGTTGGTTTGACATTCCAACAAGCACACGTGATGGGCGGACACCAGGGAGCGGTTTGTATTCCCTCCCGGGCGATGTTAATGACGGGCAGATATGTAAATCGATTGCCGGGCGATGGAAATGTAATTCCCGACAGCTTGGTTAGTCTACCCGAAGTGTTGCGCCAAAAGGGATATACCACTTTTCACACAGGAAAATGGCATAGTGATAAAAATTCCTATGCCCGTATGTTTTCAAAAGCAGACCATATATTTTTTGGTGGCATGCACTTTCCCAAAGAAGGTGGACAGGAACATCCTCGGGTAAATCACTTTGACCCAACGGGGAAATATCCCGCTGAAAAAAGTTTTTTAAGTGAGACCTACAGCTCCTATTTGTACGCGCAAACCGCCATTGATTTTTTACAAAGCCCTGCGGCAAAAGAAAAGCCCTTTTTTGCCTACGTGGCCTTCACTTCGCCGCATGACCCGAGAACACCCACCGCAAAATTTGCGAAGGCATACGATCCTTCCAAAATTTCATTGCCGCCTAATTTCCTGCCGGAGCATCCCTTTAACAATGGTGATTTAAATGTACGTGATGAGAATTTATTGCCACACCCAAGAACCGAAGAAGCGATTAAACAAGATATCGCAGCATATTATGGGATGATTTCGGAGCTCGACGAGCAAGTCGGGCGAATCATGTCGACGCTGGAAAAAGAAGGATTATTAAAAAATACGTTGATCGTTTTTGCGGGGGATAATGGCTTGGCAATGGGCCAACATGGTCTCTTGGGAAAGCAAAATTTATACGAACATAGCATACGCGTTCCCATGATTTTTTCGGGTCCGGGAATACCTAAAAATGTGCGGAATAATTCCTTTGTTTATCTGAGTGATATTGCACCAACAATTTATGATTATTTAAAAATCAAAGCGCCCAAAAGCGTTGAGGCAAAAAGTTTACAGGCGATTTTCCGCCATCCAACCAAAACTGTAAGAGAACAAATTTATAATGTGTATGGGCATTGGAGCAGGAGTTTGAAAACGAAAGATGGGTACAAATTGATTTTGTATAATGTGGATGGGGTGTTGACAAGCCAACTATTTAACCTGAAAAAGGATCCGTGGGAAAAGCATAATTTGGCGCAAGATAAAGCCCAACAAAGTCAAGTTTTAAAGATGCGAAACCTCCTGAAAAAGGAGATGTTGGAAAAGCACGACAACCTGCATATCGACCTTCCCGATTGGGGAAGAACGGCCAAGCAAAAGTCTTCGGGAAGTTAGTTTTTCAACCGTATTTCGGTGGGTACAAATCCAATACGATGACTCATGACATAAAGCGAATCTCCATTATTTAAAGAGAATGGCTTCGTATACACTTGCCAAGTCTCCTTTGAATTCTTTCTAAAACCAATGGATGCACCGGCGGTTGGGCATGATAATTGGACCGTACCATTCGCGATCGACACATTACTTTTTTCCGTTACTGGAGGTTTATCTTGGCCATTCCACCATTCCTTAATCATCTCTAATTCAGGCTTGGCCCCCAGGTCACCATATTGTTTTATCCAAGCCAAATGCTTTCCTCTTAGCTCGACTAATTTATCTTTATAGGTTGGGTTATTCGCCAAATTATTAAACTCATGCGGATCGTTTTGTGTGTCAAAAAGTTCCTCTAAAGCTTTGGTTGGCCTAAACCATTTCATTTGCGTTTCATTCAATTTACCTGCATTTTTAAGTGCTAGCATATGTAACATCAACGGATTTTGAAGTCGATATTTAATGTTTTGATAGTATGATTTTTCGGGCATATAATTCCGGATGTACTTAAATCGGCCATCACTGACAGCACGTACTCGGTCATATTCTGAATCCATTCGATCGCGGGCGGCATAAATATATTGACGCTTTGCTTTTGCTTTTTGACCACCCAAAAATGGCTGTCCATGAAGCGTTTTAGGCAAAGTTACACCGGCTAAGGAAAGGACTGTAGGTCCAAAATCAACAAAACTAATCAACTGATTATCTACTTTTCCTTTAGGCAAATTAGGTGCCTTAATCAGCAATGGAACCTTTAGGCCTCGTTGGCTTAACTCCCGCTTCACAAAAGGCATCCCATCGCCGTGATCGCTGTAAAAAAAGATGATGCTTTCTTCATACAAACCATCCTCCTTTAATTGTTTTATAATCTCGCCGACTTGTTGGTCCATCACCATCACATTCGACAGAAAGCGAGCCATGGTTTTACGGCTCACCGAATCATCCGGATAAAAAGGCGGCACCATCACATCTTTGGGATTAACTAAAAGGGGTTGTTTTTCTCGAACCCAGACTTGGGATTCGTGAGTTGTCTCAATATTAAAAACAGAGAAAAAAGGCTGGGATTTATCCGGCCTTTTACGCCAATGAGCCTTCTTGCTGCTCTCGTCCCATGCCGTTACAGGTGCATCAAATTGATAATCTTGTTTAGCATTATTGGTGCAATAATAGCCTGCCATTCGGAGGTATTCGGAAAAGCATTTTACGCCTGCAGGAAGGACGGCTGAATAGGGTTTTAGGCCTTTGGGATAATCATCTAATGCGTTTGCAGAAAGACCTAAGGTGCGCATGTTATGACCGCCGATGGCGGTTTGGTAATTTCCGGTGATGAGCGCACAGCGACTTGGGGCACATACTCCGGCGGTAGAATATACTTGGGTGTAACGAACAGCTTCTTTGGCTAATTGGTCCAATACAGGCGTTTTAGCCACCTTTTCTCCGTAAGAACCCAAGTGAGGCGACATGTCTTCGCATACGATCCAAACAATGTTGGGTTTTTTGACTGGATTTTGTGGGTTTGCAAATAGCCCAGATAAGGGAAAAAGAGAACAAAAAATTATGAGTATATTTCGCATGTATTAAACCAATTTTGACGTCATGAAAATACTAAAATATTTATCTATAATCCTAATTTTCTTATCATTAGAAAGTAAAAGCCAATTTGTTACCCTGCAAAATGATTGGTTAGTTAAGCCTGTCCAACAGAAATCGACGATCATCCAAAAGGGTTCCAATATTATTTTAGACAATGGCCTTTTGAGAAGAGAATTTTACTTAGGTAAGAATTTAGCCTGTTATAGTTATGTCAATGTAAGCAATGGCCAACAACTATTGCGGGCGGTGCAGCCTGAGGCAAAGATCGTTTTAAACGGGAAAATGTATGCGGTTGGAGGCATGGAGGGCCAAAAAGAAAGGGCCTATTTAAAGCCCGAATGGTTATCGCAAATGACTGCGGGAAAAGAGGATTTTGTATTTGTCGGCTCGACTATTTCAGATGTGAAACCCTTTATTTCTTGGCAAAGAAAAACCTGGGCATCCAATCATGAGCAGGCTACGGGAAAACAAATTTCTTTTGAATTTACCTCTCCCCTTCCTGAGCTTAAAGGCATTCATGTATATGTGAATTATGAATTGATTGACGGGTTGCCATTGCTCATCAAATGGGTACAAATTGATAATAAGCGTGCGGTGAAAATAGGGGTCGACCGAGTGATCCATGAGGTGTTGGGATTGGTAGAAGAAGAAAGTGCGGTGGTGGGGAAACCGGAAGAAATGAAGAAACAGCATGGTATTTATGTGGAGACCAATTACGCATTTAATAATGCGATGCGCTATGACATAAGTGATCAAACGACGCATTGGAAGACGGAGCCTACTTATACTTCGCAGGTCAACTATAATTTTGAGACGCCGTGTTTGTTGGAAATTTATCCGGACAAAGCCCCGGGCATCGACTTGAAACCTGGTGAAATTTTTAAATCACCGAGAACGCATGAGTTGCTCATGGATAGTTATGATCGCCAAAGAAGGGGATTAATGATTCGAAAAATGTATCAAAAGATTGCACCATGGACGACTCAAAATCCGATCTTTATGCACCTGGTTAGTAAGAATGATGCTGAAGTTAAAACGGCCATTGACCAATGTGTGGCTACGGGATATGAGGCGGTTATTCTGAGTTTTGGAAGTCATTTAAAAATGGAGGATTCAACTGCGACTAATCTAAATCGTTGGAAATCACTGGCTGATTATGCCCACGCTAAAAACATTTTGATTGGCGGATATTCATTGTTTAGTAGTCGGCGCATCAGCGACGCCGACGATGTCATCGATCCCAAAACGGGCAAACCAGGTGGTGCCTTTTTTGGAAATGCTCCTTGTTTTGGAAGTCCGTGGGGACTGGCCTATCGAGATAAAATAAAGTTGTTTTACACGAAAACGGGTTTCGATATTTGGGAAAATGATGGTCCTTATCCAGGGGATGTTTGTGCATCTACGGTACACCCGGGCCATGAAGGTTTGAAAGATTCTCAATGGCGTCAAATGGAAATTCAGAAGGAATTATATCGTTGGCTCAATGAAAAAGGCGTCTATATCAATGCTCCCGATTGGTATTTTTTAGATGGGACGCATAAGATTGGCATAGGGTATCGCGAGGTGAATTTTAGTCTTTCGAGGGACCAACAAAAAATATTGAATCGGCAAAATATCCATGATGGAACGATTGAAAAAACAGCGGCAATGAGTTGGGGTTTTGTGCCCCTAACCCGATATCAAGGAGGTGGGCCCGAGGCGGTTTTAGAACCTTTGAAAGAGCATTTAAAAGATTATCACCAACTCATGATTCAATATTATGGGGCGGGGGTACAAGCCTGTTACCGAGGGCCAAGGCTATTTGACAGTGAAGAGACCAGGGTCATGGTGCAAGAAACGTTGGACTGGTACAAAAAATACCGCGATGTTTTGAATGCGGATATGATCCAATTGCGCCGACCAGATGGCCGGGATTGGGATGGTTTTTTACATGTAAATCCGGGGGGAAAGCATAAGGGTTTTGTGATGCTTTATAATCCGACAAAAGAAATCATGCAGCGGAAAATCACCTTGCCTTTGTATTACACGGGTATTTCAAAAATGGCTAATCTTACGTCAAAAGACGGAAAGAAAAAAGCAGTTTCACTAAGTCCGACCAAAGATATTACCTTGGACTTTACGATTGCCCCTGATTCGTATACTTGGTTTTTGATTGAATAAATTAGGGTTTGGCGTAGGGTAATTTATCCATGAATTTGGTCTCGTAATAGCCATTAATGCCTAATGAACACAGGCTATTGGCTTTTTCGATGGACAAATAACCATCCTCTTCCATGATATGATCTGGAATGAATGCTTGTTGGAGCGAGCCAACAACCAAAAATGTCCCGTTCAGTTTGATCGGAATTACCTCTTCCAGTTTAAGTACGTATTGAACTTTAGATTCCTCCACAAATGGCGCTGAAATTCCGGGTCTAAATAGGGGTGTCAGACCTACCGCCTCGAACTCGGAAATATGTTCAGGATACTTAGCGCTCGTTTGATGCGCCTTTTCATAGATCCCTGAGTGAATATGATTCACTGAATAAAATTCAGTCTCTTGAATATTGGCTAAGGTATGTGGTGCCGCTTCGGTGGGCCGATTGATGAATCCGATTAATGCGGGATCCGCCCCAATATGTACTAGGTTGCTAAATATAGCCAAATTAGCCTGTCCCACTTTGTTTATTGTCCCGATTAATGAGACACTTTTAAAACCGCTAAGGGTATTGATGAAATGAGTTCGCGTAAAACGATCCATCAATTTGATCTGTTCAATAGAGAATGATTTCATGTGAATCTAACGAATGGAGCATTAAATTGTTATGAAAAATAGAAGAAACGATCTAATAAACAATTTGTCCATGACCATTAAAAAAAAATAGGGTTTATAAAACCCTACTTTTTTGAATTCTTCTTTCATTAGTGGTTAGAATCATCTGATCTAAATATATCCTTAGGAGGATTAGGTCAAAAATATTGAAAGAATTTTTTACATGAGATATGGCTAGCTTTACTTTTGGACCCAATGATTAAAAAGGTCCAAATTACTTTAAGACTAAGCTATTTAGATAGCTCCAGAAAGTTTTTTGAATAAAACCCTTTTGCCTAAAGGGTACAAGTTAATCTAAATTTAACTCCTTAATAAAGGCGGACGGTGTCTTGCCTTGGCTCTTTTTAAAGGCATTTGTAAATTTTGATCGAGATAAAAATCCCGAAGATTGGGAAAGACTTTCCAAGGTATTATTTATGGCCTGTCCATTTTTCACCAAACCGATGAAGTGCGTAATTCGGATTTCATTTTTCCAATCGTTGAATGTGATTTTCAGGTGATCGTTGAAAAAGTAGGTCAACTGGTGTTTGGGAATTTGTATTTCCAAAGACATTTGAGTCAAATTAAAACCGGGACGAATGCATGGATTTCCTACCAAATATGCATTGATTAACTCCGAAATTTCAGTTAACCTCTTCGGCTCTAAAAAAAACGTGCTCGACTTTTTAATATAGTGAATGCCCTCTTCGATTTCAGACTGCTCATCACCCAACTTCTTTAATTGCTTTCCTAGGAAAGGTATTCCATACAACTCTTTGGGAAAGAGTAATATAGATAAATTAGAAAAGAAGAAAGAAGCAGTAGTAAAGTTGATGGCCATGTTGGCAAATTGATTATTTAATGCCGCTGCTCCATAAAAAAGGAAAGTGAATGAAATGATCAAAAAAGGGAGGAACGTGAAAAATAAAAATAGCAAAAAGATGAAATACCAATTTCTATTCCACCTAATTTTGAAAACAGGAATAAGACTTTCATGTTGCTTTTTTTGATGTCGAAAATACGTAATCGCACATATAATGACATAAATAAGTATATGAAAAGGCCTCATAGCAAAACTAAGTTTATACGAAATAATGGGTTGATCTATTGAAATCACAATTGAAGTATTCCGTATCACCTCTTGGGCCATTTCCAATTTATATTCAAATGGTGTCAATATATGTGGCAATACATTGATTAATAGTACAAATGCTGGCAAAAAATGCAAATAATCCCAGCCTCTAAGTCTTGCATCTCCTCCATTCAGTGTGGTTCTAAAATAAAAATATAAACTAGGGCCTGAAATTGCATAAAGGGGCATCATATTAATAAATAAAATCGCTACCAAAATAGGCGATTTTGAGTTCGTAATGGAATGGCTTCCAAGGCCATATATGCTATTAATCAGAAAAAAAATGATCAAATAAATATTAGCCCGATTGGTTTTATTTAAGAAAAATAATAAAACAAAGGATATGATAAATGCTGCATTAGAAATGCTCAATAACATAGGCGGTTTTTTAAAATACTTAGGACATCTAAATATTACAAATCATTATTAGTTAACCAAATTAAAACATGATTTAAATCAGTTTCTTGGTCAAATCTAAAAAATCGAAGGGGTGATATAGGGACAAAAATGCGCCCATATAATCAAATTAGATTACATTAAAGGTAAGTCTCCTAAATTTTGAATGTCGATTAATTTCTCTCGACAATTTGTTGGTCTGCGATTAATTGCTTCTTAAGAATTTCATAAGGAAGCTTTTGTGGGCTCGTCTTATGTTCGATGGAAAGCACTGCGGCAGTGGCGGCCGACTGGCCTAAAATCATAAAAACGGGTTCCATTCGAATCGATCCATAGGCAATGTGGGTACTGGACATGCACACGGGAACTAACAAGTTAGCACACTCATTTTCTTTGGGGATAATCGACCCATAGGCAATCGAATAAGGCTTTAATGGGGCTACGCCGATGTCTCCTTCGTTTTGAACATAACCCTCTTTGGTCACAAATCGCTGCGCATTATGCGCGTCCAATGCATAGGATCCCATACCTACAGGAGAGGGCACTTGTGTTTTTCCTAACGCATCCGCTTCTTTCATGATGAATTCCCCACGCATACGACGCGCTTCGCGGACGTAAATTTGATGAGGCCAACCGCCATTTTGGACAAATTCGTCCTTCGCCAATCCCCATGTTTTCATCTTTTCTTGGACTTCCGTAGGAACACGGGAGTCGTTTTGCAAAAAGTACATCAAACCCTTTTGGTATAACTGATGCTCCTTTAAGATCGCCTTTCTTCTGGCATAGGACGCTTCTGGATAATCATAATTTTTGCCAAGAAAATCCGTGCTGAAAGGTCCGTGATTATTGGTATCTGTTTTTCTGTTCGGGATGAAATCAAATTTGTCAAACGTTTCGCGCCAGCCGCTCGCAAAAACACGCGCGTACAATTCGTAACGTGCTGGATCGTAGCCCACTGGTTTTGCAAAAGGAATTCGGTTGTCGGGGTGATTGCTCAAACACATGCGGTAACAATACGCTTGAATTTTATGATCCCCAGATCCGTTAATTCCCGGTGATTCGGATGATATTTCGGGCAACAAGCCACTGCTCGGATCTCCAATAATTTTATAGGGACTAATCTTAGATTTAAAATAATGTCCATGCTGGAACACACCTACTTGGACGCCATTCCATTGTTCTCCAAACATCGAATTAGCCTCTCGGCCCACATGGAAATTGACCCCAGCTAAGGCCATTAAATCTCCCTCATAGGTAGCGTCAATAAACATTTTTCCTTGGTACGTCTTGCCTGAAAGCATTCGAATCGATTGAATTTTACCGTCCTTCTTTTTAATGCCTTTTGAGCTTCGATCAAGCCATTCATTTCTAAAAATTTGAATGCCAAATTCCTTTGCGTAATCTTCAAAAATTTGTTCCGCAGCATGAGGTTCGAAAATCCACATCGTCCTATTTACCCCATCCATAGCCACGGTCCCTTGACCTTTGTTGCCATATTCAGATTTTTTCTGCCACATCCAATTCGAATCTTTTTGATAATGCTGATAAACGCGTTGGTAAAAGTCACGCGCTAATCCACCAATCACTTCCTTATTGCCGGTATCTGTAAAACCCAATCCACCAGAAGTCAAGCCTCCCAAATGTGTATCAGGACAAACAATTAAGACCGATTTCCCCATTTTTTTTACTTGGACCGCCGCGATGACTGCGGATGCATTACCCCCATAAATAATCACATCGGCTGATTTAATTTGAGAGAAAAGAAAATAGGGCAACAATAGAATGAGTACAAGTAGGTTTCGTTTCATTAGACTTTGAAGATTATGTTTTTACGTTTAAATATAAATAAAATAACAAACCAAATCACAAGGTAAACAAACGCGCCAGCCAATGAAGCCCAGCGCAAATCAGTAAAAAAGGGTTGAATTGCTTGTTGGTATACATACGAAATAAACCCCAACTCCGTATGTTCCGAATCTCCCACCACAGGAATTTTAATCATATTCAAGGCCCTTGGAATGATGCCAGAAAAGAAAAAAACAAGCATCGGATTAACACCGAAAATAACAAAAACAGAAGTCCACTTTTTAATATTTCTTTGTTCAATCAATTCATGCAAAATACCCAAAAATAAAAAAGCAAACCCAGATGATACGAGTACAAATGAGCTGGTCCAAAGGGATTTATTAATCGGAAAATAGGTATCCCAACAAAGCCCTAATCCTACGCAACCAATTCCAATCATCAGTAAATACAGACTATTCCGCGCTTGTGAATGCAGCAAAATTTTACCTGCAAAAATACCGGAAATGCCGGTTGACAAAGCTGGTATGGTACTTAAAATTCCCTCGGGATCCCAGGTTTTTGAGGTGGCCCATAAATGTCCGGGCAATACATAATGATCCAGCCAAGCGGCTAAATTAGTACCCATCTCTACATTAGCCGCACCAAAGCCGGGAACGGGAATTTGTGTCATCAGCACAAAATATAATACAAGAAAAAAGAGCCCAAAAGCTCCCAAAAGGCGTGATGAGAAAAAATGATACAATAAACTGATGATAAAAAAGACGAGCGAAATTCGTTGAAGTACCCCAGGAATTCTCACATGAGCAAAAGATTCAAATCCGCCAAAACATAAAAAAATGGTTAGCATAAATAGCCCAATGGCTACGTAAAATTGTTTTTTAAACGCATAATTTCCGAGCAATAAAATCGTCATCATGGCCGTGTAAATTAGCCGGATGGCCAACAATCCTAAACCTGATAATTCACCTATTTTAATTCGTGAAAAAAAAGCAAGCGCCATCCCTAATAAAAAAATCCGAAGGGTTCTTGTGATTAATTTTTTCCAGTCTAATGTTCGTTCTGGATTTGACAACACCACTGAAATTCCAACAATAAATAGAAAGAAAGGAAAGACTAAATCGGTCGGAGTCCAACCATGCCAGGTGGCATGCTCGAGTGGAGGAAAAATGTTTTCCCAATCGCCCGGATTATTCACGATCGTCATCATCATGATGGTCCATCCACGAAGCACATCTACGGAAATAATTCTTGGTTTTTCCATACACAGATTTTCTATGCTCACATCATCTACCCTGAGACGGTGTTTAAATTCTAATGGTTTTAATTACTTTAATTTCACCATTCATCCGAACGCGTACGGAAGCCGAATTTTTTGATTTTATCTTGAGATTTTTTACTTGGCCTCCCTCCCATTGCATGGAAATTTCATAGCCGCCCCGTGCCTTTAAACCAGACACTTTTCCTGAAGACCAAGCTTTTGGCACCGCGGGCAATAATTCAATTAGATCAGGAGTAGATTGAACCAACATTTCGGCAACGGCGGCCGATCCACCAAAATTACCGTCAATTTGGAAGGGAGGATGTGCGTCAAATAAATTTGGATATGTTCCTCCACCTCGCTGGTAATTCACTTTAACTCCATCGGGTTCCACATATTTCAATAATTCTCGGTACATCTTATAGGCATGGTCGCCGTCTTTTAAACGTGCCCATAAATTGATGCGCCAACCTTTTGACCAGCCTGTTGTTTCATCGCCTTTAATTTCCAAGGTTTTTTTGGAAGCTGCGGCGATGGCTGGTGTTTGGTCCAGAGTCACGTGGGTACCTGGATATAGCCCATACAAATGACTTTGGTGGCGATGTTTGGGATCGACATCGGCCCAGTCGTAATACCATTCTTGCAAGTTTCCTGCGGCACCGATTTGGTATGGCAACATCTTCGCCAATGCGTCCTCTAGCGATTTTTGAAAAGCCGGATCTTTCTTCAATATTTTTTCCGCTTGAATCATATCTAAAAATAATTCCCGAATCATGGCTAAATCGGCCGTTCCGCCATAAGACGTATCCCCTTTATAGCCCGATGGCGTAATAAATCGATTTTCTGGCGAGGTAGAAGGTGAGGTAATTAAACGTCCTTTTGAATCAGGAATCAACCAAGCCAAGCAAAATTCCGCCGCCCCTTTCATTAAAGGATACGCCTTATCCGCCAAAAATTTCTTGTCTTGGCTAAACAAATAATGCTCCCATAAATGTGCAGATGCCCAAGCACCTCCCATGGGCCAGTTGGCATTATTCGGATTTCCGATACCAAAATCCCCCACAGGATTTGTCATCGCCCAAATATCTGAATTGTGGTGGCACGTCCATCCAGGCAAATTGTAAAAAGTCTTTGCGGTAATTCGTCCTGTTTTTTCAAGGTTATCAATAAACGATAAAAAAGATTGATGCATTTCTGGAAGGTTGGTATTTTCGGCTAACCAGTAATTTTCCTCGGCATTGACGTTCATCGTGTAGTTACTCGACCAAGGCGGTTGGATATGTGGGTTCCACAAGCCCTGTAAATTCGCAGGAACTCCTTTTGTCCGAGAACTTGATATTAACAAATATCGGCCAAATTGGAAGTATAATGACTCCAAATAGGGATCCGATTCTCCTTTGGCATAACGCTTTAAACGGTCATCTGTAGGCAAATCTGGTGCATTTTCAGTCCCTGCTAAATACAATGAAACCCGATTAAAAAAGGTCTGATAATCTTTTAGGTGGCGGTCGGTCAAATTTTGAATGCCTTTTACGCTGGCCGATTGAATTTGTTTTTGAACAATGGCATGATCATCGCGCCCCTGCGTGACTGGATTTTTATCAAAGCCATTAAAAGAGGTGGCCATGCTGACTAACACAACGGCTTCTGTGGCCCCAGAAAGGGTTAAACTTGTATCCGTTCGCGACACTTTTCCGTCGGTGGATTGCAATAAAACATCCGTCGAAAAGCGCGTACCTCTGTCGTCCAAAAATAAAAAAGAGTTTCCCTTTTTTCGCACATAATTAGGCTCTGCCCTGACCGGCGCCATCCCCTTAAAATGCAGGTGATTGATGGTGGAAGTACCACTAAATTTGAGTTGGGAATTAAATCGAACGGTAAAATTCAATCCGTTTTTTTGTTGGCTCGTTAGGTGAATCACAAAAACTTTATCGGGATGTGAAACAAAATATTCACGCTTAATTTTATTGCCGTTGACCTCATGATTAACCGTAGCGATGGCTCGTTCGAGATCCAATTCGCGGTAATAATTGGAGCTTTGATTAGGCTGAAAATCTAAGTATAAAGTCCCTAAAGGCGCATATGACTCGGAATACTTACCTTGTATTTTCCTTACTAAAGAATCTGCCAATTTATAATTTTCTTGTTTTAACGCTTCGCGAACACCCGGTAAATTCTTGTAGGCGTCCTTGTTCATGTAAGGATCCACGGGCTCACCCGACCAAAGCGTCAAATCATTTAAGAAAATTTTATCCGTGTCCGTTCCCCCAAAAACGGTGGCTCCCTGAGTTCCATTTCCTAAAACCAAAGCCTCCTCAAAATACTTCGCTGGTTTGTTATACCAAAGTTTAAGTTTTTTAGGTTGGGCAGCAGGCTTTGGAGCCGCAGCTAATAATAGCGGAAATAAAATAGCAACGACCAGGTAATTGATCATTTTCATACGGTGTATCGATTAATTTTTTAATTGGAATATCTTTGGGGGTAAGGGGGTAATTTTAACTTTACTAACTTTTAGAAAGTTAGTAAAGTTGGAAATTACAAAATTAAATTTCAACCAAATATGTTACCGAAAATCCCTATAAATTCAGTCCTTTTAGTTTGGCTAAGCCTGTTTTTGCCACCAGCAAAGCATCTTGTTGGTACAGCGTTTTGTTAAATAACTCAAGCGATAAAATGACAGGTTGGGACGAAGGTTTCAACAAACCCACGATCTTCTTAATAGGCGCTTCGCCGTCGCCCGCATAAATACGGTCCGCATCCGTAATGACACCTGGTTTCATCGTCGTCACATAGTCGTTGACGTGAAAAATTTCGATCGCATTTTCACCGACCAAGTGCAAACAATCATGGCTAGATTCTCCTTTGTAAATATGAAACACGTCGAGTAGTAGTCGGGCGGCGGGGTGGCCAGCTTCTGCGGCAACAAATAATACATCAGCTACGCGGTTCAGGTTTTTGGAATGGCCCCACATTTCTAGTTGGGGAATCACCGACATCGAAACCCCGAGGTCCAAAATGGTCCGGTAACGTTCTGCGGCACGGCGAAGGTCTAATCCCGCTTCTTTGGTGGCACCCATTGGCGGTGCGGCGGTACGGTGGCAACCTAATTGGGCCAGAAGATCCATTTCGCGTTTCAATTGCTCAATTCCTTTGTTGCGGGTAGTTTCGTCGTCCACAATCCACTGAGCAAAGCCGATGGCATTTTGAACTTTGATACCCAGGTCGGCAATGCGCTTGCGTGCATCTGTGATGGTCCCTCCCGACTTAAGGTAGGTTTCCAGGGTAGGTACCCAAATTTCACAATGTTTATATCCGGCTTGGGCGGCTACTTCGAGTTCCTTGATGAAGCCCAGTTTTTGGCCCATAATGGTACTCATGTTGAGGGAAAATTCGAATTTTTGTTTAGCCGCAACAGAGGTATTGGCTACCGAATTAGATTTTGCTTCTGTTAGGGAAGGAATAAGCGCCATTCCGGCGGCAGTTCCAGACGCTTTAATTAGCGTACGACGACTCATTTGCATCATAATTTATATAGGTTTGATGCAAATTAAGGATAATTAAAAAGAACAAAAAATAATTTTACTCTTGATACGATTCGCCGGCCTTAAAACTATTCTCGATCCCTTGCAGGCTTGGGTTGTCGAAAACTTCGCCACCATTGTATTTGTAGCGAGTAGGCTCCTGGCCCATCGCTTTTCGATGCCATTGATAACCCTGCTGTGAAGAGTAATGGCATACAAAAGATTTACGGGTCAGTAGCGGATTGATGATGGGATCACCGCCATGAACTAATGAGGCATGCCAAATAAGAACATCGCCTTTTTTGATCAATAGAGTTTCCTTCTTCAGTTTTTTTTGCGCACATAAATTATCTAAATAGATGGCAAAATCGTCCGGATTTTTTTTGGAATGTTCATTGTAAAAGATGCCATTCCCAAATTTAAATTTCTTGATTTTATGGGATCCCGCAAAATAATAGAGGGGGCCGGCATCTGCATGTACATCTTCTAAAGGAATCCAAGCGGCGGCCAAATGGCTAGGTATTTGTGAAGTTACGTAAGGAAAGTCTTGGTGGGTGGCTTGTTGGCTCCCATACAAAAAAGTCAAACTCTGCATCGCCACAGGGGTCTGGTTAAAGATCGCTTGTAAAAAGCCAACGATTCCACTGTGCAGCATGAGTTTTTTTCCGTACACCGACTGGTTATGGAAATCATTGATTTTGACGTAGCGGCCCATTAAAATGTCCAAGGGAACGGCAGAAATGGGTTGGACTGGATTTTTCACATACTCCGGCAGGTCGATGCGAATTTCAGTACTGAATTGATCTTTTTGTTGGATTAGCTCGTCCACATCCTTCATGTAGAAATCGATCAAATTTTCAGGGATGATGTTTTCCAGAATAACATAACCATTTTTCTCCCAAAAGGACAATTTTTCTTGTAGGTCAAAAGGCAATTTATCTGAAAAAGTATATTGATTCACAAATTCAGGAATATCCGCCTTAGCCACATCGATCCATGGTAACGTAATTGGATCGAAATTTTCCGGAAACGTTTTAAATGTATTTTTTACAAATTCCTTTAGCTTATTTATCATTATAGATTTTTTAAAATGTAATATAGGTCAGTTATAACAGGACATAGATTTCCTAAAATACTAAAATATATGACCATTAAATAATTTTTTGAATTGTGTGTAAACTCATTATTTCTGTTTCTTTCTATTTTAGACCTTTAAATAAAAGTTCTAGTGAAAAGAATGAAGAAAATTCTATTAAAACTTTTTAATAATTATCATTTATTTATTTTAATTCTATTTTTTGCAGTTTTAGAAATAAGGTTTCCGTATTTTTTCCTTCAAGATGATAATTACAGTCAATTCTACCCAGTCATTTCCAGGGGATTGAATTTTTTATACTCAGAAGGACAGTTGCCTCTTTATAGTTTTATTCATGGCAACGGGGTGCCAATTTTTGAAAGTTTTCAATATGGTTTTTTAGATCCCATATTACATATATCTTATTGGATTACCTTAATAACAGGTACACCATATGCCCTATTTGATTTTTATTCCTTTATTTATTTCGCAATTATCATACAATTTCTTTTATGCTTTAATCGGAAAAATAATATCGTAAGTACTTTACTTTTAATTTCTTTATTATTCTCCGGGCACATATTAATAACCCTCCGATCTTGGTATTACATATGCCCATATCTTTTAAACTTAAGTATCATACTTTGGCGCGCTGAAAAAATCATACGTTCAAAAATCTACCCTAGCAAATTTTTCCCAGAATCAATTTGGATAGGGTTTTCGATATACTTTGGCAACCCCCAATTTTACTTCTATTCAATATGCATTTATCTGTCTTTATTTGTTTTATTAGGTCTAATCAATAAATTTTCAATAAAAAGTCTTTTCCTTTCTATTGGATTAAATATTCTTCCAATAGCAGTTTTTGCAAGCGCTGCCTTGCTTTTATTTTTAAATAATCCACAAATCACTGCGAGGGATTATTTTATATTCGAGGGGCTTAACCTTTATTCAATAACTCAAATTTTCGCTCCCCCATTAAAAGTGCTATTAAATGGATATTTTGAAGCTCCAACATATCACTGGGAATATTATTATTTAAGTCCAATCGCATTATTCGGTTTTTATTTGGCAGTTTTTAAATTCACTCCCATCCTTTTTCTACAATCAAAAATAAAAAATGAATCTCAAATTGATTTATACCTAAGTCTAATTGCTATATGTTCTTTCTTCTTTATAACCCCTGCATTTTATATTTTTAAATTCATACCAATTCTATCAAAATTCCATAAGGCATTTAAACTCTTTTATATATTTTTATTTTCAACTAGTATTTTGGGGATTCGTTCTATTCAAAAAAAATCTCCATTAAACCATTATTTTGTTGCTGGATCGTTCATCTATGTTTTGTACATCCTGTTATTTCTTGATAAAGGATTTTATGAATATAACATCCCTTCAAAGGATCCTTATCGCCTAAAAAATGAGCTCCTTGGGCCCTTAGGAGAATCATATGCTAAAATTTATGCGGTAGCGCCTCTAAGAAGTAAGGATCCAAATTTCGCAAATTCCCTGGATTTAAATTTTGGCCTATTACATCGAAAATCCATGATAAATGGATATGAGCCCATGGCTGAATCTAAGCGAAAAATTTTAAATCAAAATGAATTAGAGCTTTTAGGAGCCACCCACTTATTGTTATTCAAAGAAAATATACAGCAAGAGAATCCATGGGCCATGGAGTACAAAAAAGAATATGCCTATTATATAAAATATCCGCCTAAAAAATCAAAGTTGATTTTTACAAATAAAAACATAAATCTCTACCAATTAAACAGTGAAACACCCATTAGAAAAATCAACTTCGGAATCAATAAAATAGAGGTTATCTTAAAAAGACCCATGGACTTGTATCAGTTTCCTGTTAAACTGTCCTACAATAGAAAAATAATAGGTGATGTTGATGGGAAGAACATTAGAATTAAGTCAGAAAATGCTTTAATGGTAATCGATGAGCCGATTGTCTCTGATCATTTTACGCTCAAATACTCTATTTGGGAAGGAGGGCCTGCATCAAAATTAATGAATAAATTGTTTCATTAATTTATTCTTACTGTCCATAATAAGCATCCTTTCCATGCTTCCGTGTAAAATGTTTATTTAATATATAATCCGGGAAATTCGCTGAAGGATTTAACAATAAAGTATGATATGCCATCTGGGCGCAAGCCTCTAAAGCTATCGCATTTTCTAACGCTTTGGCAATTGACTTTCCCCATACAAAGGATGCATGTCCCGAAAGCAGACAAGCAGGTATATGTAAAGGATTGATTTTGTTGGTTAAAAAATAGTCAACGAGCGTGGATCCGGTTGTTTTTTCATATCCTTCCTCAACCTGCCCTAAAGTTAAAGGAGGCAAACATGGCACGTCGCCAGAGAAATGATCCGCATGAGTCGTGCCTAAAGCAGGAATCGATTTACCCGCTTGGGCCCATGAAGTCGCCCAGGGCGAATGTGTATGAACAATTCCACCTACGTCGGAAAAGCCTTTATATATCTCCAAATGGGTTAAAGTATCTGAAGAAGGTTTTAATTTAGAATCAATCACCTTACCCTCCAGGTCCACCAACACCATATCACGCCAAGTTAACGTATCATATGCAACTCCACTTGGTTTAATGGCCATAATGCCGGAAGGTCGGTCTAATGCTGAAGCATTCCCCCAAGTCAACACCACTAATTTGTGCTGCACGATAGCCATATTAATTTCAAAGGCTTCTTTTTTCAAATTTTCTAACATGGCTCTTCCCATTTATGTACTAAACTTATATGTGTCATCACGGCTGTTGGCGTGAAATTTAAAGCGTTCATTTTTTGGCGATACGCCAAAATATCATTTGGCCTACCCCATCTTTCTGGACACACTAAACAAGTTTTCATTCCTTTTAATTGATCAAGCACTTCAGCATTTAATGGCAGCCTTGTATTGGTATCAATCCAAACCCAATCTACCTTGGAAGCATAATTATTGACCAATTCAATAGGCTCATCTTCGGAATACCGAATGGCAATAGCACGCTCACCAGCTCTAGATGCTCGATAAATATAAGGAAACTCGACGTCCAACAAAAAATGTCTATCGATCCCCCTACTCCTCACCGCCTTAAGTACGTCCGATTCTATCCCAGCTTCTTTAATGTTAAGAACCAATAAACCATGTTGATATTCATCTAAATAATCTGCCAAAAAGTCTCCGCCAACATACGGATCATGGTGTAAAATCAACTTACTTCCTTGGGCCCGAATGTCAATTTCACATCCATATTTCTTTGGAATTTCCTTTAGCTCTTGAACCTTATTTACCCGGTGAATAACTATTTCCATACTCATCTTTTCCCTTGTTTTATATCGTTCCGCAATTGGAATATATAAGCAAATGTTCTTTTAATCAGTTTGTATTTACCCTTTAAGCTACCTCCGCCTTTAGCCTCCCCAAACTCTCGCTTAGCGAAAAATACAGGAAAAGATTGAATTTTCATTCCCAATCGATTGGCAACAAATAGCACGTATAAATCCAAAGAAAAATCATGGGGAGCAACATCTAAATGTTTCATAAAACTACGGTGAAACATTTTAGGCTGGGCATTAACATCCCATAGTTTTGACCCCAATAAAAAAGACGAAATCACCGACATAGAAGCTGTAAAAAATACGTCAAATAAACCCCTGCCGTTTCGTTCTCCTTTTACCATCATTTGGCCCAAAGCTAAATGGGTCCCAAACTGATCAAAAGCAATAATTACATCCTTGGGATCTGTTTGCAAATCGGCATGAGTCCACGCTAAAACTTCTCCTTGCGCTAAAGATAATCCTTGTAAAATTCCATAACCATAACCTTGATTTATGGGAACATGCATCAAATGGGCAAAGGCATTTTCTGGCTTGGCCAACAATGTTTTAAAAATTTCTTGAGTCCCATCTGATGAGCCATTGTCGACAAAAATAAATTCAACATCTTCTCGCGCCCCACAAGCTTTTCTACACACCTGAACCAAATTAGGCAAAGACCCAGACTCATTATAACACGGAATAACAATGGACAATTTTTTCATCTTGGGTTAAATTCGCCTTTTAAAATATTCCAACCAATATTGATATGTGGTATAATCCTGAGGGGTGCCCCAACAAATATACTGGTCCACTTCACAGGCTTGAATATTAAGCCCCGCCCGAATCGCAAAATCGGCAGCTACATCTACATAAAATTCATGATTAATTCGCTCATTAGCTTGCACCATCGCTTCCACAGCCTCGAAAAAATATTTCGCCTTTTTAAAAGTAAATGCCCCGATAACCGCGTGATCATTCATCGGTGTTTCGCTCAAAGGAATTTTACACCATACGTGCTTGGCACGAACTGAGTCTTGGAAAGTTTCAACCCAACCATACATTTTCGGGTTTTGTAGAACTGCAGGGTTATTTCTAAAAGTCCAAATCCAACCATCCACTTCTTCATCCAAGAATAAACGTTCCATTTCAGATTCCGAATAAGTCATGTCATTGTCTGATGCGCCAATCGTTAAAATCGCATCATCAGGAATATAATCGCGCGCCGCGAGGCAAGTAATCGCTTGCCCTTCAGTCAATTTATCTACGGTAACAATAATGGCGTTTGGAATATATTCTTTAATTTTTTCCTCCATCGGGTATTTTTCCAAATGGCTTTTTCGGCAAACAAAAATATACCTATCTGCTTTCGGTAATGCTTGACATGCGCGAATAACCATAGGCAACCCGTCCACTTCAATAAAGGGTTTGGGGATTTGGTAGCCAGCATCTACATAGCGCTGACCTTCACCAGCCATCGGGATTAAGTTAACTCGCATATATTCTTGTATGGGTTTCGCCTTCAATTCGAAATAAGGCCAATTGTCCGCAATTTATTTCATTTATTTTAATTGGCGTATCAATAGCCTCTTGAATAAAAGATTTATTTTTAAATGAGGCTATACTTACATGAGGCATCCAATGCTTGCCAACAAATGGAAATCCATAATTCTGATGAGAAATTTTAAAAGGTCCACTCCATTCATTTGGATACTCAATGAGCTTTAATATATGAGGTTTTAGCCCCTCAGCTAAATCCAATTGGAGCAATTCCCAATCCTCCGTTTTTTCTAATCCAATCGTTAAAGTGTCGCCGCCGGTCACCGCATCATTTTCAAAAACTAACCATTCTGCTGATTTAAAAATAGGAGCATCTTTTTTTATTAGCGATGTATATTCTATTTCTTTTTGTTTTTCCCCATAGAATAAAAAAAGGGTTGCATGAACAGGGTGATGCAAATAAGTAGCGTCTGGCTCTACAAGTTCAGCTTTTTTTTTCCATGAAAGAACTAGCTCTTGGAATTCATTTCCTGGAACCCAAAAATAGCCATACTTTACAAGTTCAACGTTCATGTTTTGTTAAATATCTTTATATCGAATTCTTTGATCCTTGGTTAATGCCGGAATCAATTTATTTTCAAAAAATCTGAAATCATGTTTTTCTACATGTCCTGGATTTAATTTAAACCAAGCATGAATGGGTAAATCTAGTGCTTTGCCAATCAAAGCCCTAATAACTACATTGTGCGTCACAATAGCTACTCTATTTTCGGGCTTAATTTTGGTAATAAATTTATCTATGCGCTCCGCTACATCTTGTTGGGACTCTCCTCCGCCAGGAAATTTAGGGTCTTCTTTACGTTCCCAAGCTTCCACAAGTTCAGGAAATTTTTCTACTACCTCAGGATACAGAAGCCCCTCAGCAGATCCATAATTAATTTCATTTATTAGAGGCTCATGAATTTTATTGCCCCCATTTAATGCAAGGCCTGTTGAAATAGTTCGCTGCAAAGTCCCCGTATAAATTGAATCAAATTCATCCGTTAGGATCTG
The DNA here is from genome assembly GCA_044349095.1 of Aquirufa sp. Lineage (GTDB taxonomy): Bacteria > Bacteroidota > Bacteroidia > Cytophagales > Spirosomataceae > Aquirufa. Next base: position 21,630 of record JBIKRO010000001.1, on the reverse strand, counting down.
ATTAGATTCCAACGGTAAAATATCTGGATTTCTGCCAATACCTAAAAATGATCCATCATTGAGTGGTGTTTTTCCGTGCCTGATGAAAGACAAAGTAGGTAGCGTTTCATTTAAATTTTTATACCAAATGCTTAAGTCTTGAATAAATTCTTCCAATTGTTCAAAAATAAATTGGGGCTCTAATTGATGATCGTATTTCCAAAAGTGTAACGCTAAAAAAAATTGTGAGTGTCTTTTAAACGAAGGATTTAGTTGGCCAAATTCCTCCGATAATTCCTGTGCGGAAAACCGCTGATTTGTTTGTCTAATTATTTTTATCAAATTCAACATTAGAAATTTGATCACATGGTAGGCATATTCCTTTTGATGCCTTTCATCCATATCATGCGTAAATTTCTTTTCGGTAATAGGATTAGTAGAAAAATCATACGCCCTAAAGCTAATTTTTTGACTTTTTAAATCATCCAAATAGGCCTCCATTCCTCGTCTAGTTCCGATCAAATCTTCAATTTGGACTCCTTTTGCAGAATAAATATCCTTTAGGTTTTTGCCGAATTCAGCTGGGAAATATTCCCAATCAAGGCATGTAAAAGGACTTTCAATCACATGTTTTCGATGGCCTTCCACATCGTAAATCATGAGGTGAAAAACAGCTGTTTTTTCGTCATTAAACTTAAGTGGCCCAAAACTTAAGTTTAACTTTATTTGATATTCAGGCAAAAAAATGTCTTCCCCCTTAATGGTGCCCGCTTTTTCTTCGATCTCTTTAAAGACCGGTTGGGTTAGTTTGTCTACGATGACAATAATATCGATGTCACTAATTAATTTGAGGTCAGTAGCAGATTCAAATGAGCCGACAAAAGTAATAGAGATGACACTCTTAACTTCTGAAATACTTTTGACGATGGTCTTTTTGATTTGAACTTTTATCTCCTCAATATTTTTCATATTCGCCGGATGTTTGGAGAAGCATGATATTTTTAATTGGATTAGGAGCGCTGAGAATAAAACTTCCTGAAACGACAGACTCTACATTTAAATATTTAACGGTCGTTTGATTGACGCCACCATCGAGACAAATTTCGAAATTTTGGCGATTTGCATGTTGATTTAATTTGTCTATCCAAGGTAGGATTTCCATATCAAATTTTTGACCTGAAAACCCTGGCTTGGGAATCGCTAGAAGTAACACATGTTTAACATATTCTAAAAAAGGATAAATCGATTCCAGCTTTTCGCTTATCCCAACAGCAATGCCTGCTTTGACCCCAGCACTTTCAATTTTTTTAATTACCTCCTGGACATTTTCGTTGATTTCGGCATGAATATAAATGATGTCCACATAGGGCAAAAGATCATCAAGCCAAATAGAAGGTGTTTTTGACATAATATGAACTTCTATTTTCTTTTTTTGCCAATAGGCGCGAACGACCTCAGCACGATATGCTTTAACATCTTTGCAGGTAGGGTTGAAGGATTTGTCAACAATATCAATATGAATAAAATCAGAAATATTGGAAATTCGATCATAAATCAATTTGATATCCTCAACGCCATCGGCGTATATAGCTACACCCACTTTTTTAAATTCTTTAAATGAGAATTTTCTATGAAGGAGGTAAGATAAAATGAAAAATAAACCTGCGATTAAAAAACGAGAGGCTTCCATAGGTAAGCCAAAATAGATTAATTTCTGTCTAAAAAAATATTGCACCAAATAAGAAACCGATGAAATAAGGGTAAAATAAAGAAGGGCTCGTTGTCTTTTTGGTTGGGCTATATGAAAATTAAATCGAATATTTAACCCAAAAGCTGTTATCAAGCCCACAATAAATGAAAGTACTAATGAGAAAAAAGATGAAATATTAAACGAAATTAAAGCACGTGCTACAAAAAGCTCCACCAAAAGAGAGATGATTCCAAATACAGTATAAAGCAATAAAAAGCGATATCGATAAAATAAATAATTGAATGAATGCATTCGGGAACCTTTCAAGTGTATGAATGCTACAAAAATAATTAATTTTGGAGATAGACCCTATTTTGAAGGAGATATTTATTTAGGAGTATGATTAACGCCAACAAAATCAAATTAATTCCTATTTTTACCCCATGATTCTTAGGACAGAAAATCTGGTTAAAAAATATGGGGCACGATTGGTGAATGACCATATCTCATACCAAGTAGCACAAGGAGAAATTGTGGGCTTGTTGGGCCCCAACGGAGCCGGCAAAACCACTTCCTTCTATATTGCCACAGGTCTAGTAAAACCCAATTCCGGCAAAGTTTTTCTAGATGATTTGGATGTGACCAGCTTGCCTATGTACAAACGAGCACGTTTGGGCATTGGCTATTTGGCCCAAGAAGCCTCCGTTTTCAGAACCTTGTCAGTAGAAGAAAATATCCTTGCCGTCCTTGAGATGACCACTCTTTCAAAATCAGAACAGAAAGAAAAAACAGAAAGCCTCCTCGAAGAATTCTCCCTCACCCATGTACGGAAGAGCCTGGGCCAAGTACTTTCTGGGGGAGAACGTAGGCGCACTGAAATTGCGCGAGCACTGGCCGTTGACCCGAAATTCATCCTATTAGACGAACCATTTGCCGGAGTTGACCCCATTGCCGTGGAAGAAATACAAAGTATTGTAGCCAAATTAAAATATCTAAATATTGGCATTCTAATCACCGATCATAATGTGGACGAAACTTTATCCATCACAGATCGAGCTTATTTGCTTTTTGAAGGTCGTATTTTAAAAGCTGGTACTCCGCAAGAATTAGCCGATGATGAGCAAGTGAGGAGGGTTTATTTAGGGAAGAATTTTAAGCTAAAGAAAAATTAGGTAATAAGTAAAAGGTAATAGAAAAAAATTAGGTAAGAGGCCTATTTAGGTAATAGGTATTAGGTAATAAGTAATAGAAAAAAATTAGGTAATAGGTATTAGGTAATAAGTAATAGAAAAAAATTAGGTAATAGGTATTAGGTAAGAGGTAACAAAAAAAATATAACAAATAAGAGATAACAGGTAATAAGTATTAGTAAATGAAAAAGGAAACTCAAGCGATTCATGCGACTAACCTAGTGGACGAAACCGCTGGAGCAATCGCCACGCCGATATTCTTATCTACCACTTTTTCTCGCGATGCCGATGGGAGCTATCCCAAAGGGCACATGTATTCTCGGAATTCAAACCCCAATCGCGATGCCCTTGAAAAAGGCTTAGCAATTTTAGACGGTGGCGCTAAAGCCTTCGCCTTTGGTTCAGGATTAGCCGCTGTTTCTGCCGTATTTCAATGTTTGAAATCTGGCGACCATGTCCTCATGCCATCCGTAGGTTATTATGCCTCCGTAAAATTAGCCGAAGAAATCATGGGGCCCTGGGGTCTACAAATGAACCAAGTGAACATGGAGGATTTGGATGCCATTCGGGCTGCGATTCAGCCAAATACCAAACTAATTTGGGTTGAAACTCCCGCGAATCCTCTTCTTGGAATATCCGATATTCAAGCTATTTCTTCCCTTGCACATACTCAAGGAATTAAAGTAGCTGTCGACAATACCATGGCTACGCCCATATTACAAAATCCAATCCAATTAGGTGCCGATATCGTCATGCATGCGACTACTAAATACATTGGTGGCCATTCCGACATACTCGGAGGAGCCATCATTGTGCGAGATGATGATGAATGGTCGGCGCGATTAAAACGGGTACAAATTCTCATGGGCGCCACTCAAAATCCGTTGGATTGTTATTTATTAGCCCGAGGTCTGAAAACGCTTCCACTGCGCATGCGCGAACATTCCGCCTCCGCACTGGTACTGGCCCAACGTTTGGAAAAACATTCCGCTATCGAGCAAGTACATTATCCAGGCTTGCCTTCGCATTCACAACATGAGCTGGCCAAGCGCCAAATGCCCCATGGATTTTCTGGAATGATCTCGATTCAAATAAAAGGTGATGAGGCAAATGCACGCAGAGTAGCTTCAGAGTTAAAATTATTCCAACAAGCCACCAGTCTAGGTGGAGTCGAATCATTAGTTGAACATCGCCGATCCATTGAAGGACCTGATAGTAAAACTCCAGGTAATTTACTACGGTTGTCGATCGGTTTGGAACATATCGATGACTTGTGGGAAGATTTGAATTCGTCCCTTAGGCACCAAAAATTATAAAGTCAAATTAAGATTTATTAAGTAGGCATTGAAAGGCTTTGTGTAATCAAAACCGTTAACATGCACTTTGATCATGTGATCAAGCCCTTGGTTAATCTGAACGATGGGAATTAATATCCCTGCGTTTGGATTGCTATATGATCGTAAATACACGACATGCCCACGGGTAGTTTTTTCCAAATCACTCAAATTCAAGATTTTGTATTGTCCTATTTGAGGGTCTATTTGATATTGCTTTTCCAGAGTTAATTTCTGCCCTTCAGCCATTTTTAATTTCCCTACTGCCAAATCCTTAATTTCAGAAGGAAAATGGTATAAGCCTGCATTGGATAATAGATATGAATCACGAGATGTTAAAATATAATTAGCCGACTTTTTAAACAAAAAAGCATTACTCGCATCTAATTGAACTCTATTTTTTAAATCATATAGCCGCTTTTGGGCATTTGAAAAAGAGAAAATTCCAAATAGAACCGCCGGAATTAAGCTATAAACAGGCTTCATAAATACCTTATCCTTCAGATCAACCACTATCATTAAATATAAAATGACTAATAAAAAGGCTCCATAAGTGTAAAATCGATCGGCCAATAATACTTGAAGAGCTGCTTCCCCTCCATCTGAAACTCTACCAATGGCTATTAAAGCTCCAGTCATTAAAGTTTGAACAAATAAGAAAAGGGGGAATAGTCTCGCCGATGACTTTGAAGCAGATTTTTCAGAAAAAGTTTGCCATAAAAAATGAGCACAATAGGCTATAATAAAAATCCCAATCATCCAGGCGATTGAAACATTATGTTTTAAAGAACTTCCTAGATATACCAAAATGCCCTTTACAAACAAATATATCTTTTCTACATAATCCGTTTTTGAAATGTTCGAATGATCCCCCACATAATCATGAAAATAAAAGACAAAAAGGAACACAATTAATATGGAAAAAATAAATCTAAACTTTGATTTCGTAAAATATAAATAAAATAAGACCAATAATAAATATGCAAGGCCTTCCGTTATTACAAATGGGTACAATAAAGCCATAAACAAAGGCCAAATATGACTAGGTTTATAAATTAGCCAATAACTTATTAATACCATAAATAAAATGGATGATAAATGTTGTAAAACTCCGATTAACCCATAGTTATCTAAATTTCCATTAACAGAAAATAATAAGATTGACACGCCAACTAAATACCAAGTTGACATTTGCTCTCGCGTCAAATACTTAAAAATTATCCATAATATGGCGATCGATTGGAGATTGGCCAACATGATGATTACTTTAAAATTAATAATCCCAATCATTTTAAAGTATAAAATCAAAAGCGTCCTTGAAAAAGCAATTCGATGAATGTAACTATGAAAAGCGAAAATATTACCTAACCGTTCAGACCATGAGATTTTATCAAATTTTTCGATAAGGTCTAAGTAAATAATATCATCGCCCCAACTAGGGAAATTGACTACAAACTTGTTCAACAAAAAGAAATGAATGACAACTGGAATTAAAATGAGAACTACCAGAAAAATATTGCGCTGTTTTGCCATTTTTAGAAATAAATTTCGAAAGTAAAATAAACTATATTTTATCAGTTTATTGGCGAGATCAATTAAATAAGGGAAATTATTTAATTTACCTTTATAAAAAATATTAGGTCAATATGCTTACCGCAAAAAAAAATTGGAAATTTTTACCTCCTCCAAGTCTCCTAGCCATTAACCAGTTACAGGAAGAATTAAAAACAACTAAAAACCCTTACTTCCTTTCTTTAATGGTTAATCGAGGCATTCTTTCTTTTGACCAAGCGAAAAATTTCATGGTTCCTTCTTTGGATGATCTGCCCGATCCCTTTCTCATGCAGGACATGGAGATCGCGGTGGAACGCTTGGCACTTGCCTTAGAAAATGGCGAAAAAATACTCATTTATGGGGACTATGATGTAGATGGAACTACTTCCGTCACTTTAGTCTATGGGTATTTAACGGAAATATTGGGTGCTGATGCTGATTACTATATCCCCGATCGTTATAGTGAAGGATATGGCGTGTCCCAAGCAGGAATCCAATATGCCTATGACAATGATTATAGCCTGATCATCTCTTTGGATTGCGGCATCAAAGCCCATGAGCGAGTTGATTGGTGCAATGAAATGGGCATTGATTTTATCATTTGCGACCACCATTTACCGGAAGAAACCATTCCAAAAGCCATCGCCGTATTAGACCCCAAAAGGGTCGATTGCGCCTATCCATTTAAAGAACTAACAGGTTGCGGAGTTGGGTTTAAATTGCTATGCGCCTTTGCACAATCACAAGATTTAGAACTCGAACCCCTATTCGATCGCTTGGATTTATTGGCCTGCTCGATAGCCGCCGACATGGTTCCGATCACAGGGGAAAATAGAATTTTGGCGTTTCATGGACTGGTCAAACTAGGCTCAAATCCAAGTCCAGGGCTAGCTTATTTATTGCAAAAGGCCAACAAAAAAGCGCCCATTCAAATTACCGACATTGTCTTTTCCATTTCGCCGATCGTTAATGCTGCAGGTCGAATGGAACATGCTCATGGAGCAGTCAAGTTATTATTGGCCTCCGACCTCATCGAAGCCCAAATGCTTGCCGAGGCGGTCATCCAACAAAACTTAGAACGTAGGGTGGTCGAAAAAGAAATAGTCAGCCAAGCCCTCGCAAAATTTGACTCTAACTCATTTTTGCAAAATGCCAAAAGCACCGTTCTGTATCAAGCCGGTTGGCACAAGGGGGTCGTCGGCATCGTCGCCAGTAAAATTCAAGAATTTTATTTTAGGCCCACCATCATTTTAACGGAATCCCATGGGCAGATTGTGGGCTCTGCCCGCTCGGTCAAAGGTTTTGATATTCATGCAGCTTTAGAAAAATGTGCTGATTTACTGGCTCAATTTGGCGGACATACCCATGCGGCAGGATTACACCTAAAACCTGAAAACTTGCAAGCTTTTATTGAGCGTTTTGAAGGACTCGTGCAAACAGGATTGCCAACAGGCGAGTTAAGGGCTGAGCTGACGGTCGACTTGCAAGTGCCTTTGGAAGCCATGACGCTCTCCTTTTACGATCAATTATTATCTCGGCTTTCCCCTTATGGCCCAGGCAATATGATGCCAAATTTTCTAAGTGGGCCTATTTATTTAAACAAGGCACCATTCATCATGAAGGAAGATCATTTGAAATTACATGTATCCTCTTCGCCTTCTGGTGCAGCTTGGGAGGCCGTGGGTTTTGGGATTCGCAAAGATTTTTACGAAGAACTTTTAATCGCATACGAAAAGCAGCTCGCTTTCCAAATGGTTTATCATGTGGAAATTAATGAGTTTCGGGGTGATCGAAATTTGCAATTAAGAATTTTAGATATTTCAGATATCTAAAAATAAGGCGTAATTTTGATTTAAGTTATACAATAATGCCAATGAGACTAATTGTTACTGGGTCTATGGGCCTAATCGGTTCCGAAGTAAGCGAATATTTTCTTCAAAAAGGGTGGGAGGTTCATGGAATTGATAATAACCAGCGAGCCGTGTTTTTTGGGATGCAAGGAGATAACTCGTCCAACAAGGATCGCCTAAAAATATATGGCTCATCGTATCAATTGCACAATACCATTGACATTCGAGATCGTCAGGCTATTTTAGATATTATTCCAGCCATTAAACCGGATGCCATTGTTCATACAGCGGCCCAACCAAGCCATGACCGAGCTGCATCGATTCCATTTGAGGATTTTGATACCAATGCCGTGGGTACTTTCAACTTATTAGAATCCCTTCGTCGCTACGATACAAACGTTCCATTTGTGCATTTATCGACCAACAAAGTATATGGGGATGCTCCCAATTTGATCAAAATGAAGGAGTTGGAAACCCGTTTTGACTATGATGATCCCGCCTATTTCGAGGGTATTTCAGAAAGTTTTAGCATCGATCAGTCCAAGCACTCGCTGTTTGGGGCATCTAAAGTATCGGCTGATATTTCAGTGCAGGAATATGGACGTTATTTTAATATGCCAACGGCCTGTTTACGAGGAGGTTGCCTAACTGGTCCCAATCACGCTGGAGTTGAATTGCATGGCTTTTTAAGTTATTTAATCAAGTGCAATATCGAGGAAAAGGAATATACCGTTTTTGGATATAAGGGAAAGCAGGTACGCGATAACATCCATTCCTATGATGTGGCTCGGTTTATCGAGGAGTTTTTAAAGGCTCCACGCATCGCTGAGGTTTACAACATCGGTGGAGGTAAAGATAATTCGGTTTCCATTTTAGAGGCCTTTGATTTAATTGCCAAAATTTCTGGCAAGCCCATGAAATATAAATATGTTGACCAAAATAGAATTGGCGATCACATCTGCTATTACAGTGATTTGAAAAAAATGAAAGCCCATTATCCAAATTGGGATATCACCAAATCGCTTGAAGACGTGTTTGTAGACATTTATACGCGCTACATGGAAACAGCTCAATCATGAAAATATTAATTACAGGTGGCTGTGGGTTTGTTGGCTCAAATTTAGCCATCCTATTCAAGCAATATTATACCGATTCAGAAATCTATTGCTTAGACAACCTTTCCAGGCGAGGATCTGAAATTAATTTACAAAAAATACTCGCACAGGGCATTCATTTCGTCCATGGTGATGTGCGCATAAAAACGGATTTGGAGCGCATTCCGGCTGTAGATGTGGTCATAGATGCCGCGGCTGAACCCTCTGTTTTAGCTGGTACTATTCCTGGGGAGTTGGAGAATTTAATTGACACCAACCTGAATGGCACAATCAATACCTTGTATTTTGCCAAAAAACATCAAGCGGCTTTCATCTTTTTATCCACGTCTCGAGTATATCCATATGATCGCTTATTAGATGTTTCACTGACTTCTAAATCCAATCGCTTTAATCTCTCAGACACACAAGCTATGTCTGGGATTTCATCAAAGGGCTTAACAGAAGATTTTCCTTTAACTGGTTTAAGGTCAATATACGGAGCAACTAAATTAGCCTCCGAATACCTCATTCAAGAATTTGCACATAATTTTAATATCCCAGCGGTCATCAATCGATGTGGAGTTTTGAGCGGACCTTATCAAATGGGGAAGATCGACCAGGGCGTTATTGTGCTGTGGATGGCGAGGCATTTTTGGAAAGGCTCCTTGTCTTATATTGGTTTTGACGGGAAGGGCCAACAAGCGCGCGATGTGTTGCATGTACGCGATTTATTCCGTTTGGTCCAATGGCAAATAGCTCATTTGAGTTTACAAAAAGGACAAATATTCAACGTGGGTGGCGGATTAGAGCAGACCATTTCCTTAGCCGAATTAACCGATGTTTGTTCTGAAATTACTGGAAATAAAATATCCATTTCCCAAATGGCAGAAAATAGACCCGGAGATATTCCGATCTACGTGACCGACAATACCAAAATCACCGAGTTTAGTGCTTGGCGTCCCGAAATCACCGTCCCAACACTTTTATCAGAAGTTTACGAATGGTTTAAGCAAGATGAGGCCATGTTGAAACCTATTTTATCCTAATTTAATATGAATATTAGAATTAAATTAATTCAGCTATTGATTGAAATAAATGAAAAAATATTTTTCTATCCAAAGCTAAAATCATTCTATAAAAATGCCTCTATCAATATAAATTCCCCAGTAATTTTAGATGTGGGGGCGAACAAAGGCCAAAGTATTGACTTTTTTAAAGCGATATATCCCAACTGTGTGATATATGCTTTTGAGCCCAATCCAAGATTATTCACGGCATTAGAGAAAAAATATCAAGATTTTAAAAATATCCATCTGATTAATAAAGGGGTTAGTGATGCGAGTGGAATCCTTGAATTGAAAGAAACGGTGACGGATGAGACGTCCACCTTTGAAGAACTAAATTATGATTCTAACTATTTAAAAATGAAATCAGCTATTTTGGGGGTTGATCCAAAAGATATAGTTTTAAAAACACATCAAGTAGATGTCATTAAACTCTCAGACTTTATCAATGAATATAAATTGAATGACATCCACGCCGTAAAAATTGACACCGAAGGACATGAGCTTAAGTGCCTAATGGGACTTTTTTCTGGTATCAATTCTTCTACCATAAAATACATTCAGCTTGAAAGTCATAATGATGATATGTACCTTCAACAAAATGAGGAGAATGCCATTTCTGATTTATTAATGAGTAATGGATATCCAATCTGTACTAAAATTAAACATGGATTTGGGGATTTTGACGAACTGATTTACTCAAAAAATTAATGAAACTAAGTGTATTAATTCCGGCATATAATGAAGAAGGATCGATTCAAGAGACTTTAAACTCCTTATATGCAGCACTAACAGCTGCAGAGATAGACCATGAAATTGTAGTAGTCAATGATAATTCCAAAGACAAAACGCTGGAAATCCTACAAAAACTTCAGACAGAAATACCAACACTAGTCTACTTCACAAACCCGGGGCCGAATGGTTTTGGCTATGCCATTCGCTATGGCTTAGACCGATTTACAGGGGAATGTGTAGGTATAATGATGTCAGATTTATCAGATAATCCTGCCGATTTAATAGCCTTTTACCAACTGATGGTTCGAGATAATTTAGACTGCGTTTTCGGTTCTCGGTTTATCAAGGGTGGAACCGTTTACGATTACCCAAAGCATAAATTAATTATTAATCGCTTTGCCAATTGGCTCATTAAAATATTAATAGGAATTAATTACAACGATTTTACTAATGCTTTTAAAATGTATAGAAGACATACAATAGATGGTCTAAGGCCGTTTTTGGCGGCTCACTTCAACCTAACTATTGAATTGCCATTAAAGGCGATCATTCGAGGTTATTCTTTCGGTATATTACCGAATTCTTGGAGAAATAGAAAAGCAGGAGAATCCAACTTAAAAATCAAAGAGATGGGAAGCCGCTATTTATTTATTTTACTTTATATACTAATAGAAAAATACTTATCAAGAAATGATTATTTGAAAAAAAATTAAATTAAACCCCTAAAAAATGAAGTTCATTAAACACGTTCCAGCCGCTATCTTAGCCTTTTTATTCTTATTTGGTGGCATCAATTTCTTTTTCCCTTTGGCTCCTATGCCCACAATGACAGGAAACCAATTAGCATTTTTTAACCTATTTGGGCCAACAGGCTATATGGCTGTTATTAAGGTATTGGAAATTATAGGAGGTGTTCTGATCATCATGCCGACAAAACGAGCTTTAGCAACGCTCATTTTAGCACCAATATCCGTTAATATCCTACTTTTTGAGATTTGCCTTGCGAATACTCCCGGCATTGGGATTTTACTGATCGCATTGATCGGCCTTGTCATCTACCAAGAAAAACAGAAATTTATGGCATTGCTATAAGGCCTGAAAAGGCATTAAAAAGCTAGCCTAGCAAAAACTTTTTGAAACCTTCAAAATCCGTCCCCAACAGGATGGATTTTTTTTGCTTGTCCAGCAACTCAGATAGTCGCAAGGGAACAGGAACTTTTCCGCCGATCACCGCCTCGACCGTTGGCAAAAATTTAGCATAATGTGCGGTCGACAAAACGACTCCCGTCACTGCATCGCCACACTCTTTTTGATATTGCAAAAGTCCATCATACCCCACTGCCGTGTGTGGGCACATGATATAACCTGTTTTTTCATACACCTCCGACATCCTGTTTTTGGTTAAAGCATCATCCGTAAAATAGCCTTTTACTACCTGCTTTATTTCATCCAAAACTCCCCCGGAGAGAATTTGCATCCGCACAAAATTGGAAGGACTTCCCACATCCATGGCATTGGATAGGGTCTCTACACTAGGTTCCGGGCGATATACTCCGGTCGACAAATAATCAGGAACTGGATGGTTTTCATTACAAGCTGCGATAAATGCTTTGACCGGTAAACCCATTTGATACGCCATCAAACCGGCACTCAAATTTCCAAAATTCCCTGAAGGCACGCTGAACACCAATGGGTCAGATAAGCCCTTTCTTTTCGCCTCCGCATACGCCGCAAAATAATAAAAAGACTGAGGAATTAAGCGCGCTATATTAATCGAATTAGCCGATGCCAAATTAAACTTGGCCCGCAAATCCGCATCCAAAAATGCCTCTTTAACTAATCGTTGGCAATCATCGAAAGTCCCTTCAATCTCCAAAGCCTCCACATTTCCCCCTAAGGTCGTCAACTGCATTTCCTGAATATCCGAAACTTTTCCCGATGGATACAAAATCGTCACCGATATCCCAGGCGTATTAAAAAATCCTTGCGCCACCGCTCCCCCCGTATCCCCAGAAGTCGCGACTAAAATTCGTATTTCCCTTTGATGTTTGACCAAATAATGCGACATGGCCGCCGCCATAAATCGAGCACCAAAATCCTTAAAGGCCATCGACGGACCATGAAATAATTCCAAAATTTCCACCCCTGGCTCCAATGAAAATAGGGGTGCTTCAAAGGTCATCGAACTCGTAATAATCGACTTTATTTCCGCTTCGCTTAAATCATCTCCCAATAAATTATTACATACCACCTCGGCAATTTCCACCAAGGATAAATCCTGAATCGTATCAAAAAATGAATCCGGCAAACGCTTAATTTCAGTAGGCATATATAGCCCATTATCCGGAGGTAAACCTCTAAAGATAGCTTCTTCAAAAGAAACATTTGGGCTGGATTTTTGCGTACTGTAAAGAATCATATTTTAAAATGCCCATCAAGGGCTAAATTCAACGTTTTTTATTAACTAATCGTTCCCCTTCCAGTTCAGGTAGGACATCATAGCGATCTACTTCCAAACAAAAAGCGATGTCTTTTTCGATGCCTAAACCTAATAGTCTTTTGACGTGTGAGGAGTTTTTTACGGCGGTCAACATATCTTTGGAGGCAACATTGAAGTTTTTCCAAGCCATTAATGCCGCGTCATCTGCTACCTCATATACACCGGTCAACTGGTCTATTAGGGCGCCCGCAAACAAAGTATCTTCTAAATTAGGTTTGCCCTTCCAACCCGCACAAACCACCAATGCGTCGCCCTCCCATTTATTCAAAGCCTCCGTAATGCTGGACAAATTTAAAAACGCACCCACATATAATTGGGGAGCTTCGGCAGACCGACGAATCGCCACGGTTCCATTGGTCGTCGTCACACAAATCTTCGCTCCTTTAACCTTCGGGTCTTGATAGGAAAAAGGCGAATTGTCAAAGTCAAAACCCTCTGGTGTGATGCCATTCCGCTCAGCTGAAATCAAATATCCTTGTTCACGAAATGATTGACATAATTCAATCTGTTCGACGGGAATAATTTCTACCGCCCCATGCGCAAAAGCCGTCACCATGCAGGAGGTAGCCCTAAAAATATCCACCACCACGACACATTTATCCGACAAATCATATAAATGAATTAAATCCGGCGAGAAGCATACATCTATTTTACGCATCTTAAATAAAGGGCATTTTAACGATTTGAGCTTTTAATGATTTATCACGAATGGAGATAAAAATCTCTGTGCCAACCCCACTTTGGGATGTCTCTACATATCCCATTCCGATCCCCTTAGACAAATTGGGAGATTGTGTGCCTGAGGTTACCTCACCAATCACCTCTCCCGCGGCGTTCAAAATGGGATAATGCTGGCGTGGAATCCCACGGTCAATCATCTCAAATCCCACCAACTTTTTCTTAGGTCCAGCCGCTTTAATCGCCGCATGGAAATCCTTGCTAATAAAATCCTTGTTAAAAGAAGTAATCCAACCCAATCCCGCCTCGATCGGCGAAGTCGTATCGTCAATGTCATGGCCATATAAACAATAACCCATTTCCGTTCGCAAGGTATCCCTCGCACCCAAACCTACCGGTTGAATTCCAACCGATTCCCCCGCCTTAAAAATGGCATTCCACATCGCTAAGGCATTTTTATTCTCCACATATATCTCAAAACCTCCCGCTCCCGTATACCCAGTATTTGAAATAATAACCTCTGAAAACCCAGCCATATTACCTATTTTAAAGGTGTAATAAGGCATTTCAGATAAATTTACATCGGTCAACTTTTGTAAAACAGGAAGCGCATTGGGCCCCTGAACCGCAAATAAACTATAGTCATCGGATCGATTCGTCATCTCAACCCCGAAGGTGTTATGAGACGAAATCCAATTCCAATCTTTCTCAATATTAGACGCATTAACCACCAAATAATATTCTTGGGCGTTCACTCGATACACCAATAAATCATCCACAATACCCCCCGTGGCATTAGGCAAACAGCTGTATTGCACTTTGCCATCTGTTAATTTAGACGCATCATTCGAACAGACATATTGAATTAAATCCAAGGCTTTTTCTCCCTTCAATAAAAATTCACCCATGTGACTCACGTCAAATACCCCCACATTATTGCGCACACAAACATGCTCCTCAATTAAATTCGTGTATAAAACAGGCATGTTAAAACCTGCAAAAGGGACCATTTTAGCTCCCAAACCCACATGCGTGTCATTTAAATGCACAAATTGCAAAGCATTTTCTTCCATATTATTCTCTATATAAAACTTGTAATAGTGTTTGCCCCACCGCTTTTAACGTAGACTTATCGATAGTATTTAAATTGTCTTGATGCGTATGGTGAGATGGCCCAAAATCAAATCCGCCATTCACCGGCCTTATATCGATGATGTCAATCATTTGTATTTTTGCCACTTCATTCACCGCGGTATGGTCATCCGAAATTCCAAAAGCGTCCTCGTCGATGAACATATTTCCATATCCTAAATCTGCAGCCGTCGCCCAAATCGAGCGAACAATTCCGGGTGCATATTGCATCGATGAGCCTTCATGTGGAAATTTCGCCCCTCTTGCCCCCACCATGTCCAATAAAATTCCATAATAAGGTCGGTAGTTTTCTGGGATGATGTTCGTGGCCCAGTGTTGAGATCCTAGGGCCCAACTGGTCGTCGACGGGTTTCCAGTAAAATCATGAGGCTCGCCATGATCTTCTAAATCAAAGAAAATTAGGTCCACGCCGACCGTCGGCTTTTTGGCAGTTTCCGATAAAAGCCTCGCGATTTCCAACATAACCCCTACGCCGCTCCCACCATCATTCGCGGCGTCAATCGGCTTATTTTTATCCACCGAATCTTTGTCGGCGATGCTCCTGGCATCCCAATGCGCCCCCAATAAAATCCGTTTTTGAATTTGCGGTTGGTATTGCGCCATGATATTATAGCCCTTCATTTTATATCCATCGTAACGGAAGGAGGTAAATTCTTGGATTTTAACTTGCCAGCCATAGCCCTTTAATTTTTCAACAATCCAATCTTTACATTTGATTTGTGCTGGAGAATTAGGAATTCGAGGACCAAAACTTACTTGCTTCGCGATGTGCGCATAGGCTGAATCTGAATTAAATACAGGAGTTTCAACGATGACTGCCGTAGATGCTACGTTCGTTTCTTGGCTTTTCGTGCTTTTATACCAAATGAAAACTCCACTAAGAATAAAAAGAACCAACAAAAATAAGGCGATGCGAGAACGATTCATTTTGCAAAGATAAGGGCTTGGAATTAAGAATTCCTATTTGATATTCGTACCTTGCAGCCTAATTACAAATAAATCATGGGCATTAACCCAAAACAAGAAAAATTCTTAAAAGAAATTCAAGCAGAAATCCTCGAATTTTTTGAACTCAACGATTATCGATCGTACTCGGTCAACCAAATTCACAAAGCATTTGCGATTCGCGACCGAAAGACCAAGGAAATTTATTCCGACGCCGTAGATAAATTAGCACAAGAAAACAGGATCATTCGCCAGTCGGATGGAAACTATAGATTTGACAGTGAATCATTCCAAGTCAAAGGACGCGTAGACCACGTAAATTCACGTTTTGCCTTCATCGTAACCGAAGGAGAGGGAAAAGATATTTGGGTCGCAACGGCAGATTTAATGTTTGCCAAAGATGGAGATACAGTACTCGTTCAAGCACGTAGACCTTCTGAAAAAAAGAAAAACGACCGCCCGGAAGGCGAGGTGGTTGAGATTTTAGAGAGACGTTCCCCCGAGTTAGTGGGCGTCATCCAAGTAACTCCGCACTACGCCTTTTTAATTCCCGATTCAAAAAAAATATACGAAGATATTTATGTGCCGCGCACGGAAACGATGGCGGCCAATCACCTAGACAAAGTGATCGTCGAGGTGACTCGTTGGGCCTCCGCCGGTAAAAAAGCAGAAGGCCGCGTCGTCAAAGTATTAGGTAAAGCCGGTGAAAATGACACTGAAATGCACTCCATTTTGGCGGAATTTGGGCTTCCTTATGATTTCCCAGAAGAGGTGGAATTGGCTGCTGAGGATATCCCAACCAACATTTCAAAAGACGAAATTAAAAAGCGAAAAGATTTTAGAAAGGTATTGACCTTTACCATAGATCCCGTCGACGCAAAGGATTTTGACGATGCGATTAGCTATCAAATTTTGGCCAATGGACATACGGAAATTGGCGTTCACATAGCCGATGTTTCGCATTATGTAAAGCCCGGAAGTGTATTAGACCAAGAGGCTTATCGACGTGCGACCTCCGTTTATTTGGTGGATCGTGTCGTTCCGATGTTGCCCGAAAAACTTTCCAATGGCCTTTGTTCCTTGAGACCCAATGAAGACAAATGTACGTTTTCGGCCGTTTTCGAATTAGATAAAAAAGGGAAGATTGTGAAAGAATGGTTTGGAAGAACGTTAATCCATTCGGATCGCAGGTTTGCCTACGAAGATGCCCAAGTTTTAATCGAACATGAGGGGCCTTCAGAAGATCCTTATGAGCCCGTCATCAAAGATTTAAATCGGATTGCGAAAACGTTTAGAGATGCCCGATTTAAACATGGATCGGTCAATTTCGATTCGACGGAACTGCGGTTTTTATTGGACGAAGATGGAAAACCCATCGCCGTATATCCTCGCGAACGCAAAGATGCGCATAAGTTAATTGAGGAATTTATGTTGTTGGCCAACAAAAAAGTGGCTGAGTATGTACATGAATTAAAGCAAACGGATCCGCGAAATACGATGGTTTATCGGATACACGATGCGCCTGATCCAGAAAAACTACGCGTGTTTTCTTCCTTTGCGAAGAAGTTTGGGTACCAAGTGACAACGGAACCCAAACAAGTAAGTCAATCCTTCAATGCGTTGATGGAAAATATTCAGGGAAAAGCGGAGGAAAACGTATTACAAGGTTTGGCAGTTCGGACTATGTCGAAGGCTAAATATAGCACTGATGCGATTGGCCATTTTGGCCTTGCCTTTCCATTTTATTCACACTTTACAAGTCCTATTCGTCGCTATCCGGATGTCATGACGCATCGATTATTGCAACATTATTTAGATGGGGGTGAGACCAAAGATCGTTCGCCCATCGAGATTCAATGCAAGCATTCGTCGGATCGGGAGAAGTTGGCCTCCGAAGCCGAACGTGCTTCCATTAAATACAAGCAAGTGGAGTACATGAGTTTACATGAGCCACAGGTATTTGACGGAATCATTACAGGCGTAACGGAGTTCGGGATATTTGTGGAGATAGGAGATACTTCTTGTGAGGGACTTGTTCGTATGGTCGACTTAAACGACGATTTTTACGATTTAGATAAAGAAAATTACCGGATTGTGGGCAAGTCCAATGGACGCGTATTCACTTTTGGTGATGCGGTAAAAGTGAAAGTGCGTGATACGAATTTGGCCAAAAGAACCATCGATTTAGAAATGGTGGGGATGCGCTCGGGAGGAGGATTTGCCAATAATCGTTCTCGAAAAAGAGAAGCACCTCGAGGAAATCGAGTGGTTCCAAAAGGGAAAGAGCGAAGGAGAAATACGGGGAGAAGGTGATTTAGGTAAAAGGTATTAGGTAAGAAGTAATAGGTATTAGGTAAGAGGTAATATTAAAAGGTAACAGGTAATAAGTAATAGGTAATAGGGCTTGGGTCCGAAAAAGCAAAAAGCCTGACATGTTTGTCGGGCTTTTCTATTTAACTCCATTAATCAACTTGAAAATTTCCTTGTTTATAACCTTAGAAAATTAGTCTTGCACCAATGGTCCAGGTCGAGAGGTTTGATATAGATCGTACCAGTCTTGATGTTCCAAATCGATTTTAAATGAATTCACAATATTACGAATACGTGATTCCTCTAATGTTCCGATTAAAGGAAGTGCGCCTAATTTAACCACCCAAGCAACCGCAATAGACTCGATATTGCTCTCATATTTAGCTGCCATATCAACTAGTTTTTTACGTACACGAAGAGCAATTTCATCCGTTCCTTGTTCGATACGACCTCCAGCCAATGGTGACACCGCCAATGGGCGCATGTATTTTTGCTTAATGTAATCCAGCGCTCCATTATCCAAAGCCGATGTTTGCAATAAGTTTAAATCGATGTGATTGGATACCACCGGAATATTTAAATAGGAAACGAGCAACTGATGTTGGTATACCGAAAAATTAGATACTCCAATATTTTTCACTTTCCCCGAACTTTTCAATTTTTCAAGCGCCAAGGCCGTTGATTCCAAATCCGACAAAGGGTCCAATTGGTCCAATAAAAACACGTCTAAATAATCTGTTTTTAAGTTTCGTAAGGAATTCTCTACAGAATTAGAAATATGGTCAGCCGATGTATTAACATGTTTAACACGTATATCGGGTCGGGCCGCATAGGGTAAACAAACGCCACATTTAGAAAATAAAATAATATCTGAGCGACGCACAGATCCCGAAGAAATAAGCTCCCCAAAAGTCTTTTCACAAGAATAATCCCCATAGCGATCCGCATGATCAAAGGTGTTGATCCCTAATTCAAGACATAATTGGACAATTTTCTCCATGGAAGCCACCTCATTTTCCCAACGCCAAAAACCATAAATGGCCGGAGAAACTTTTGGGCCCGCGTCACTTAAATATACTTTTTCCATATACAAAGTTTACATTATAAATTATGTAATTCCAAATAATCCTTAATTTTTTAAAATTAATTGGGAAGCTTCTAGTAAATCACGCACCACAAAAGTGGCGTTCGTTTCTTCACCTTCAGGGGCCAAACGTATCGTTCTAAGTCCAGCTCTCGTTCCCGCGATGATGTCCCGCTCATGATCCCCCACCATAAATGAAAGATCAAAGTCGACCTGATATTTAGCCGCCGCCTTCTCAATCAACAAGGAGCCTGGTTTTCTTGTTAAAGATCGGCTATCAAAATTTTCATGATAAGGGCAAAAATATAAATCATCTAACACGCCGCCACATGCCTTTTGAATCGCTTCATGAATCGCATATACGTGCTTGTGTTCATAAAGTCCTTTGGCGATACCGCTTTGATTCGTTATCACCACCAACAAATATCCCGCTTCTTTTAAGGCGATTAAAGCCTCAGGGACCCCTTTTGGAATGATAAAATCTTCCATGCGATAGACATAATCCACGCGGTCTACATTAAGAACACCGTCGCGATCCAAAAAAATGCACTTTTTCTTCATATAAACTTAGGCAAACAAACGCGACCAAGGGATACGGCTTAAAATTAATAAAAGGCCGATTCCATTAAAGATCAACGCATTTTTATGCTTAGCTGCATCAGCTATATCTTTCTTGTTTTTGGCATTTACGATGGTCGCTAAAACTACCGCTATGACGTTCACTGAAATATGCTCAACGGCAATTAAGCGAGTCGCTGGATCTTTCATGGCCGCACCAAAATCCGCAAAAGCTGCAGCAGTCACTGGGCTTAAGAAAAAATAAAGCACTAGGCCGATCAACAATTGAGTATGTAAAGAGATCATGAAAAACAATCCGGCTTTGCGATCTGCGTCAACAAAAGCGCCTCCGCTGGATAATCCGCGAATAGCACGAACCAATAGATTTAAACCTAAAAGAAAGACAAGTACAAAAAGTACAATGTGAACATTTGTTACAATAGAATACATATCGTGTAAGTTTGATTTCCGCAAAGATACAAAAAGGGAGTGGAACGCGACCTTAATTACGTTTAATCCTCCAATTTTCTTTACCTTTATGGCTTAATTTTCTTTAATTATGGCAGATCCAAGTAAGCTACACGCGATAATCAATGCACGTTGTCCTAATTGTCACGAAGGCCGACTTTTTAAATATAAATGGTGGAATCTTTTAAATTTCGCTCAAATGCATGAAAATTGTCCCCATTGCGACCTGAGATATGAAGTGGAACCCGGATTTTTTTATGGCGCCATGTACATTTCCTACGCATTTACCGTGGGCATTATGTTGGTCGGTGGCATTGTCGTTTTCAATTTTTTCAACGACCCTCCGGCCATGGGTTATGTGGTGCCCATTACGATATTTTCTTTGGTCATGGTTCCATTTAATTTTAGGACGGCCCGCGTGATCTTCATTCATTTGTTTTCTGGAATTTCTTACGAACAAGAATCGATCAATAGCTAATGAAAATACTCGATTACTACATTTTAAAAAAGTTTCTGAAGACCTATGTTTTCGCGGTTTTTTTAATTGTATTAATTGTCATGGTCATCGATTATACCGAAAAAATAGATGATTTCATTCGCAAGCAGGCGCCCATGCATGCCATCATTTTTGATTATTATTTGAATTTTATTCCCTACTGGGCCAACTACATTTCGCCGTTAATGGTGTTTATTGCCACCGTATTTTTTACGGCCAACCTAGCCGCGAAAACGGAAATAATAGCCATTCTGAGTTCTGGCGTTAGCTTTACTCGATTAATGAGACCCTATTTAATTGGGTCAACCATCATTGCCATCGGTACGTTTATTATGATTGGTTGGGTCGTTCCTAATGCCAATAAAATTCGTGTTCCTTTCGAACATCAATACATCAACGGCACCTACTTTTTCGACAAGCGAGATGTACATATTAAAATTGCCCCTGATGTATATGCCTATATTGAAAGTTACGACAACAATACCAATACCGGTTATCGCTTCAGTTTAGAACGAATATCCAACAATGAGATCAAAGAAAAATTAATGTCCGACCGGATTACCTGGGATACCCTTCGCAAAAAATGGACGATTCATGATTTTCGAATTAGGAATTTAATGCCGGGAAAAACAGGAATTATATCAGGTGTAAAAATTGACACGACCTTAAATTTATTTCCCAAAGACTTTCAAAATAAGCATCTATTACACGAAACATTTACCTTGCCTGAACTCAATCGGCACATCGATTTAGTTCGTTCTCGTGGCGCTGATGGCATAGAAGTATTTTTAATTGAAAAATATTTACGCTTTGCCAATCCTATTTCCGTGATCATTTTAACAATCATCGGATTCTTAGTTTCAGCGCGTAAATCTCGGGGTGGCGTAGGATTTCAAATTGCGCTCGGCTTTAGTTTGGCTTTTATTTACATCTTGTTTTTCATGATGAG